>NZ_JAUHIU010000011.1:0-215000 GCF_032381555.1 Bradyrhizobium sp. SZCCHNPS1003
AAGCCGCGTTCGCGCAAAACAAGGCACGATAGTCGTCGTGGCAACCCCACTGTCACAGAAATTATCGTGTCTCACTTAAGGGGGGCAGTCCACTGCACTAAACTTTGCCAACGACGCCGAGGCATCCGGCACGCCGAGGCCCACCCCCGCGAACAAGCCGGCCGATCAGGAGCCGAAATGGCGGCTAGATGTCGATGTGACCTCTCTCACGGTCAGCCGCGCGATTGCGCGTCAATGTAGTCCCATGTGTTCCTGGCACGCCGAACAAGGGATGTGATGACATGCGCTGGAGTGACTCAGCCAAGGGATTTGCGGTCGTCCTGGTGGTGACCGTCGCGGGATGCCTGTCCACGACCTATGTCGACCACCGATTTGCCGCGCTTGAAGCATCCGCGGATGCGACAACGAGCCCGCCACCGACAGCCTCCGCTTGCGTCGACGAAGATGGGCGCTGGCACAATTGGCCATGGGCGAACGTGCCGATGCTCTCGCCGGCGTGTCGGCAAAATCGATAGCACGTAGGGCGGATGAGCGGAGCGTCATCCGCCATGCGGGATCATCGATGTCGGCTTTGGACCGTCGGCCGCGAGCTCGATGAGCAACCCCTCGCCGATCAAGCTGGTTCACGGCAGGAACGAGCTTCCTCCAGGAATGAGCGCCGACGGCTGTTGGCAAGCAGCGTAAGCTGGCGGATTACGCTTCGCTCATCCGCCCTACGAACTACGAACGGTCGGACTCTTCCTGACTCAAAGTCACAGGCATCCCACGACAGCCACGAATCGCCTTTGACTCCAGGTTGCCAAAGTGATCATCTTCTCCATTGACGGGAGAGGCGGGCTCCAGCCAATCACACGCACCCAGGGAGGCGATGATGAACGGCAACAACAACAAGCTCGTGGCGGAGGCGATCGGGACGTTCTGGCTCACGTTCGGCGGTTGCGGCAGTGCGGTGATCGCGGCGGGCGTGCCGAATGTCGGGATCGGCATGCTCGGCGTGTCGCTGGCGTTCGGGCTCACCGTGGTGACCATGGCCTATGCGATCGGGCACATCTCGGGCTGTCATCTCAATCCGGCTGTCACGGTGGGGCTGGCCTGCGGCGGGCGGTTCCCGACCGGGCTGATTGTGCCCTACATCGTCGCGCAGGTGGTCGGCGCCATCGTTGCTGCTGCCGTGCTGTACGCGATCGCGAGCGGCGCGCCGGACTTCAGCACGGCGAGCGGCTTTGCCGCCAATGGCTATGCGGAGCATTCGCCCGGCAAATATGGGTTAGGGGCCTGCCTGCTCAGCGAGTTCGTGCTGACGATGATGTTCCTGTTCGTCATCATGGGCGCGACCCATGGCAAGGCGCCGGTGGGATTTGCGCCGCTGGCGATCGGGCTTGCGCTGACGCTCATTCACCTGATCAGCATCCACGTCACCAACACCTCGGTGAACCCGGCGCGTAGCACCGGGCCGGCGCTGTTCGTCGGCGGCTGGGCGCTGGCGCAGCTCTGGCTGTTCTGGGTGGCGCCGCTGCTCGGCGGCGCGGCCGGCGGCTTCATCTATCGCTGGCTGAGCCCGGAGCCGGCCGGCGAGGTGACCGGCGAGCGGACGGGGCAGGGCGCGGTCGCGAAAAGCGCCTAGGAAGATCTCCTCACGCGGTTGGATCGGGCCGCGTCACGGCCGATGCCGCGGTCGCGCCGCTCTTGATCGCCGCCGGCTCTGTTGGATAATGCGCGCCTTGTCAGCGTTCACGATCTTGCAGGTGCGGTGATGAGCCGGGGGAACAAGGAGCCGGTGTCCGATCGCGTCGCTAGGGCGGCCGAGGCGCTGCTGGCCGAGCAGCACTACGTCAGCATCGCCGACCTGTTCTGTGGCCTCGGCTGGCTCGATGCGAGCTTGCTGGAGCAGTGGCGGCGCGGGCAGGTCGGCTCGCTGGAGGAGGTCACGCGCTCCGGTCTCCCGCGCATCAAGGAGGCGATGACGCATGTTCGTGCCTGGGCGCTCGCCAAGGGGCTGAGCCCGAGCGAGACCGCCTATGTCGCACAGACGCCACGCCGGCAGCCGCTGCGGTTCAGCCGCAGCAATGATCCGCAACTTGAAGAGCTGTTCCGGACGCACTGGGTCTCGCCGGCGCTCTCCGAGAAGAAGCGCGAGCGTGTGGCAGCGAAGGCGAGCCGGGTGCCGGAGCTGGTGGCGATCCTGCCGACGCGGGACGGTTGGAGCTGTCATCGCTGCGGCGGGACCGGCGATTTCCTGATGATGGAGGACGGTGGTCCGGCATGCCTCTCATGCGTTGGTCTCGGCGATCTCGTCTTTCTGCCCGCGGGCAACGCGCTGCTGTCGCGGCGGGCCAAGGCGAAGAGCAAGCGCCATGCGGTCGTGGTGCGCTTCAGCCGGACGCGTGGGCGATACGAGCGGCAGGGGCTGCTGGTCGAGCCGCAGGTGCTGGCCGAGCTGGGCAAGGACACCGCGTGAGCACGGCGCAGGACGCGCCGCCGATCGTCTCCATGATCCCGCCGTGCTACGATGCTCGTCCGGAGCGGGGCATCCGATGCGCCTGCTCCGGCGTTCTGCTGCGACAGGTGAGGCCGCAATGTTCGTCGACTTGCCCGGTGGCTGGCCGCATGATCCGAAACCGGAGCCGCCGAAGCGGCGGCTGTCGCCGCGGCGTGAAAGGCTGCTGCTCGTGCTGATCGGCTTCAACATGATGCTGCTTATGGTCGCACCTATCGGCGGTGCCACGCTGATCCACTGGCTGGTCGCCGCACTCTCGCGCTGACGCGGCGCGAGCCGCCGAGCTGTCGAGGCCGGCCTACACCTTCATGTCGATCACGGTCCGGCTCATCTCGTCGCTCGCCTTCAGCACTTTTGCATTCGCGGCAAAGCTGTATTTGGCGACGAGCTGGCTGATCATCTCCTGCGCGAGATCGACATTGGGCGCCGCGACCAGGCCGTCCTTGTTGGCGAACGGCGCCGAGGGATCGTAGCTCGCTGTGGTCCCGGAGCCTGCACGGGTGATGGTCGTCTGCGTGCCGCCGCCGGCGACGTCGCTCTGCACCAGATCGAGCGGCACATAGGCTTTCGGGGCGCCCGCCGGCAGCGTGCCGTCGGCATTGGGCAGCGCGCCGGTGCTCCGTGCATTGGCGACGTTCGAGGCGGACACCTCGAGGCGGCGCGAAGCCGCGTTCATGCCGGAAACTGCGATGGTTGCGGTGGGGCTCATGGGACGCTTGCCGACGACGATGATCCCCGCAGCTAAGCCCTGCGCGTGCCAAGCAAGCGTCAACATCGGCCGCGACATTCGATCGTCCGCGGCAAGGTTTCGTTGACCATCGGCCGGTCGCCAGCGGCGGCCGACGACGCTCAGGACGATCTGTTCTGATCGTCACGCAGCAGCGCCAGGGCGCCCGCCGCGTCGTCCGCGGCGGAGACGAGCACATATTCGCCGCGCGCCGCGCGGACGCCGCCGGTGACGACGACCGCCCGCTTCGGGCA
Source organism: Bradyrhizobium sp. SZCCHNPS1003 (assembly GCF_032381555.1). Taxonomy (NCBI): domain Bacteria; kingdom Pseudomonadati; phylum Pseudomonadota; class Alphaproteobacteria; order Hyphomicrobiales; family Nitrobacteraceae; genus Bradyrhizobium; species Bradyrhizobium sp. SZCCHNPS1003. Next base: position 3,479 of record NZ_JAUHIU010000011.1, read on the forward strand.
CAGGGCGAAGCAGCTCGTCATGACGACGCGCGCGGGCTTCTCGCGGGGGCCACTGCCGCGCTCACGCTCTGATGTCAGCGCATGCTTGATCGCCTTCTTGATGGCCTTCTTGGTGGCCTTGGGGTCATCGCTGCGCTTCAGGCATTTGCGGCAGACGAGCACCGGCGCGGCGCGGTTGGGGCGGACGAGGGGAGGGACAGCCATGCCTCCCAGCTAAGCGGCCTCCCGAGACGCCGCATCCCTCATGGATGGGGAGCCGTCGTGCGGCCGGCGAGGTTCCGGGGCCAGCGCGCCGGTCGTTGCGCCGCAACCTGCCGAGGTTGGGCTATTGCCCATAGTCCGAGCATATGATCTGGTCTGGGCGAGGCTGCCGCGCCCGCCTGGGGATGGCGGCGGGCTTCGGTTCCCGGCGCTGCGGCCGCCATGCCATAGTGCTGGCCGATCCGCGTCGAGCCTCTGCTTGGCCGGGGTAGCAGCGACTGGAAGGAGACCGCGCGGCGTCATGGCGGGCAGCGACAGCGACAAATCACGGCTGGACGACGCCGCCCGCGCCGGCTGGCTCTATTTCATCGCCGGCCACACCCAGGACGAGATCGCCCGGATGCTGCAGGTGTCGCGCGCCTCGGCGCAGCGGCTGGTGTCGCTGTGTCTCGCCGAGCGGCTGATCACCTTCCGGCTCGAGCACCCCATCGCCTCCTGCATGGCGCTCGCCGCCCAGCTCAAGGAGCGGTTTGCGCTGGTGCATTGCGAGGTGGTGCCCACCGACCCGGCTGCGCCCACCGGATCTGCAGGAATCGCCGAACGCTGCGCCAACCTGCTGGAGACGACGTTGCGGGCCGAGACGCCGGTCATCATCGCGCTCGGAACGGGGCGGGCGGTGCGGGCCGCGGTCGAGCGCGTCACGCCGATCGACCGCCCCGAGCACCAGATCGTCTCGCTGGTCGGCAACATCCTGGCCGACGGCTCGGCGAGCTTCTTCGACACCGTCGGCCGGCTCGCCGACCGCACCGGTGCGCGGCATTATCCGATGCCGCTGCCGTTCCTGATGGGCACCGAGGACGAGCGCGACCGCATGGTCCGGCTCGATGCCATTGCCAAGGTCAAGGCGGTGGCCGACAAGGCCGATCTCAAGCTGGTCGGCATCGGCCAGATGGACCAGAAGGCGCAGATGCATGTCGACGGCTTCGTCACCCGCGACGAGCTCACCGAGATGATGCGGCTCGGCGCCATCGGCGAGATCACCGGCTGGGTCTATGACGCCAAGGGCAGGGTGATCGCCGGCGGCACCAACCGCAGGCTCACCAGCATTCCACCCGAGGTGCCGGCGCGCGCCATGACCATCGCGGCGGCGCTCGGTCCGGCGAAGGTCCCGGCGATCCGCGCTGCGCTCAAGGGGCGGCTGATCAACGGCCTGATCACCGACGAGGCCACGGCGCGCGCCGTCCTGGCGTGACAGCCCGCGGCGCTGCTGCGCAGTCTTCTATCAAAGGTCGGATCCCTGTCGCGCCGCACAACCTGTACGCGCCGGCGCATGCTTGACAAAGTCTGATCCGTATAGTGAACATAAGCCCAGCCCGTGAGCATATGTTCAAAAGACACGGGAAGGGAGGAGACCGTGAAGACCATCTTCACTCGGACGAGCACGCTTGCCGCCCTGATGGGCGCCGCCGCGCTGCTGACAAATGCGCCCGTACTGGCGGAGACAAGTCTGACCATCGCCACCGTCAACAATGGCGACATGATCCGGATGCAGGGCCTGACCAGCGAATTCACCAAGGCCAATCCCGACATCTCCGTGAAATGGGTGACCCTGGAAGAGAACGTGCTGCGCCAGCGCGTCACCACCGATATCGCCACCAAGGGCGGCCAGTTCGACATCCTCACCATCGGCACCTACGAGGTGCCGATCTGGGCCAAGAAGAACTGGCTGGTGCCGCTCGACAAGCTCGGCGCCGACTACGACGCGAACGACATCCTGCCCAAGATCAAGGATGCGGTCTCCGTCGACGGCAAGCTCTATGCGGCGCCGTTCTACGGCGAGAGCTCGATGGTGATGTACCGCACCGACCTGTTCGACAAGGCCGGGCTGAAGATGCCGGAGAGCCCGACCTGGGACTTCGTCATCGATGCCGCCAAGAAGCTCACCGACAAGCAGGGCGGCGTGTTCGGCATCTGCCTGCGCGGCAAGGCCGGCTGGGGCGAGAACATGGCGTTCCTGACCGCGATGTCGAACTCGTTCGGCGCGCGCTGGTTCGACGAGAAATGGCAGCCGCAGTTCAACACGCCGGAATGGAAGAAGACGCTCACGACCTATGTCGAGCTGATGAAGGACGCCGGCCCTCCCGGCGCCAGCTCCAACGGCTTCAACGAGAACCTCGCGCTGTTCAACTCCGGCAAATGCGCGATGTGGATCGATGCCACCGTGGCGGCGTCGTTCGTGACCAACCCGAAGGAATCCAAGGTCGCCGACAAGGTCGGCTTCGCGCTGGCGCCCAACACCGGTCTCGGCAAGAACGCCAACTGGCTGTGGGCGTGGAGCCTCGCAGTGCCTGCCGGCTCGCAGAAGGTCGAGGCGGCGGAGAAGTTCATCGCCTGGGCGACCAGCAAGGACTATCTCAAGCTCGTCGCCTCCAAGGACGGCTGGGCCAACGTGCCGCCGGGCACGCGCACCTCGCTCTACAAGAACGAGGAGTATCTGAAGGTCGCGCCGTTCGCCAAGCTGACGCTGGCCTCGATCGATGCCGCCGATCCGAACAAGCCGACGGTGAAGCCGGTGCCGTATGTCGGCGTGCAATACGCCGCCATTCCGGAATTCCAGGGCATCGGCACCGCAGTCGGACAGCAGTTCTCGGCCGCGCTGGCCGGCTCGATGACCGTCGATGCAGCGCTCGCGGCGGCGCAATCATCCACCGAACGCGAGATGAAGCGCGCCGGCTACATCAAATAGGCGCGCCACGTCCATCAGCTCGAAGCCAAAACTCCTCCCGAGCTGATCACTGGCGGCCATCCCTCCCCACAGGGATGGCCGCATTTTTTCTCTGCTCGAACGCGACATGCGAGACCCGTAGGGTGGGCAAAGCGAAGCGTGCCCACCGTCGGGCCGCGAACCGTGAAGACGGTGGGCACGGCGCTCCGCGCCTTTGCCCACCCTACGGCTAGCCATCAGCTCGTCATTGCGAGGAGCCGAAGGCGACGAAGCAATCCAGAGTCCCGCCCGTGTTCGGGATTGCTTCGCTTCGCTCGCAATGACAGCAATATCTGTCGAGCGAACAAGGAACGGCGGTCATGGCCACCAGACAGACGCAAATCCTCGCCCGCGCGCTGCTGTCGCCCGCGGTCATCCTGCTGTTCATCTGGATGATCGTGCCGCTGGCGCTGACGGTCTACTTCTCGACCCTGCATTACAGCCTGCTCGATCCCGGCTCGGAGAGCTTCGTCGGCCTCGAAAACTTCGAATATTTCCTCACCGACCCCGCCTTCCTCGCCTCGCTGCAGAACACGCTGGTCCTGGTCGGCTCGGTGCTGCTGCTGACGATCGGTCTCGGCATTCCCCTGGCGCTGCTGCTCGACCAGCCGGTGATCGGGCGCAACATCATCCGCCTGATGGTGATCGCGCCGTTCTTCGTGATGCCGACCGTCAGCGCGCTGGTGTGGAAGAACCTGCTGATGCATCCGGTGTCCGGCCTGTTCGCGTGGATCGCGACATCGCTCGGGATGACGCCGATCGACTGGTTCACCGATGCGCCGCTGCTCGCGGTCATCTTCATCGTCGCCTGGCAGTGGCTGCCATTCGCGACCCTGATCCTGCTGACTGCGCTACAGTCGCTCGACGAGGAGCAGAAGGAGGCCGCCGAGATGGACGGCGCCGGCGCGGTGTCGCGCTTCATTTATCTCACGGTGCCGCACCTGGCGCGCCCGATCACGGTGGTGATCCTGATCGAGACCATCTTCCTGCTCACGGTGTTCGCGGAGATCTTCGTCACCACCGGCGGCGGACCGGGCCTGCAGACCACCAACATCGCCTTCCTGGTCTATTCTCAGGCGCTGATCCAGTTCGATGTCGGCACCGCCTCGGCCGGCGGCCTGGTCGCCGTGGTCATCGCCAACATCGTCGCCTTCTTCCTGGTCCGCATCGTCGGCCGCAATCTGGAGGCGTAACACCATGGCGCGCAAGGTCACCGGACGTCATGTCGCAATCTCCACCGTGGCCGCATGGCTCGCCGGGTTCGTGATCTTCTTCCCCATCCTGTGGATGGTGCTGGCGAGTTTCAAGACCGAGCTGGAGGCGTTCGCGACGCCGCCGTCGTTCCTGTTCTTCCACTGGACAACCGAAAACTACGCCACGGTGCAGGAGCGCAGCGACTATCTGCACCACGCGCTGAACTCGCTGATCATCGCCGGCGGCTCGACCTTGATCGCGATGCTGATCGCCATTCCCGCGGCGTGGTCGATGGCGTTTGCGCCGACCAAGCGCACCAAGGACATCCTGCTCTGGATGCTCTCGACCAAGATGATGCCGCCGGTCGGCGTGCTCGTGCCGATCTACCTGATCTACAAGAACTTCGGTCTGCTCGACACCCGCACCGGGCTGGTCTTCATCCTCTGCCTCGGCAACCTGCCGATCGTGATCTGGATGCTGTTCACCTACTTCAAGGAGATCCCGAAGGACATCCTGGAAGCGGCGCGGATGGACGGCGCCACGATCGGGCGCGAGCTGATCTATGTGCTGACGCCGATGGCGATCCCAGGCCTCGCTTCGACGCTGCTGCTCAATCTCATCCTCGCCTGGAACGAGGCGTTCTGGACCTTGAACCTGTCGACCCTGAATGCGGCGCCGCTGACGACCTTCATCGCCTCCTATTCGAGCCCGGAAGGCCTGTTCTGGGCGCGGCTGTCGGCGGCCTCCACGCTCGCGATCACGCCGATCCTGATCATCGGCTGGTTCAGCCAGAAGCAGCTCGTGCGCGGGCTGACCTTCGGCGCAGTGAAGTAACGAAAGGCTGGATCACATGGGACGGATCACGCTGGAAGGTGTGCAGAAATCGTTCGGGCCGGTCCACATCATCAAGGGCGCCGATCTCGACATTCCCGACGGCGCCTTCGTGGTGTTCGTCGGTCCCTCCGGCTGCGGCAAGACCACGCTGCTGCGGCTGATCGCGGGGCTGGAGGACGTCTCGGGCGGGCGCATCCTGATCGACGGCAACAACGTCGTCGACGTGCCGCCGGCCAAGCGCGGCCTGTCGATGGTGTTCCAGTCCTATGCGCTCTATCCGCATATGAGCGTGCGCGGCAACATCGCTTTCGGCTTGAAGATGGCCGGGCTGCCGAAGGCCGAGATTACCCAGAAGGTCGAGGCGGCCGCTGCGACCTTGAACCTCACGCCCTATCTCGACCGCAAGCCGCGCGAGCTCTCCGGCGGCCAGCGCCAGCGCGTCGCGATCGGCCGCGCCATCGTGCGCGAGCCCAAAGCGTTCCTGTTCGACGAGCCGCTGTCCAATCTCGATGCCGCGCTGCGGGTGCAGATGCGGCTCGAGGTGACGCGGCTGCAGAAGCAGCTCGGCACCACGGCGATCTACGTCACGCATGACCAGGTCGAGGCCATGACGATGGCCGACAAGATCGTGGTGCTCAATGCCGGCCGCATCGAGCAATACGGCTCGCCGATCGAGCTGTACCAGCGACCGGCCAACCTGTTCGTCGCCGGCTTCATTGGCTCGCCGAAGATGAACCTCATCACCGGCCCGGAAGCGGACAAGCACAAGGCGACCACGATCGGCGTGCGGCCGGAGCATGTCACGGTCGTCGACGAGGGCGGCGAGGGCTGGCCCGGCAAGGTCGTGATCGCCGAGCATCTCGGCAGCGACACGTTTCTCTACGTCGATGCCGGCGCGCTCGGCACGCTCACGGTGCGCGTCGTCGGCGAAAAGCGCCTCAGTGCCGGCGACGCCGTGACGCTGCGGCCGGAGCCGAACCGCATCTACCGCTTCGATGCCAATGGCAATTCGATCTTCGCATGAGAGGTGACGTCCCCTCCGGGCGTCAACGACAACAACGGACCACGACGATGTATCTGGAGAAATTCAAGCTGAACGGCAAGACCGCGCTGATCACCGGCGGCGGGCAGGGCATCGGGCTCGCCTGCGTCGAGGCGCTGGCGGAGGCGGGCGCGCATGTCGTGATCGCCGATCGCGACGCCAAGGCGGCGGCGGACGGGCAGGCGGCGATGAAGGCCAAGGGCTATGACACCGAGACCGCGCTGATGGACGTCACCAACTCGGCTCAAGTCAACGAGGTGGCCGACGATCTGGTCGCGCGCTACGGCGGCCTCGACATCCTCGTCAACAACGCCGGCATCGCGCGCAGCGAGACGCCGGCCGAGACCGTCACCGACGAGCACTGGCTCAACGTGCTCGACGTCAACCTCAACGGCACCTTCTGGTGCTGCCGCGCCTTCGGCAGGCACATGCTGGCGGCGAAGAGCGGCACGATCGTCAATATCGGCTCGATGTCCGGCTTCATCGTCAACAAGCCGCAGGAGCAGTGCTTCTACAACGCCTCCAAGGCCGCAGTGCATCATCTGACCAAGTCGCTGGCAGCCGAATGGGGCGCGCGCGGCATCCGGGTCAACGCGGTCGCGCCGACCTATATCGAGACGCCGCTGAATGCCTTCGTGAAGAGCAATCCGCGCATGTACGACGCGTGGATCGGTGGAACTCCGATGGGCCGCATGGGGCAGGTCGAGGAGATTGCCTCGGTGGTGCTGTTCCTCGCTTCCGAGGCGGCAAGTTTGATGACCGGCAGCGTCGTCGTTGTCGATGGCGGCTACACTTGCTGGTAAGCTCGCGTCAGAATTCGACGGGAGCGAAACATGCGGCAGGCGTTCATCGGTGTCGATGTCGGCACAACCAGCACGCGTGCCGGGATTTTCGACGGCAGCGGCCGGCTGCTTGCCGCGGCGCGGTATCCGATCCAGACTTGGCACGAGGCCGGTGATGTCGTCGAGCAGTCGTCCGACGACATCTGGCACGCGTGCTGCGCGTCGGTCAGAGCCGCGCTAGCGGAGGCTGCGATCGCGCCGGAACTGATCAAGGGGATCGGCTTCGATGCCACCTGCTCGCTGGTGGTGCTGGACCGCCAGGGCGCGCCGGTCACCGTCAGCGGCTCCGGCGACGCCAGCCGCAATGTCATCGTGTGGATGGATCATCGCGCTCTGGCCGAGGCCCGCGACATCAATGCGACCGAAGACGAGGTGCTGCGCTATGTTGGCGGCTCGATCTCGCCGGAAATGGAGATGCCGAAGCTGCTGTGGCTGAAGCGGCATCTGCGCAAGAGTTTCGATGCGGCCGGCCATTTCTTCGATCTCGCCGACTTCCTGACCTGGCGTGCGTCAGGCTCTTTGGCGCGCTCGATGTGCACCGTCACCTGCAAATGGAATTATCTCGCGCATGAGACGCGCTGGAGCGCCGCCTACTTTCGCCGCATCGGGCTGGAGGATTTCGTCGCAGAAGATTTCGCGCGGATCGGCACCGAGATCGTTGCGCCTGGCACGCCGCTCGGCCGTGGGCTGTCGCAGGACGCGGCCGAAGAACTCGGACTGGTTGCAGGCACACCGGTCGGTGCGGCGCTGATCGACGCCCATGCCGGCGGCATCGGCGCGATCGGCGGCCGCGCGGCTGAGCGCGGCGAGGTCGATGTCTGCGAGCGCCTCGCCTATATCATGGGGACCTCGGCTTGCATCATGGCGACGACGCGCGCTCCGTCCTTCGTGCCCGGCGTATGGGGACCGTACTATCAGGGCATGGTGCCGGAGTTCTGGCTCAACGAGGGTGGCCAGTCCGCTGCGGGGGCTGCGATCGATCACCTGCTGCGCTCGCACCCGGCGTCTGCCGAGGCGACGGCCGCCGCGCGTGCCGAAGGGCTCGACGTCATCAGCTTTCTGGAGAAGCGGATCATGGCGCGAGTGCCGAATGCCGGCGCCGCTGCGCTGCTGGCGCGGGATCTCCACATCCTCCCTGAGTTTCTCGGCAACCGTTCGCCCTATGCCGATCCCGACTCGCGCGCCGTCATCGCCGGCCTCGATCTCGATACCGATATCTCAGCGATGGAGCGGCTGTTCGTGGCCGGGTTGTGCGGGCTCGCCTATGGCTTGGCCGACGTGATCGACGCTTTCGCCGCCAACGGCGTCAGCAGCCGGACGCTGGTCATGGCCGGCGGCGCCTCGCGCAGTCCGCTGGTGCGCCAGATCATGGCGGACACGACGGGGTTGACGGTGGCCTTGCCCGGCACCCAGGAGCCCGTGCTGCTCGGCGCGGCCATGCTCGGCGCGGTGGCGAGCGGCGGCTTTCGCTCAATCGGCGAAACGATGGCGTCGATGTCCTCGCTCGGCCGCCTCAGCGATCCGACCGATCCGGACATCGCGGCCTTCCATCGCCGCAAGCGCCGCATCCACGGCCTGCTGCGGACGCTTGATCGCGAGAGCCGTTCCGTGATGCATGGGGTCGACTGGGAGGCATGACCATGATCCTGAGCTGCGGCGATGCGCTGATCGATTTCGTTCCGGCCAGATCGGCCGACGGCCGCGATGCCTTGCGGCCGGTGGTCGGCGGCTCGTGCCTGAACGTCGCCGTCGGCGTGGCGCGGCTCGGTGCGCCCACGGGCTTCGTCGGCGGCATCTCGACCGACCTGTTCGGCACCATGATCGCGGCGCATGCGCAAGGCTCGAACGTCGACCTCGGCTACGCGACGCGCAGCCCTGACCAGACCACGCTCGCTTTCGTGCGCCATGTCGGCAGCGAGGCGCAGTATGCCTTCTACGACGCCGAGACCGCCGCGCGGAAATGGACGTTCCGGCCGGGCAGCATCCCCTTTGCCGACATTGATGCCATCCATGTCGGCTCGACCACGCTGATCCACGATCTCGGCGCCGCGCAGACCCGTGCGCTGATCGCCGCCACGCAGGGCGCGGTGACGATCTCCTTCGACCCGAACTGCCGTCCGAATCTGGTGACTGATAAGGCCGGCTATCGCGCTGACATGGATGGGTTTGCCGCAAGCGCCGACCTGATCAAGATGTCGGATGTCGATTTCGACTATCTGCATGGCCACGACGATTACGCTGCGCGGGCCGACGCGCTGCTGGCGCGCGGCACCAGCCTGGTCGTCGTCACGCGGGGTCCCAAGGGGGCGCTCGGCTGGCATGCGCAAGCCGGCGCGGTCGAAGTCGCGGTCCCCCAGGTCGAGGTGGTCGATACGATCGGGGCCGGCGACACATTCCAGGCGGGGCTCTTGTTCGCGCTGCGCAAGCTCGGCCGCATCGGCCGGGAGGCCCTGAGGGGATTGAGCCAGACCGAATTGCGCAAGGTGCTCGCCTTTGCCGGGGCGTGTGCGGCCGTCACCTGCACCCGCGAGGGCGCCGACCCGCCGCGCTGGGACGACATGGCTGCAACCTGGGATCGCCTGAGCTGAAGCACCCCATTGCACTCGTCATTGGGAACTGGTTGGCTGTTCCCTCGTCATATGTGAGTACCGGGAGACGGAGCGCGATCGCGAGACGCCCCTGTCCGGGCCGCGGAAATCTTGACGCGACAACGAGTTGCAGGGAGGAGAACCATGGCACCCGCCGCACGGACCGAGCCGCTGTCTCGTCACGCGCTGGCCTTCGTGTTGGCCGGCGGACGCGGCAGCCGGCTGCTGGAGCTGACCGACCGGCGCGCCAAGCCCGCCGTCTATTTCGGCGGCAAGTCGCGCATCATCGATTTCGCGCTGTCGAACGCCGTGAACTCCGGCATCCGTCGCATCGCGGTGGCGACGCAGTACAAGGCGCACAGCCTGATCCGGCATCTGCAGATGGGCTGGAACTTCTTCCGTCCCGAGCGCAACGAGAGCTTCGACATCCTGCCCGCCAGCCAGCGCGTTTCGGAGACGATGTGGTACGTCGGAACGGCCGACGCCGTGTACCAGAACATCGACATCCTCGAGACCTACAATACCAAATACATCGTCGTGCTGGCCGGCGACCACATCTACAAGATGGACTACGAGCTGATGCTGCAGCAGCATGTCGACCAACGCGCCGACGTCACCGTTGGCTGCCTGGAGATGCCGCGCGAGGAATCCTCAGGCTTCGGCGTCATGCACATCAATGAGGACGACACGATCCGCGACTTCATCGAGAAGCCGGCCGATCCGCCGCCGATGCCGGGCAAGCCCGACAGGTCGCTCGCGAGCATGGGCATCTACGTGTTCGACGCCAAATTCCTGTTCGAGGAGCTGAAGCGCGACGCCGCGGACCCGAATTCCAACCATGATTTCGGCCGCGACATCATTCCCTACATCGTCAGGAACGGCCGCGCCGTGGCGCACCAGTTCTCGCGCTCCTGTGTCCGCGCCGCCCACGATCAGGGCAGCTACTGGCGCGACGTTGGAACGGTGGACGCCTATTGGGCGGCCAATCTGGATCTGACGGACGTCGTGCCCGAGCTCGATCTCTACGATCGCTCCTGGCCGCTCTGGACCTATTCGGAGATCACGCCGCCGGCCAAGTTCGTCCATGACACGGATGGCCGTCGCGGCGAGGCGACGTGCTCGCTGGTGTCCGGGGGCTGCATCGTCTCCGGTGCCCAGGTGCAGCGCTCGCTGCTGTTCACCGGCGCTCATCTGCATTCCTATGCCAAGCTGCAGAACGCGGTGCTGCTACCCTACGTCAACGTCGCGCGCCATGCGCGCCTCACCAACGTGGTGGTCGATCGCGGCGTGCAGATTCCGGAGGGGCTCGTGGTCGGCGAGGATCCGGAGTTCGACGCCAAGCGGTTCAGGACAACGGAGAACGGCGTGACCTTGATTACCCAGCCGATGATCGATGGGCTCAATTCATGACGCCACTGCGCGTTCTGTCGGTTGCCTCCGAGGTCTATCCCATCGTCAAGACGGGCGGCCTCGCCGATGTCGTCGGCGCCTTGCCGTGGGCGCTGATGGCGGAGGACGTCGAGGTCCGCACGCTGATCCCGGGTTACCCCGCAGTCATGACCGCGCTGGAGCAGGCCAGCGAGATCAGCTCGCTGCCGAACTTCTTCGGCGGCAATGCCCGGCTGCTCGGCGGCAGCCATGGTGCACTCGATCTGTTCGTGCTCGATGCGCCGCATCTCTATGACCGCGAGGGCAATCCGTATCTGGGACCCGACGGCAAGGACTGGCCGGACAATGCGTTCCGCTTCGCGGCGCTGGCGCGAGCGGCGTCCTATATCGGCCTCGGCGCGGTGCCGGCCTTCGTGCCCGACATCGTCCACGGCCACGACTGGCAGGCCGGGCTCGTGCCGGCCTATCTGCTCTACAGCCACCGGCCGCATCCGGGCACGGTCATGACCGTGCATAATCTCGCCTTCCAGGGCCGCTTTCCGCGTCACTTCCTGCCGCCGCTCGGCCTGCCGCCGGAATCCTTCTCGATCTACGGCCTCGAATATTACGGCGACATCAGCTTCCTCAAGGCGGGACTGCAATTCGCCGACAAGATCACGACGGTGTCGCCGACCTACGCCCGGGAGATCCAGAGTGACGAGCAGGGCATGGGCCTCGGCGGCCTGCTGCGCCAGCGCGCGTCCGACCTCGTCGGCATCCTCAACGGCATCGATACGGCGGTGTGGGATCCCGGCAGCGATTCGGCCATCCCATCGCATTTCGGCATCGAGCGGATCGAGGCGCGGGCACCGAACAAGGCGGCGCTGCAGACGCGCATGGGCCTGCAGGTCGCGCCGGAGACGTTCCTGCTCGGTGTCGTCAGCCGGCTGACGTCGCAGAAGGGATTGGACCTGCTGCTATCCTGCCTGCCGACCTTGACCGGTAGCGGGATTCAGCTGGCCCTGCTTGGCGACGGCGAGGCCGAACTGCGCGACGCATTCCGCGCAGCCGCCGCGCACCATCCAGGACAGATCGGCGTCGTCATCGGCTATGACGAGAGCCTGGCGCATCTCATTCAGGCCGGCTGCGACGCGCTGGTCGTGCCGTCGCGGTTCGAGCCGTGCGGCCTGACGCAGCTCTGCGCCCTGCGCTATGGCGCGCTGCCGATCGTCACCGCCGTGGGCGGCCTCGCCGACACCGTCATCGACGAGACCGAGGCCGGCGTCGCCGCAACGGGGTTCAAGTGCGCCTCCGTGACGGCGGAGGCGCTCGATCAGACCCTGCGCCGCGCCGCTGCGGCCTTCTACGCCTCGCGCAGCAACGCCGCGAACTGGACCCGCATGCAGCTCAATGCGATGCTGACCGACGTGTCGTGGCGGCATCGCGCCGGCCGTTATGCCGAACTCTACCGGCAGATCGTCGCGCAGCGGCGGCCGGCGGCTTGAAGGACTGACGACGTTACGACCACCGTCATTCCGGGGCAAGGCCGCAGGCCTTGAACCCGGAATCTCGATGTTGTCTTGCGTCCGTTCCTGAAATCTCGGGATTCCGGTTTTAATCGTCAACGTGTTGCCGCTTCGCGGCTGCGCATTGACGATTGCCCCGGAATGACGGTGACATCGCGCTCCTTGTTGACGCAGTGCCAGCGGTCGCGAGGCTTGCAGCCCAGCCCAGCGCGCACCTCATGCCGATCCCGCTGGACGCCCAGAGGCGTGCAGCGGATAGTCCCGCCAGCTCCGATCAATATCCCTGCGCGAGACCTCATGACCGATACCCAGCCTTCCTCCGACTCCTTCGACCTGATCATCCGCGGCGGCACCGTCATCGACGGCACGCGCGCGCCACGTTTCGAGGCCGATGTCGGCATCAAGGACGGTCGCATCGTCGCCATCGGCGAGCTTGGTGGCCGCAAGGCTGCACGCGTCATCGACGCCACCGGCCGCATCGTTGCGCCGGGCTTCATCGACTCCCACACCCATGACGACAGCGCGGTGCTGGTCGATCCCGACATGATCTGCAAAGTCTCGCAGGGCGTGACCTCCGTCGTGACCGGCAATTGCGGCGTCAGCATCGCGCCGCTGAAGCCGGGCTCGCCGCGGCCGATGCCGCTCGGCCTGCTGTCGCCCGGCGACGGCCGGGTCGCAGAGTACGCCTCGTTTGCGGACTACGTGGCTGCACTGCGCGCGGCACCGGCCGCCGTCAACGTTGCGCCGATGGTCGGCCACACCGCGCTGCGCGCCTCGGTCGTGAGCGACCTCGGCCGGGCCGCGACCGACGCGGAGATCGCCGAGATGCGGGCTCATGTGCAGGAGGCGCTCGACGCCGGCGCCATCGGCGTCTCGACCGGGACGTTCTATCCGCCGGCGGAGGCGGCGCCGACCGAGGAGATCATCGAGGTCTGCCGGCCGCTCACCGGCAGCGGCGGCGTCTACGCGACGCACATGCGCAACGAGGCGAACGACGTGATCAAGTCGCTGGAGGAGAGCTTTGCCATCGGCAAGACGCTCGACGTCCAGGTGGTGATCTCGCATCACAAGGTGGTGGGCCCCGCCAATTTCGGCCGCACCAAGGAGACGCTGCCGCTGATCACGAAGGCGATGAGCTGCCAATGCGTCGCGCTGGACTGCTACCCCTACAACGCCTCGTCGACCATGCTGCACACCGATCCGGCCAAGCTGCAGGTCAGGGTCGTCGTCGCGGCCTCCGGGCCGCATCCCGAAGTGGCGGGTCGCGATCTCGCCGACATCGCCGCGGGCTGGGGCGTCGACCGGCTCGAAGCGGCAAAGCGGCTGCAGCCGGCGTCGGCGATCTACTTCGCGATGGATGAGGCCGACGTGCAGACCATCCTCGCCTTCGAGCCGACCATGATCGGCTCCGACGGCCTGCCGTTCGGCGAGCGTCCGCATCCGCGGCTCTGGGGCACGTTCCCGCGCGTGCTCGGCTATTACTGCCGCGAGCTCGAGCTGTTCTCGCTGGAAACCGCGGTCTGGAAGATGAGCGGGCTGACCGCGCAGAATTTCGGCATCAAGGGACGCGGCACGATCGCGATCGGCAACCACGCCGACATCACGATCTTCGATGCGGCCAGCGTGCGTGACAGCGCGACCTATGATGACCCCTGCGTGCCGGCCGCCGGCATCGAGGCCGTCATCGTCAACGGCGCGCTGACCTGGTGGCAGGGGGCGCACCAGAAGGCGCATGCGGGGCAGGTGATCACGCGCGCATCACTGCAGTGATCTACGCGGCCGGAGCCATCGCGCGCGCGAATTCGGGATAGCATTCGGCGAGCTCGTCGAGGATCCGGCCGCGGATCAGCTCGACCGTCGCCCGGTCCGGCGCGGGCGTCGGCGGCACGATCTCCGGCACCGCATAATCGAATCCGGTACGATCGCGCATGTCGTCGGCGGAGTAGCCCGGGTGCACCGAGCGCAGCCGGAAGCCGCCGCGATCGCGGTCGAAATCGAACAGCGCCAGATTGGTCAGCAGCGCATGCGGTCCGCCGCGGCGCTTCACCTCGGGCGTGGTCGCAGCGGCGCTGACGAAATCCACCTTCGGCACCAGCACGCGCGGCGAATGCTCCTCGCGAAACAGGATCACCCGCGGAATGAGATGGTAGAGATAGGCCGAGCCGAACGAGCCCGGCCAGCGCACATCCATCCGCGGATAGTCGCCGGTGCCGACCAGGTTGATGTTCCCGGCGCCGTCGATCTGGCCGCCGCCGAGAAAGAACGCGTCGACGCGGCCCTGCGCGGCGCAGTCGAACAGCTCGACGCCGCCATTGGTGAAGAAATTGTGCCGGCTCGAGCCGAGGATCGAGATGCGGACAGGCGGCTTGCCCTGTTGCGCGTTGCGTGCGCGCAGCAGCATCGCGCCGGCCGCCGGGATCGGCGATGAGGCGCCGACGGCGACATGGCGGATGCCATCGAGCAGGTCGGCGATGACCGTGATCAGCAGTTCTTTGCGTGCGCGCTCGTCGTGCATGGTCATGCCACCTCCTTGCTGCGGGTCAGGAAGGCGGCGAGATAGGTGCGAAAGCCTTCGTCGGTGCGCGCCATCGCGGCGTAGCGCGAAAGCTCGGCGCCATCGGTCTCGTACTCGTCCCACAGCGGCAGCGGCCAGGCCCCGTTCTCGGCGACTGCGATCGCATCGACATAGAGCGTCGGCAGCACGCCGGCGGCGGAGTCCTCGGTCGCCATCAAATCGCGATCGACGATGCGCTCGACGGTGACCAGCGTGCGCTTCGCCGCATAGGCCATCGTCGCCAGCTCACGGTAGCGACCGATGCGGACATTGCCGAAGCGGTCAGCCTCGGGGGCATGAAACAGCGCCACGTCGGGCGTGATCGCCGGCACTACGACCACCTTGCCGGGCTCGCCGACGGGACTGTCGATCACCCTCCAATCGGGGCGGACCCGCAGCAGATCGCTGCCGATGATGCCGGCGATCGGCATGAACGGCACGCCCTTCTGCCCGGCCAGCAGGCCGGCATGGATCGCAGGGCAGGTGGCATCGCGCAGGCGGATGCTGCCGTCGCGCACGGCCGCGACGAAGCGCGGTGCGCCGCCGGCCTCGCCGAGCGAGACGGCGCTGGTTTCCACCACCGCGGCCACGCCGGCGCCGATCAGCAGATCGGCCTGGAGGCCCGATATCGGCACGCAGACGAGATGCAGCCCGGTGAGGCCGGCCTCGATCATCGCTGCCGTCGCCGCCATCGAGACGCCGGCACGGTCGACCGGGATCGCGATCGATTGCCCCGGTGCGATGGATGCGACGAGCGCCTCCAGGCCGACCATCTCCGTCATCGGCATATCCTCCCGTTGTTTCTTCCGCGCAGTGTAGCGATGCCCCGCGGACCTGTCAGTGCTCGTATGCGATCGTCGAGCCGCGGATGATGAGCTCCGGCGCCAATACGATGTGGTCGGTTGCTGCCTCGCGCCCGGCAAGGCGGTCGAGCAGCAGCCGCGCCGCGGCTTCCCCCATGTCGCGCTGGGCGATCCGCACCGTGGTCAGCGGCGGCGCGACCATGTCGACGAACGGCATGTCGTTGTGGCCGACCACGGAGATATCACCGGGGCAGGTCAGGCCGCGCGCGGCGAGCGCGTCATAGACGCCGAGCGCCAGCAGATCATTGGCGGCGACGATTGCGGTTGGGCGCGTCCGCCGCGCGAGCAGGCGCAGCGCAGCCTCGCGACCCGCCGCACGCGTATAGGTTTCGACGGCTTCGACCGGCGTATGGCGGGCCGACAGTCCCGCAGCCCTGATGCTGGCCTCGAAGCCGGCGCGGCGGCGTGCGCCGGTCGAGATGTGCTGCGGGCCCGCGACGTGACCGATGCGCCGGTGGCCGAGCGCGACGAGATGCTGGACGGCGAGACGCATGCCGGCGGCATCGTCGCTGGCTGCCGAGGGCAGGAGTCCGGCGGCATCGACGCGATTGACAAGCACCACCGGCAGCGCTGCATCCAGGCAGTGCTTCACGACGTCGTCACGCAAGCTCACCGTCGCCAGTACCAGACCGTCGACGCCGCGCGCGATCAGCCGGTCGACGAGATCCCGCTCCGACCCCTCTGTGCCGGCGTCGGCCACGATCGTCGCATAGCCCTGGGCGTGGAGATGATCGGCGATGCCGGACAGCATCGGCGGAAAGCCGGGGTCGGCGATATCCGGCGCGAGCACGCCGATCAGGCCGCTGCGGCCGGTGCGCAGGCCCTTGGCGGCCATGTTCAGCCGGTAGCCGAGCGCGTTGGCGGCGGCCTGGATCTTGTCCGCGACATCGGCAGCGACGAGGTGCTTCATCGCCGGGCTGAGCGCGCGCGAGACCGTCGAGGGATGCACACCGCAACGGGCGGCGACGTCCTTGATCGTCGGGCGCGAGGACGACGCATGCAGGCCTGCTGCCGGTCGCAATGTCCGTTTCATTCCCAGCCTCTGATGTCGCAGCGCAACGACATTTTGATCATGCTATACCTTGACACGCTTTGCGTGTATGCAATAAATTCGGCTTTGCAATCGATTGCAATAGAACAATGGGAAACGTCCACATGACAGCGAGCGCGCTGAAGCCGCATCTTGTCAGCCCCGAGCATCTCGATCCGCATTGGCGCTGGGGGCGGGCGATTCCGTCGCATGGCCATGTCTCGGTGGATTTCGAGCGCCGCGTCGATTTCGACAGGTTGCGGCGCTACCGGCTGGCGCGGGCGCGCGCGGCGCTGAAGGCGTCGGGCTATGGTGCGCTGCTGCTGTTCGACGTCAACAACATTCGCTACGTGTCCGGCACCAAGATCGGCGAATGGGAGCGCGACAAGCTGTGCCGTTTCGCGCTGCTGGCCGGCGACGGCGAGCCGATCGTGTGGGATTTCGGCTCGGCGGCCGTCCACCATCGTCTTTTCTGTGACTGGCTGGCGCCGGAGAATTGCCGCGCCGGCATGCTCGGGATGCGCGGCACCGTGCCGCCGGCCGTCGGGCTGATGAAGGCGCATGCCGAGGAGGTCATGAGCCTTTTGCGCGCCGCAGGCGTTGCCGACATGCCTGTCGGCGTCGACCTTGCGGAAACGGCGATGTTCTTCGAGCTGCAGAAGGCCGGCATGAAGGTGGTCGATGGCCAGCAGGTCATGCTGGACGCGCGCGAGATCAAGAACATCGACGAGATCATGCTGCTCAACCAGGCCGCGGCCATGGTCGACGGTGTCTATCATTCGATCTACGAGCACCTGAAGCCGGGCGTGCGCGAGAACGACATCGTCGCGCTCGCCAACAAGATGCTCTACGAGATGGGCTCCGACGACGTCGAGGCGATCAACGCCATCTCCGGTGAGCGCTGCAATCCGCATCCGCACAATTTCACCGACCGCATCCTGCGTCCGGGCGACCAGGCGTTCTTCGACATCCTGCAGTCCTATCAGGGCTACCGGACCTGCTACTACCGCACTTTCAACGTCGGCCGCGCCACGCCGGCGCAGCACGACGCCTACAAGCAGTGCCGCGAATGGCTCGACAATGCGATCGCGCTGATCAAGCCGGGCGTCTCGACCGACACCGTGGCCAAGGTCTGGCCTAAGGCCGAGGAGTTCGGCTTTCCCTCGGAGATGGCGGCCTTCGGCTTGCAGTTCGGCCACGGCCTCGGGCTCGCTCTGCATGAGCGCCCGATCATCTCGCGGCTGGTCTCGCTGGACAATCCGATGGAGATCAAGACCGGCATGGTGTTCGCGCTTGAGACCTACTGTCCGGCGACCGACGGCTTCTCGGCTGCGCGTATCGAGGAGGAGGTGGTGGTCACCGACAAGGGCTGTCAGGTGATCACGCTGTTCCCGGCCGAGGAATTGCCGATCGCCAACCGCTACTAAGCGAACGGACGGTGCGACCAGGAGAGTGGTCTTCGTGTTTTCGTCATTGCGAGCGAAGCGAAGCAATCCAGGGCGGCAGCCGTGACTCTGGATTGCTTCGTCGCTTCGCTCCTCGCAATGACGGCATCCGTGATAAGTAGGACGAGGAGACGACAATGACCACGACGCATTCGCTCGGCTGGATCGGCATGGGGCGCATGGGCTATCCGATGGCTGAGCGCCTGCTCAAGGCCGGCCACAAGGTGTCGATCTTCAATCGCACCCGCGCCAAGGCCGAGCCGCTGGCGGCGAAAGGGGGCGTCATCGTCGATCATCCCCGCGATCTCGCCGCGTGCGACATCGTGTTCACGATGGTGTCGACGGGCAAGGATCTCGAGCAGGTCTATTTCGGCGACAACGGCCTGGTGGCCGCCGGTTCTGGATCGCGTCCCCGGATCCTGGTGGACTGCTCCTCGATCGGCATCGAGCAGTCGGAGGCGATCGCCGCCAAGCTCGTTCGACTGGGCTGTGAGTTCGTGCGGGCGCCGGTGTCCGGCAACGGCAAATGCGTCAAGGCCGGCAAGCTGTCGTCGGTGGTCTCGGGCCCCAAGGCCGCGTTCGAGGTCATCGAACCGTATCTGGCGAAGATCGCCGCCTCCGGCGTGTCCTATGTCGGCGAGGGCGAGCTCGCGCGCATCTGCAAGATCGCGCACAACGTCTTCCTCGGCGTCGTGATCCAGAACCTGGCCGAGATCACCATCCTGGCGCAGAAGGCCGGCGTGCCGCGCCATGCCTTCCTGAACTTCATGAACGCCAGCGTCATGGGGTCGACCTTCACCAGGTACAAGAGCAACGCGCTGGTCAATCTCGACTGGACCACGACCTTCACGCCGCCGCTGCTGCGCAAGGATCTCGATCTCGGCCTGTCGGCGGCGCGCCAGCTCGACGTCGCGATGCCGGTGACAGCCGCGACGCGCGAGGCATTGCAGGCCCATGTCGGCGCCGCCTCGCTGCAACCAGATCCCGCCGGCTATCTGGAGAAGGACTTTGCGGCGCTGCTGGAGACCGTCGCGCTCGCGGCGGGTCTCAAGCTGCAGCCCGAGAACGTGCCGATGCCGACGGGATTGGAGACGGAGGGATAACGTCCGTCAAACCGTCAGCGCCCGCCAGCGCGTGTCGCGCGCGGAGGGGCGGCGGTGCAGGCGGGCATCGAGCAGGTCTCGCGCCTGAGCCAGCGCGCCGCTGCGGATCAGTGCCAGGATGTAGGTGTCCTCGATCACCTCGCGCTGGGCGTGGCTGCCGCCGATGCGGGGGAGATCGCCGATGACGGGCGCAAGCTCGCGCGCGCATCCGCGCCAATTGTCATCGGCGAACGCACGCAGCGCCCGCAACATGTGCGGCACGATGCGCCCGGCCGGCAGCCTGCCCTCGGCCTGCCGCCGCTCGATCGCGGCAAGGCGTCCCTTGAGCGCGGCGCTGTCATGCGTCGCTGCCGCGATCATCACCAGATGCATCTCGGCGAAGGCGAGGGTCGAACCCGTGAAGCGCGTGCTCGCATAGGCCGCCGTGTCGGCCCATGCGTTGGGCGGCACCGGTTGCTCGTCAGCCATCAGCCGCCACAGCAGCGAGGCGCAGTCGGACAGGGTGTTGAGCGGCGGCGCCGAGTCCATCGTCGGCACCAGCACGTCGGTATAGACCGCCAGCGCCTTGTCGGCATCGCCCCGGTCCAGCGCGCCGAGCGCCTGGTGCCAGCAGATATGACCGTGCAGCATCCCGGTGCGGTCATAGTCGCCGATCCACCCCGCGACGAGCGCATCGGCCTCGTCCACCGCGCCGTCCTCGAACATCGCATGCAGCAGCGCATGCACGGCATAGGCGTTGTGCCGGCGCAGCGCGAAGCTGCGCTCGGTGACGGCGCGGCCCTTCGCCAACTCGCCGGCCTCGGTCAGGGCCCAGCCATGGTTGGACATGAACCACCAGTCCTCGCCATAATCAGCGGCGAAGCGGTCGCAGAGGTCGCGGCGGGCGGCATCGTGATCGGCGCGGCCGGAGAAGGCGAGCAGGCCGAAAGCGCCGAGCGGGAGCGCCATGATCATGGCGTCCCGCGGCCAGTTCGCCAGATGCGCCAGGGTCGATGTCAGCGCGTCAGTGCCGCGTCCCTCGATGGCGAGCACCAGGGTCGCGACATGGCTCTGCTCGCGCGGGGTGCCGCGCTTGGCAGCGAGGTCGCGGGCCCGTGCGATGGTCTGCAGCGCCGCCTCGCGCTGCATGTAGATCGCGTGGATGCGAGCACGCGCCGCGTGCGCCAGCGCGAACTCCGGATCGAGCATGATCGCCCGCTCGAACGCGTCAGTGGCCCCGGGCCAGAATGCGAGCAGCAGATCCATGCCCTCGCGATAGGCTGCGGCCGCGTCAGTGGAGGCGGTCGACAGTGGCAGGCCGTAGCGATCCTCCTCCATCTCAGCCCACCCGCGGCCTGCGGCCCTCGATCGGATAGGCCGGATCGTTGTAGCCGGGCGTCGAGGCGTGGCCGGTCACGACCAGCCGGTCGATCAGCGCCTCGTCGTCGGCGGCAAAGGGATAGTCGAGCGCGCGGATGTAGTCGTCCCATTGCGCCTCGGTGCGCGGACCCGCGATCACGGAGCTGATGAAGGCGGAGTTGAGCACCCAGGACACGGCGAACTGTCCCGGCGTGAAGCCCTTCGTCTCGGCGTGACGCTTGATCTCCTGCGCCAGCTTCAATGACTCGGGCCGCCACTCAGTCTGCATCATTCGCGTATCGTTGCGGCCGGCGCGGGTGTCCGTGTCCGGCGGCGCATCGGGGCTGTACTTTCCGGTGAGCACGCCGCGCGCCAGCGGGCTGTAGGGCACGACGCCGAGGCCGTAATAGCCGCAGGCCGGCAGGTGCTCGACCTCGGGCATCCGGTTCATCGCATTGTAGTAGGGCTGGCTGACGACGGGGCGGTCGATGCCGCCTGCGTCGCAGAGACTGCAGATCTCGGCGAGCCGCCAGGCGCGGTAGTTGGAGACGCCGAAATAGCGGATCTTGCCGGCACGCATGAGATCGCCGATCGCGCGCACGGTTTCCTCGAGCGGCGTCGCGTGATCTTCCTTGTGCAGGTAGTAGAGGTCGATGTGCCCGGTGCCGAGCCGCCGCAGGCTTTCGTCCGCGGCCTGCAGCACCCAGCGCCGCGACAGGCCGGCGCGGTTGGGATCGTCGCCCATCGGGTTGGCGAGCTTGGTGGCGACGATCCAGCGGTCGCGCTCGCGCGCGATGGCGCGGCCGACCACCTCCTCGGAAGCGCCCTTGTTGTAGGCATCTGCGGTGTCGATGAAGTTGATGCCGGCGTCGCGCGCCTTGGCGATGATGCGGGCGGATGTCGGCTCGTCGGTGGGACCGCCGAACATCATCGTCCCCAGGCAGATCGGCGACACCTTCAGGCCGGAACGGCCGAGCTGGCGATATTGCATTCTTGCCTCATTTCAAACCGTCACCACCGCGGGCGAAGGGGATACGATAACTCTCTCAGCGCGTCATTGCGAGCGCAGCGACGCAATCCAGGGCCGGGTCGGGACTCTGGATTGCTTCCGCCTTCGCCCGATGGGCTTCGGCGGACACGTCGTCGCGACGCTCCTCGCAATGACCGAGAGGCGAGATCACGGCTCACTCGCTCTTCAGAATCTTGAACACGCCCGAGGCCATCGCGATCACGCGATGACCGGCCATGACCTCCGTGGTGATGAACACCAGGCTGCGGGTGATCCGCACCACATGCGGCCGCGACACCAGGGTCTCGCCGATCTTGCCGGACTCGACGAAATGCGTGTCGAACTGGATCGTCGCCATGTGCTCCTTGCCCGCGGCGTAGCGGGCCGTCATGCCGCAACTGCGGTCGGCCAGCGTCATGATCACGCCGCCCTGGACCAGGCCGCGGCGGTTGTGGTGCTTGTCCTCGGTGACGATGGCGTACTCGTGGACACCGCCGACGACCCGCTGCCACAGCGGGCCGATCAGATGCAGGAAACCGGAGGTGTCGACGATCTCCCAGCCGTCGGACGTCATCCTGGCCGCGGCCGATTTCGTCATCGCTGAAGACCCTTCCCGTTGTGGCCCGAGCCGGCCTGGAGATCGTTTCATCTGTCGCCGGCCTGGTGTAGTCAAGCTGCATGCCGATGCCGTTCGACGATGCCACGAGGCGGAAAATCGCAAGCTGCTGTGCCGGTTTCGTGCGGCTGGAGGCGGCTGCGGCCTCGCTGAAGCGCGCCGCGGTGGTGATCGCGCTGGCGCCGCACCACGAGACCGGCGACACGGCGCTGCTGCTCACTCTGCGCGCTGCCGGGCTGCGCAGCCATGGCGGGCAATGGGCGCTGCCGGGCGGACGCTGCGACGCCGGCGAAACGACGGTCGAGGCCGCGCTGCGCGAGCTCACGGAAGAGCTCGGGCTGGTCCTGGCGCCGGATGCGGTGCTGGGCCTGCTCGACGACTATCCGACACGGTCGGGCTATCTGATTACCCCCGTCGTCGTATGGGCGGCCAATGGCCGCACGCTGCGGCCGAATCCGGACGAGGTCGCCTCGGTGCACCGGATCGGCCTCGACGCGATCACGGCGGATGACGCGTTCGATTTCACTGCGATCCCCGAGAGCACGCGGCGCGTCATCCGTTTTCACGCCCGCGAGGGTCTCATTCACGCGCCCACCGCAGCGCTGATCTATCAGTTCCGCGAGGTCCTGTCCGGCCGCGACACCCGGGTGCACGAGCTGGAGCAGCCGGTGTTCGCCTGGAAGTAGCCGCCGTTTCGGCTACAAGGGCGGCATGCTGCATCAGCCGATTCGCACCCTTGCCCTGATTCTCGCCTGCGCCGTTTCCGGCGCGCCGCCTTTGCTGGCCGCGGAACCCGGCTCACCGGTCGCGCCCCGCGAAGCTTTGGCGCAGATGGCATCGCCGGCTGCGATTGCGGAGTATCAGCGCAAACTCGCCGAATATCAGCAGGCGCGGGCGGAGTTTGACCAGGAGGCGGGCGCCTATTGGAAGGCGATCGCCGACAAGCGCCGTGCGCGCAATGCCAAGCGCCGCGACCGCCAGCCGATCGGGCTCGACGACTATGTGCTGGAGCAGCCGCCGGTCTACACCGGGCCGAAGCGGCCGGTGAACCCCGAGCCGGAACCTGAGGGTGAGCCGCGCGAGCGCAAGTACATCCCTGTGGTCGCCGACCTCGTGAAGGCGGCACAGGAGCATTTCCAATGGTCGCCGCAGCGCCCCACCAACGACATCGATTTCAAGCGCGCCTATGCGCGCTTCGCCGCGGCGTCGGGACTGACGCGCGAGCAGGCGGTGCGCGTCTATGCCTTCGAGACCGGCGGCAACGGCAAGCATGACTCGCAATCGGGCTTCAAGGGCAACCGCGCGATCTCGACGGCGATCGGCTACAATCAGCTATTGACCACCAACAGCGTCGAGCTTCTGGCCGAGCAGGGCCCGCTGTTCATCCGCCTGCTCGGCGAACGCGTGGCGCAGACGTCCGGCCCGGCGCGGGGCGCGATGGAGCACAAGCTCGCGGTCCTGAAGAAGATGGTCGCGATTGCGCGCTCCGTGCCGGACGACTGGTCGGCGCATGAGAAGATCGGCAATACGCCGCAGGGGTGGGCCATGCATGCGATGGTGCTCGACATCGACGTCGGGCCGATGCTGCAGACCCACAAGCTCTTGACCTCGGTGCTGTTCGCGCGCGCCAAGGGCTACACCCGGCCGCTTTCCGCCGCCGAGCTCGAGATGATGAATCTCACCGGGGACGGCACCGGCTTCGACATGGTGACGATGCCGCTCGAGATGCGCGATCAGGTTCCGACCGCCAACTTCTTCCAGCGCGGCGGCTATGAGCGCAATCCGGTCGCCGTTCGCCACAACACCGTGGCGAAGCTGCTTGCGGTGACGGATGCCAGGATGGACTCGCTCAGCGGCCTGCCCGGCGCCAAGGAGCTGGCGGCGGCGTTCTGAGGCTGCGCTCGCTCGCCTTCACTCATCCGCGCCGAACGAGAAGCTGCCGTCGCCGTCGAGATAGGGGGCCGTCCGCATGTAGAGCTGACCGTTCTGGCCGACGAAGAACAGCGTGCCCTTCGGCACCTTCTTGGCGCCCTTGAGCAGCATGTCGGCGTTCTTGGTGCCCATCTTGTAGGCGAGCGTCTTGCCATCCTTGCCATAGGCGTAGCCCATGTCGGGCTTCAGCTCCCACGGCTCCGGCGGTGCCGCGCGCGCCGCGCTGGTCAGTGCGCCCAGCGCACCGAGGGCGATAAGGGCTTTCAGAACCGGGCTCTTCATGTCCTCCTCCAATCGATGTCGTCTCGAACAAATCGCGAACGATGAGGCAGCGTCAACGTCGCCCCGTCGCAGCGCAGTGATCGTTGGCGGATTTTTAAATTCGCCGATCTCGCGATTATCCTGCAGCGTGGTTTAGAAACATAGGCCAAGAAAACACTTTGGGGATGATTCGGATGAGCCTCGTCACGAAGATCGGTTGGGTTGCGGCGTTGTCGCTGGTGACGTTGGCATCCGCCCGGGCCGACGACTTCAAGCTGTCCAATAACCAACGCATCGCCTGCAGCCGCGGTCTCTCCGCCGGCAAGCTCAATACGGCCGTCTGCAAGTCCTACGCCTACCTCTTCAACGTGAAGACCTCGGAATATTTCCGCTGCCAGGTCTCACTGTCGCTGACCCGGGACAACAAGGAGGTCATCAACGTCCAGACCGACGGCGGCTGCACCAGGAAGCCGCGCGTGTTCGACACCGATTCCAAATACGAGTTCGACGCCACCGAGACCGAGCCGGCGAACACCAACTCCTTCTTCGGCAATGGCGGCTATTCGATCTGGGTGGCGGATACGACCCAGCAGAAGGTGCGCGGCTGCATGACGATCTCGTCCGGGCTCGGCTCGGACATCTCCAAGTGCCTCGACATGACGTTCCAATGACCGGCGGCCTTGCGAGCGAGGCGGCCCGCCGCTCTGGGCTGCACCTGCGGTTCAAGCTGGTGCTACTGTCAATGTAAGATTGAACGCGGGGCGCATCGGTTCCGGCCTCGCGCCGTGGGAGCGGGAGAGGCTGGTGCGCCAGTCTTTCGGATGGGTTGACCCCGCGCCCACAGCCGTCCAATTTGCGGCAAAATCAATGGGAGGATCCATGCGTTTTTCGAAAATCTCTGGCACTGCAACCGGTTTCATTCTGGCAGCCGCCTGCCTGCTCGCGGCGCCAGCGGCGCAGGCGCAGAGCTTCATCAACGTGCTCACCGGCGGCACGTCGGGCGTCTATTATCCGCTCGGTGTCGCGATCGGGAAGATCTACGGCGACAAGATCCCCAATGTGAAAACCCAGGTGCAGGCGACCAAGGCCTCCGTCGAGAACCTGATCCTGCTGCAGCAGGGACGCGGCGAGCTCGCCTTCGCGCTCGGCGACTCCCTGAAGGCCGCCTGGAACGGCGAGGAGGAGGCCGGCTTCAAGTCCAAGCTGGACAAGCTGCGCACGATCGGCGCGATCTATCCGAACTACATCCAGATCGTCGCGACGGCCGAGTCCGGCATCAAGACGCTGGCGGATCTCAAGGGCAAGAGCCTGTCGGTCGGCGCGCCGAAGTCCGGCACCGAGCTCAACTCGCGCGCGATCCTCGCCGCCGCCGGCATGAGCTACAAGGATCTCGGCAAGGTGGAGTATCTGCCCTTCGCCGAATCCGTCGACCTGATGAAGAACCGGCAGCTCGGCGCCACCTTGCAGTCGGCTGGCCTCGGCGTCGCTTCGTTGAAGGATCTGTCGACCTCGTCGCCGATCACGGTGGTGTCGGTGCCGAAGGAGGTCGTCGAAAAGATCGGTGCGCCGTTCGTGGCGGCGATCATCCCGGCCAACACCTATACCGGCCAGGACAAGGACGTGCCGACCGCGGCTGTGATCAACTATCTCGTCACCAGCTCGGCGGTATCAGACGATCTCGCCTACCAGATGACCAAGCTGATCTTCGATTCGCTGCCGGAGCTCGCCAATGCGCATGCCGCCGGCAAGGAGATCAAGCTGGAGACAGCGGCGCAGGACAGCCCGGTGCCGCTGCATCCGGGCGCGATCCGCTACTACAAGGAGAAGGGCATCCTGAAATAAGGAGCTGCTCGCCCGGCCTTCCTTGCAGGCCGGATCATTCGCAACCGGCTGCGCGGGAAGCCCTCCGCGCAGTCTTGTCGTTCAGGTGATTGCGGCCATGGTCAGCAGCGCCTGATGGGCGCGTTGGGGGGATCATGACGATCGAAGCCGTGAACATGGAAACGCCGGTCAAGGTCGAGTTCGACAATTTCGAGCACGGCTTTCCGGAAGGCTTCGGCCCCGGCCGCTGGGGCTATCTCGCCTACGGCATCGGGCTCGCCTTTGCGATATTCCAGCTCTATGTCGCCGCCTTCAACTATCTGCCGAGCCAGGTCGTCCGCGGCGTCCATGTCGGCTTCCTGCTGCTGCTGACCTTCGGCCTGATCGGCAACTTCACCGCCAAGACCGATGCGGGGCGCATCGCGGGCTGGACCATCGGCGCCATCGGCTTCCTCTGCGGCCTCTATCAGTGGATCTTCTATGCGGATCTGATCGCGCGCGACGGCGATCCGACGCGCACCGATCTCGTGGTCGGAACCCTGCTGGCGGTACTGATCTTCGAGGGCACGCGCCGGCTGATGGGGCTCGCGCTGCCGCTGATGTGCGGCGCCTGCCTGCTGTACTGGTTCTTCGGCCAGTATCTGCCGGCGCCGCTCAACCATCGCGGCTATGATTTCGATCAGGTGATTACACACCTGTCCTTCGGCACCGAGGGCTTCTACGGCGTGCCGATCTACGTCTCGGCGACCTACATCTTCCTGTTCATCCTGTTCGGCTCGTTCCTCGAGCATGCCGGCATGATCCAGCTGTTCACCGACGTCTCGCTCGGCCTGTTCGGTCGCACCCGCGGCGGTCCGGCCAAGGTCGCGGTGTTCGCCTCCGGCATGATGGGCACGATCTCGGGCTCGGGCGTTGCCAACGTGGTGACCGTCGGCCAGTTCACGATTCCGCTGATGATCCGGTTCGGCTACCGCCGCGCCTTTGCGGCCGGCGTCGAGGCCACCGCGTCGATGGGCGGCCAGATCATGCCGCCTGTCATGGGCGCGGTCGCCTTCATCATGGCCGAGACGCTGGGAGTCGACTACTCGGTCATCGTCAAGGCGGCCGTGATCCCGGCCATCCTCTATTTCGCCTCGGCGTTCTGGATGGTGCATCTGGAGGCCGGCAAGCACGGCCTGACCGGGATGAAGCCGTCTGAAATTCCGAGCGCCTGGAAGGCACTGGTGGCGCGCTGGTACCTCGTGCTGCCGCTCGCCGCGCTGGTCTACATGCTGTTCGAGGGCTTCACGCCGCTGTATGCGGGCTCGATGGGACTCGCGCTGACGGTGGCGCTGATCCTGGGCACCTCGATCACCATGGGCTTCTCCAACCAGGTGCTGCGTTACGTGTTCTGGATCGGGCTGGCGCTCGTCGTCGGCGCGCTGTCGCGCAACGGCCTGCAGATCGTACCTGTCGCCTCCGTCGTCGTCGCGCTCATCGTCATCACCGGCTTCGTGCGCGGCGGAATGGGCACCTTGCACGCCTGCCGCGATTCTCTGGCTGAAAGTGCGAAGTCGGCGCTGACCGTCGGCATGGCCTGCGCGATCGTCGGCGTCATCATCGGCATGATGACGCAGACCGGCGTCGGCTCGATCTTCGGCAGCTGGGTGATCGGCCTCGGCAAGACCAGCCTGTTCGCGGCGCTGATCATGACCATGCTGCTGTCGATCCTGCTCGGCACCGGCATTCCGACCATCCCGACCTACATCATCACCGCGGCACTGGCGGCCCCTGCGCTCGCCAAGCTCGGCGTGCCGCTGATCGCGAGCCACATGTTCGCGTTCTACTACGGCATCATGGCGGACCTCTCGCCACCGGTGGCGCTGGCGGCGCTGGCGGCGGCGCCGATCGCCAAGGAGAATCCGGACAAGATCGGCTGGGAGGCGATGCGGATCGCGCTCGCCGGCTACGTCATTCCCTTCATCTTCGTCTACTCGCCGGCATTGATGCTGCAGGCCGGCGACCCGATGGAGGCGCAACTCGGCTTCATCGGCGCGGTGGCGTATGCCTCCGTCAAGGCGCTGATCTCGATCGGCCTGTTCGGCATGGTGGCGATCGGCTTCCTGTACGTGCGCATGACCCTGGTCGAGCGCCTGCTGGCGTTTGTCGCGTCGGTCTGCCTGCTCGGCGAATTTCCCTACAGTGACGTGCTGGGATTTGCCCTGGCGGTGGTGATCGTGGCGTGGCAGTGGCGGCAGCGGCCGCCGGCTGCTGTGGCGGCCTCCGCTTGAGCCTCTGCCTCGCGTCATCGGGTGTGGTGAAGGCGCTGACGCTCGCCGGCTTCACTTTGGCTTGGACCCACTCGGTCGAGAAGACCGCGTGGCAGGAGGATTGGCGCGTCACGGCCGATGGTCTCGAACTGGTGCAGGCGCGCGTCAAGGGCTCGGGCGCGGGCATGGAGCCGCCGCCGGAGGCGCGGCTGGTCGACGGCTGGTTCCAGTGGCAGACCCAGCGGGGGCCGCTGTCGCGGATCGTGCTCGCCAATTCCGGCGCGGCTGGGGAGTGGCGCATCTGTGCGGACGGGCAATGCCGGACGCTGTCGGACATTTTCGGCCATGACATCGGCGCCTCGACCATCACGATGAGCGCCTGTAGCGAATAACGAACGACGGGAGCACGCGATGGATCGTCTCGAGGGCAAGGTGGCGCTGGTTGTGGGTGCCGGCTCGATCGGACCGGGCTGGGGCAATGGCAAGGCCACGGCCGTGACCTTTGCCCGGCACGGCGCCAAGGTTTTCTGCGTCGACCGCAACAAGGACGCCGCCGCGGAGACGGCCTCGATCATTTCAGGCGAAGGCGGGCAGGCCGAGGCGTTCACCGCCGACGTCTCGAAGGCCGTCGAGGTCGAGGCGATGGTGAAGGCTTGCGTTGCCGCCTATGGCCGTATCGACGTGCTCGACAACAATGTCGGCATTGCGGAGATGGGCAGCGTGGTCGATGTCGATGAAGCGGAATGGGACCGCGTGTTCGCGGTCAACCTGAAGAGCGCCTATCTTGCCATGAAGCACGTCATTCCAGTGATGATCGCGCAGGGCGGCGGCTCCATCATCAACATCTCCTCGGTAGCCTCCATCCGCCAGGTCGGCATCTCCTATGTCAGCTACGGCGCCAGCAAGGCGGCGATGAACCAGATGACGCGCACGA
This sequence comes from Bradyrhizobium sp. SZCCHNPS1003, assembly GCF_032381555.1. Lineage (NCBI taxonomy): Bacteria > Pseudomonadati > Pseudomonadota > Alphaproteobacteria > Hyphomicrobiales > Nitrobacteraceae > Bradyrhizobium > Bradyrhizobium sp. SZCCHNPS1003. The sequence goes on from NZ_JAUHIU010000011.1 coordinate 32,993, forward strand.
CCGCGGTCGAGTTCGCGCCGAAGCACGTCCGCGTCAATGCGATCCTGCCCGGGCTGATGAAGACACCGATGGTCGAGCACTCCGCTGGGCTGGCTGCGAGCTACGCCAAGGGCGATGTCGAGGAGATGTGGAAGAAGCGCGATGCGCAGGTGCCGATGGGGCATATGGGCGATGCCTTCGACGTCGCCAATGCTGCGGTGTTCCTCGCCTCCGACGAGTCGCGCTATGTCACCGGCACCATGCTCGTGGTCGATGGCGGGTTGACCTGCAGGAGTTAGGTCTCGCCGCTCTCGTCATTGCGAGCGAAGCGACGTGTCCGCCGTAGCTCGAAGAGCGAGGGCGGAAGCAGTCCGGAGTCTCTCGGGAGCTCTGGATTGCTTCGTCGCCTTCGGCTCCTCGCAATGACGGTGGTGTGGAACGGCTTTGTCTTGTTGAGGGCTATTGCGCCATCGCCAGCATGCCGCCCGCGAATGCATGCCATGCCGAGGTCACGCTGATCGGCCAGTTTAGGAGCTTCACGGCGATCAGCGCGAGCCCGCCATAGACGTAGACCGGGTGGACACGTCCGAACGTGCGGCGGTCGTGGATGATGGCGACGACGAGCAGCAGGTAGGCGACGAAAGCCGGCGGGATCGTTACGAACACCGGCGGCGGGCCGAGCGGGCCGGGCGGCGCCAGGAATGTCAGGAACCAGCGCGCCACGGCGGCGTCGAGCAGCGAGATGCCGGCGAGCAGCATCAGCCGCTTGTGCGTTTCCGGCCGGCGCAGATGGACAACCGCGAGCGTAAAGACCACGGCAAAGAAGGCGATGCCGCTGAGCGGCACGATGGCAAAGGCGATGCCCTCATTGACCTGCCCCATTGCCGCAGAGCGCTTCATCGCCTCGATGGCAACGAGGAAGCCAAAGATCGTCATCGCCGTGGCGAGCGATACGCCGAAGATGCCGAGCGAGCGGTGCCGCGCCGTGCGTCCGGATGCGGCAAGCCAGCTCTGCAGCGCGAAATACAGAGTCCAGGTGAAGAACAGGAAGCCGTGGAAATGAATCACGGGCGCGCCGGAGAATGAGCCGCGGGCCAGTGGCAGCCAGTAGGTCGGTGCGAAGCCGATGATCGCAATGGCCATGCAGGCCAGAGCCATGTTGAAATAGAAATAGCGCGCAGGGGACGCAACGACGCCGCGTGCGTGCGAATTGTCGGTCAGAATAGTCATGCGGTTGTGTCTGCTGGGATCGCAACAGGTTCAAATGGCGACCGAGGGCATCGCCGGGGGCGCGCATCCACAACATCGCGAGGGGAATGCGCGGCACGACCACACGCATTTTTGTCGGGGCCGCAATCAGCTCGCGAGCGCCCGTTCGCAAGGGGCGCCTTCTGCAGGAAAGGACTGTCGCACCGCGGCTGCCGCTGTATAGTTGAAGTCGCCGCGGCGGCGGCTCCGCCCGCGCCGTGCCGGATCGCCCACGACCTGAGAGAGCCATCTGCCTTGACCGCATCCATCTCCTCATGGGCTGCAGCCGATCGCCGGGATGGGATGCTGCGCCTCGCAGCGCTTGTCACGCTCGGATGGCTGGTCTCGACCCAGGCCCATGCGGTCGGCGCGGCCGAGCCCGGCAAGGAGCCGGCGGTGGATGCCGGTGCCTGCATGGCGGCCTCGGAGGCGCGCGATGGCGACAAGGTGCTCACCGAATGCGGCGCCGTGATCGACAATCCCAAGGCCGCGAGGGCCGATCGCATCAATGCGCTGATCGCGCGCGCCTCGATCTTCATCATCAGGGGTGAGATCGATCGCGCCATCGCCGATTACGGCGTGACCTTGCAGCTCAACCCGACGCTCGCCAGCATCTTCAATGCGCGCGGCGAACTGCATCGCAAGAAGGGCGACCGTCCGAAGGCGCTGGCCGATTTCGCCGCGGCGCTGCGGCTCAATCCGGATCACGCCAGCGCCCGCAGCAACTACCACGCGCTCGCAGTGGAGCTCGAGCGCCTGGGCGCGCAGATGGCCGTCGCGGGCAGGCCGAGCTTCAATTGCGCCATGGCGCGGCGCGCCGTGGAGAAGGCGATCTGCGCCGATCCGGAGCTCGCCAATCTCGATCGCGAGATCGACGGCGCGCAGGCCCGCGTCGTTCGCGAGGCGGCCGGCCCCGCCGCGGCACGCGCCCTGCAGCGCGAGCAGGACGCGTTCATCGCGCGGCGCAACGCCGGCTTTGGCAAGCCCGGCTACGATCTCAAGAAGGCGATGCAGGACCGCTTGCGGCGGCTGAACGGCGTCGACGGCTATTGACCATCGGCGTGGCCGCTTGAACCGGGTTCCGGCCGGAGACGACAACGGGGGAGATCAGCGTCTCACCCGCAACAGTCGAAATTCGAGCCGAGTCCATGCCGATGCACGCTTTCATTCGTTCGATTTCATCCCGCTCGTCTTACCTCGCGCTGGGTCTTGCAGCCGGGCTTGTCCTTGGCCTCGGGGCCCGGCCAGCATTCGCCTCGGACCCCGAATGCGCTTTGGGCAGCAAGGCGCCTCCGTCCGAACTCATCGCCGCCTGCTCGACAGCAATCGAGCAGGCATCGGGTTCGACGAAGGATCAATCCATCGCCCTGGTCGCCCGTGCCGACGCCCGTGCGCGTACCTCGGGCGGTCTGACCCAGGCCCTGAAGGATCTCGACCGTGCCATCGCGCTCGACGGCAAGAATGCGCGCGCCTACCGGCTGCGCGGCGACCTGATGCGCGAAGCCGGTGGCGATGCCGGCAAGGCGACCGCCGATCTGAGCATGGCGATCTCGCTCGATCCGAATGACGCCGAAGCCTTTGAGCTGCGTGGCGTTGTCCATACCGAGCAGCGTCGTCTCGATCGCGCTCTGGCCGACTACGACCAGGCGATCCGGCTGAAGCCCGACTACGCGCAGGCCTATGCCGACCGGGGCGTCGCCTTCTACCTGCGCGGCGACAATGAGAAGGCCGTGCGCGACTATGACGAGGCGATCCGGCTCGACCCGGAACGGCCGCGCACATTCACCAATCGTGCCGCGGCCTACAAGAAGCTCGGCCAGATGGACAGGGCGCTGGCCGATGACGACGAGGCGATCCGGCGCGATCCGAAGGTGTCGGAATATTATGACAATCGCGGTCTCACCTACGCCGCCATGAAGGAGTACGACAAGGCGATCGCCGATTATGACCAGGCGATCACGATGGAGCAGCGGGCAAATTTCTTCACCAACCGCGGCGATTCCCATCAGTTCAAGAACGAACTCGGCGCGGCGCTCAGCGACTACGACGCCGCGCTGCGGCTCGATCCGAATTTCGCGCTCGCCTACAACAACCGCGCGGTGTTGTTCAAGAAGATGGGTGAGCGCGCCAAGGCGCTGGCCGACTACGAGGCGGCGCTGCGGCTGGATCCCGGTAACGACAATGCCATTGCCGGTCGGCGCGTCGTGCTGGCCGAGATCAAGAAGTTCGGCGCCGAGCCGCCGCGTCCGTTGAACGCCCCGTCGGAGCGCAGCGGGCCGTCCTTCGACTGCGCCACCGCCGTACGCGAGGTCGAGAAGGTCATCTGTGCCGACCCGCAGCTCTCGGTGCTCGATCTCGGCATTTCCGAAAGCTATGCCCGGCGCTTGAAGTCCTCCCGCGGCCGCGCCGCTGCCGAGCTGCGCGGAACGCAGCGTGACTTCATCGCCGAGCGCAATGCCCGCTTCGGCAAGCCGGGCTACGACCTTCGTCTAGCCCTGCAGCGTCGCCTGGATACCCTCCGCGACGCAGCGCATTGATCCGGCCCGGAAAATGGCCCGGACGTCCGGCTCGCCTGATCTGGATCAATTCATGACGGCTTGAACTGTCGCTTTGTCCCGTGACAATAGTCGGGAATAAACACAGTTTGGGGAAACGTCATGAGCGCTGCGAGCCGCTATCACGAGGTCCATGCACGGTCGCTGCAGGACCCCGAAGGGTTCTGGGCCGAGGCCGCCCGCGCGATCGATTGGATCGAGCCGGCCAAAAAGATCTTCGATCCGTCGATGGGCGCCTATGGCCGCTGGTTCACTGGGGCCGTCGTCAACACCTGCTACAACGCGCTCGACCGCCATGTCGCCGCCGGCCGCGGCGAGCAATTGGCGCTGATCCACGATTCGCCGCTGACCAGCTCCGTCACCCGGCTCACCTATGCCGAGATGCTGAAGGAGGTGCAGACGCTCGCCGCGGTCATGCAGGATTTCGGCGTCGTCAAGGGCGACCGCGTCATCCTCTATATGCCCATGGTGCCCGAGGCGATGGTGGCGATGCTTGCCTGCGCCCGCATCGGCGCGGTGCACTCGGTCGTGTTCGGCGGCTTCGCGGCCAAGGAGCTTGCCACCCGCATCGACGATGCGACTCCCAAGCTCGTGTTGTCGGCGAGCTGCGGCATCGAGCCCGGCCGCATCGTGCAGTACAAGCCGCTGCTCGACCAGGCGATCGAGCTCGCCGACAACAGGCCCAAGGCCTGCATCATCCTGCAGCGCCCTGAGCATGTCTGCGAGCTCAAGCCCGGCCGCGACTATGATTGGGCCGCGTTGCGCAAATCCGCGCTCGCCAACGGCAAGCTCGCGCCGTGCGTGCCGGTGCTCGCGACCGATCCGCTCTACATCCTCTATACGTCGGGTACGACCGGCAAGCCGAAGGGCGTCGTGCGCGACAATGGCGGCCATCTGGTTGCGCTGAAATGGTCTATGGAGAACCTCTATGGCATCAAGCCGGGCGAGGTGTGGTGGTGCGGCTCGGACATCGGCTGGGTGGTCGGCCACAGCTACATCATCTACGGCCCGCTGATCCACGGCGCGACGTCGGTGATGTATGAGGGCAAGCCGGTCGGCACGCCGGATGCCGGCGCGTTCTGGCGCGTCATCAGCGAGCACAAGGCCGTGGCGCTGTTCACGGCGCCGACCGCATTCCGCGCCATCCGCAAGGAGGACCCAGAAGGCACCTTGCTGCGCCAATACGATCTGTCGCAGTTTCGCACGCTGTTCCTGGCCGGCGAGCGCGCCGATCCGCCGACGGTGGAATGGGCCGAGCAGCAGCTCAAGGTGCCGGTCATCGACCACTGGTGGCAGACCGAGACCGGCTGGTGCATCGCCGGCAATCCGGTCGGCCTCGGCCTGTTGCCGGTCAAGCATGGCTCGCCGACGGTGCCGATGCCCGGCTATCAGGTCGACATCGTCGACGAGGCGGCGCGACCCGTGCCGGCCAACACCATGGGCTCGATCGTGATCAAGCTGCCGATGCCGCCGGGTTGCCTGCCGACTCTGTGGCAGCAGGAGGATCGCTTCAAGGAGTCCTACCTCAGCGAGTTCCCCGGCTACTACAAGACCTCCGACGCCGGCTTCAAGGACGAGGACGGCTACGTCTTCGTGATGGGCCGCACCGACGACATCATCAATGTCGCCGGCCACCGGCTCTCGACCGGCGGCATGGAGGAAATATTGGCCTCGCATCCCGATGTCGCGGAATGCGCCGTGCTCGGCATCAAGGATGCGATCAAGGGCGAGGTGCCGTGCGGCTTCATCGTGCTCAAGGCCGGTGTCTCGCGCAGCCCGTCGCAGATCGAAAAGGAGATCGTGGCGCTGGTGCGCGACAAGCTCGGACCGGTCGCTGCGTTCAAGCTCGCGATCACCGTCGGCCGCTTGCCGAAGACGCGCTCCGGCAAGATCCTGCGCGGCACGATCAAGAAGATCGCCGACGGCGAGCAATGGAGCATGCCGGCCACGATCGAGGATCCCAAGGTGCTCGAGGAAATCGGCGAGGCGCTGAAGAGCCGGGTCTGAAGCGGCGCCGCTGAACGTACCCCGGGCTTGACCCGGGCGCCCATTGTCGTCAAGCAACGGCCGAGACCAGCCCGATTGACGAGAATGGAACGTTCGATGCGACAGACCTCCGCCCGCCTGGCCTTGGTGCTGATGGCCGTATTTTCGCTCACGGCCTGCGCCTCCCGCAACCAGGGCCCTGCAGTGGCGCTCGGCAATGACGATGACGATGCGGTCTGTCAGGCCGGCGGCAAGGTCGCGCCGGGCTCCGCCGAATATGTCGCCTGCCGTAAGGACCGCGACGTGCAGCGGCAACGCGCCGAGGCGCGCGCCGATCGCCGGCAGCGCGATCTCGGCGAATACATGATGAACCATCCCGATCGGCCCTGAGCGCACGTGCAAGCGCCTCTCATGGCGCGTGACTTCGATGCAACAGTTGCGTGACATCGGCACTGCAACAATGCCGATTGATTGAGATCAAATCCAAGTCCATGGCGTCCCTGCCACATCTGCGACCGCAAGGCGCGGCTGTGCCCGCGCAAATGTTGCTCAAGGGTGGCTATGGGGACTTCGATGAACAGAATCTTGAAACTTTCGTCGTCGCTGCTGGTGCTGGCGGCGATCTGCGGAGCCATGGGCTCGGCGCAAGCAGCCGACCTGCAGGCGGCGCCGGTCTACACCAAGGCGCCGGTGGTCGAAGCGTGGAATCCGTGGATGCTTCGTGTGCGAGCGCTCGGCGTGCTGCCGGATGCCGGCGGCTCCAGCGTGAACGTGACCGGCGTGCCGGCGCTGTCGTCGCCGAACTCCGGCCTGTCGATCTCCAACTCGGTCGTGCCCGAGCTCGACATCAGCTACTTCTTCACCAGGAACATCGCGGCCGAGTTGATCCTCGGCGTCACCCGGCATTCCATCGGCGGCACCGGCTCGCTCGACGGTCTCAACATCGGCAAGGCGTGGCTGCTGCCGCCGACGCTCACCCTGCAGTATCACTTCACCGATTTCGGCGCCTTCAAGCCCTATGTCGGTGCCGGCGTGAACTACACGGTCTTCTTTAACCAGAGCGCCGCGAACCAGGTGTGGAACGGTCTTGCCGTCACCAACCTGCACATCTCCAACCAGTGGGGCGCCGCGGTCCAGTTCGGCTTCGACTACATGCTCGACAGGCACTGGGGCTTGAACGTCGACGTCAAGAAGCTGTGGCTGCAGCCGAACTACTCGGCGACCGTCAACGGCGCAATTCCGGTCACCGGCCGCGCCAACATCGATCCGTGGCTGGTCGGCGTCGGCGTCACCTACAAGTTCTGATTTTTTCAGTTCCTCCCAGACTGCCATGGCGCCGGCATCCCCGGCGCCATTTTTTTGGGAGGTCTGTTTTGGCGAAGCTTGGTTTGTCGCGAGTCCCGCGCCTCCCCACCGCTGTCGTCCCGGCCTTGAGCCGGGACCCATACGCCGCAGCGGGAGTGAGAAACGAGGCGCTGAGTCACAACCATCTCGGGCGGTTACGCAAGCCGGCGGTTATGGATCCCGGCGTTCGCCGGGACGACACTGAGTGCGGGGCTGGCGCCCGCGAGTGAAGCGAGGAAGACGAACGCGCTCGCGTCCTACTCCTCGTCGTCCTGCTTCTTGCCGCCGATGGTCTTGAGCTTGGCGAACACGGCGTCGACGTTGAGATCGTCCTCGTCGCGGCCCGCCGGCTCGTACTCGTCCTTGCGCGTGGTCTCGGAGGCCGGGAGCAGGGTGGCGCCGCTGTAATTGGCGTCGAGCGGCTTTTCCTTGGCGGCACGCTGGACCTCGAAGTCGAGCTCGATCTGCGAGCACAGGCCGAGCGTCACCGGGTCCATCGGCGTCAGCGTCTGCGCATTCCAATGGGTGCGGTCGCGCACGCTGGCGATGGTGGTCTTGGTGGTGCCGACCAGGCGCATGATCTGGGCGTCCTTGAGCTCGGGATGGTTCCGTACCAGCCAGAGGATGGCGCTCGGGCGCTCGTGGCGGCGCGACACCGGGGTGTAGCGGGGGCCCTTGCGCTTGGGCTGCGGCGGCAGCACCACCTTGCTCTCCTGCAGCCGGAGCCGGTAATTCGGGTCGCGCTCGGCCTTCTCGATCTCCTCACGGGTGAGCTGCCCGGTCGAGATCGGATCCATACCCTTGATGCCTTGGGCGGCGTCCCCGTCGGCAATGGCGCGCACCTCGAGCGGGTGCATCTTGGTAAAATCGGCGACCTGGTCGAAGGTCAAGGCAGTATTGTCGACCAGCCACACGGCAGTTGCCTTCGGCATCAGCGGGGCGTTGCTCATGGCAAATCTCCTTTGTGCTCCGCCCCGGCCCTGGAGGCGAAACCTGCGGTCATCGGCGATGACGGGAATTGGCCCTATATAAGCCGTCCCGGGGGCATGGCGCAATGGCCTGGAGAAAACGGCCTTGACAGCGCTCGAAAGCAGTCCCAAGTCCTACCCAAACCAGTGTCAGACCCAAGCTCCTCGCGTATCGACCGCCCCCGCTTGCCGGCCCGGGGGTCCGTGGTCGCCGAAACCAGCCCGCAAAGATCAGCTTAGACCAGCCCCATGGCAGCCAAACCAGACCTCAAAATCGTGCTTTGCTCGCCGCGCGGCTTCTGCGCCGGCGTGGTGCGCGCCATCGACACCGTGGAGCGGGCGCTCGCCATCTATGGCGCCCCGGTCTATGTCCGCCACGAGATCGTGCACAACAAATACGTCGTCGACAGCCTGAAGACCAAGGGCGCCATCTTCGTCGAGGAACTGGCGGAGATTCCCGACAGTACCAACGCACCGGTGGTATTTTCGGCGCATGGCGTGCCGAAATCGGTTCCGGCCGAGGCCCAGGCCCGCAATTTCTTCTCCCTGGACGCGACCTGCCCGCTGGTCACCAAGGTCCACCGCGAGGCGGCGATCCACTTCAAGCGCGGCCGCGAGATCCTGCTGATCGGCCATTCTCACCATCCGGAGGTGGTCGGCACCGTCGGCCAGCTTCCGGCGGGCGCCGTGACGCTGATCGAGACCGCCGAGGACGCGGCGACCTTCACCCCGAAGGATCCCAACAACCTCGCTTTCGTCACCCAGACCACGCTGTCGATCGACGACACCAAGGATATCGTCGCGATCCTCAAGGGCCGTTTCCCGAACATCTCGGGCCCGCACAAGGAAGACATCTGCTACGCCACCACCAACCGCCAGCTGGCGGTCAAGAAGGTGGCGCCGGTGGTCGACGCGCTGATCGTGGTCGGCGCACCGAACTCGTCGAACTCGCAGCGCCTGCGCGAGGTTGCCGAGCGCGAGGGCTGCCCGATTGCCGTGCTGGCGCAGCGTGCCTCGGACATCGACTGGGCGCGCTTCGAGGGCATCAAGAGCCTCGGCATCACCGCCGGCGCCTCGGCGCCGGAGGTGATCGTCGAGGAGATCATGGGCGCCTTCGCCGAGCGCTACGTGCTCCATGTCGAGACGGTCTCGGCGGCGGAAGAGAACGAATTCTTCCCGCTGCCGCGCTCGCTCCGGCCGGAAGCCGCGGCCGAGTAAAGGCGGCCCTGGCGGCCGCTCTTTTTGGTCCACCGCCGGCGCATCCGTCTTGAACGCGGCGCCCGCATGCGCGATGAAGGGCGCAAACGAGCCTCCCCGGTGATGAAGTTCGCGTCGGGGGAGGCGGGGCCGGCGAACTTCGAGAACCAGGACAGGGTATGGCGGTCTATACCGACGTCGCCGCCGACGAGCTTGCGGACTTCCTCAAGACCTACGACATCGGCGAGCTGCTCTCCTACAAGGGCATCGCCGAAGGGGTCGAGAACTCCAACTTCCTGCTGCACACCACCAAGGGCTCCTTCATCCTCACGCTGTACGAGAAGCGCGTGGCGGTGGACGATCTGCCGTATTTTCTCGGGCTGATGGCCCACCTCGCCGAGCGCGGCGTGAGCTGTCCGCAGCCCGCCCGCAACCGCGACGGGGCGGTGTATTCGAGTCTGTCCGGCCGGCCCGCGGCGATCATCAACTTCCTGGAAGGCATGTGGCCGCGCAAGCCGAACGTCACCCACTGCGCCGGCGTCGGCGCGGCGCTGGCGCAGATGCATCTGGCCGGACGCGACTTCCCGCTGGTGCGCAAGAATCCGCTCTCGGTCGCCGGCTGGCGGTCATTGTTCGCGCAGGCCGCCGACCGCGCCGACACGGTGCAGGCCGGCCTCTCCGCGCTGCTCTCCGCCGAGCTCGATCATCTCGGGCGCTCCTGGCCGACGCATCTGCCGGAAGGCGTCATCCACGCCGATCTGTTTCCGGACAACGTGTTCTTCCTCGGCGACAAGCTCTCGGGGCTGATCGACTTCCCGTTCTCCTGCAACGACATTCTGGCGTATGACGTCGCGATCTGCCTCAACGCCTGGTGCTTCGAGGCCGATCATTCGCTGAACGTCACCAAGGCGCGCGCCTTCTTCAACGCCTATGGCCGCGTCCGGCCGCTGTCGGAGGCCGAGCAGGAGGCGCTGCCGCTGCTGGCGCGCGGCGCCGCGATCCGCTTCCTGCTGACGCGGCTGGTGGACTGGCTCAACGTGCCTCCCGGCGCGCTGGTGAAGCCCAAGGATCCGCTCGAATATGTCCGCAAGCTGCGCTTCCACCAGGCGGTGACCAGCGTGCGCGACTACGGCATCGGTGGAGCCGTGGCGTGAGCGAGCATCCGGTCGTCAGCATCTACACCGATGGCGCCTGCTCGGGGAATCCGGGGCCGGGCGGCTGGGGCGCCATCCTGCGCTTCGGCGACAAGGAAAAAGAGCTCAAGGGCGGCGAGCCGCACACCACCAACAACCGCATGGAGCTGATGGCCGCGATCTCCGCGCTGGAAGCGCTGAAGAAGTCGTGCCAGGTCGAGCTCTACACTGACAGCCAATATGTCCGGCAGGGCATCACCGGCTGGATCCACGGCTGGAAGCGCAACGGCTGGAAAACCGCGGACAAGAAGCCGGTCAAGAACGCCGAGCTCTGGCAGCGGCTCGATGCCGCGCTGAAGCCGCACAAGGTCAATTGGCACTGGGTCAAGGGCCATGCCGGCCACGCCGAGAACGAGCGCGCCGATCAACTGGCGCGCGATGGCGTGGCGATGGCCAGGATGCAGAAGAACGTGCGGGGCTGAGGTCTTCTACGGTTGTGAGTTTGATCGTCATTCCGGGGCGACGCGAGAGCGTCGAACCCGGAATCTCGAGGTTCCGGGTTCGCTTCGCGCCCCGGAACGACTGATCATCTGCAGCAGTGCGTTGTCTACTTACAGCTGCCCGAGCAGCGTGTCGCCGCCGGAGACCTCGACCTTGCCCGGAGCGGCTTCGAGGTTCAGCTTGGTGACCTTGCCGTCCTCGACCAGCATCGAATAGCGCTTGGAGCGGATGCCGAGGCCGGCGCCGGAGGCGTCGAGCTCCATGCCGATCGCCTTGGTGAACTCGGCATTGCCGTCGGCCAGGAACACGGCCTCGTCGCGCTGGTCGGTGTCGCGCTTCCAGGCATTCATCACGAAGGCATCGTTGACCGAGACGATCGCGATGGTGTCGACGCCCTTGTCCTTCAGCGCATAGGCGTTGAGGAAGATGCTCGGCAGATGCATCTTGTGGCAGGTGCCGGTGTAGGCGCCGGGCACCGCGAACAGCGCGACCTTCTTGCCCTTGAAGATGTCGTCGGTGGTTTTGACCTGCGGGCCCTCGCCGGTCATGACGCGGAATTGGGCCTGCGGCAGCTTATCGCCAACCTGGATGGTCATTCGAGTTACTCCTTCCCCTGGATGTGTCTTTTGAATGTGTCTTGCGCGGTGCGCGCTACACTATTCGGCGCGCCGGAAACGGCAACGGCCCGCCGTGATCACGTATCCGTCATCGCACGTCCGTCATCGCATGCCGGCGGTTGCGGCGCCAATGGACTCAGGCCGCGGCTGCCGGCTTCTTCTTCTCGTCGCGCAGCTCCCGGCGCAGGATCTTGCCGACATTGGTCTTCGGCAGCTCGGTCCTGAACTCGATCTGCTTCGGCACCTTGTAGTTCGTGAGCTGCTCGTGGCAGTGCTTGATGATGTCCTCGGACGTGAGGTCGGGATCCTTCTTCACCACGAAGGCCTTGACGACCTCGCCGGTCTTCTCGTCCGGCAGCCCGATCACGGCGGTCTCCAGCACGCCCGGATGGGTCGCGATCACTTCCTCGACCTCGTTCGGATAGACGTTGAAGCCGGAGACCAGGATCATGTCCTTCTTGCGGTCCACGATCTTGATCGCGCCGTCCGCGGCCATCACGCCGATGTCGCCGGTGCGGAAGAAGCCGTCCGCGGTCATCACCTTGGCGGTCTCGTCGGGCCTGTTCCAATAGCCCGCCATCACCTGCGGGCCCCTGGCGCAGATCTCGCCGGGCTGGCCGAGCGGCACCTCGTTGCCGTCGTCGTCGCGGATCGACAGCCAGGTCGACGGCAGCGGCAGGCCGATCGTGCCGGTGAACTCGGTCGAGGTCGGCAGGTTGCAGGTCAAGACCGGCGCGGTCTCCGACAGGCCGTAGCCTTCGGCAATGCTGCAGCCCGTCACCTGCTTCCACTGCTCGGCCACCGGGCGCTGCACGGCCATGCCGCCGCCGTTGGAGACCTTCAGCTTGGAGAAGTCGATCTTGCGGAAGTCGGGATGATGCAGCAGGCCGTTGTAGAGCGTGTTGACGGCCGGGAAGGTGGTGACCTGATACTTCATCAGCTCCTTGATGAAGCCGGGGATGTCGCGCGGATTGGGGATCAGCAGATTGGCGCCGCCCGCGCGCACCGCGAGCAGGAAGCAGCAGGTCAGCGCGAAGATGTGGTAGAGCGGCAGCGCGCAGACGATCAGCAGCTGATCGACATGCGGCGGCTTGTCCATCACTGGCTGCAGCCACGCATCGTTCTGCAGCACGTTGGCGACGACGTTGCGATGGAGCAGCGTGGCGCCCTTGGAGACGCCGGTGGTGCCGCCGGTATATTGCAGGAAGGCGACGTCGTCCGGACCGATGGTGGGCTTCTGGAAGCGCTTGCCGCGGCCGGCGGCGAGCGCATCGTTGAAGGGCACGGCGCCCGGCAGCGAGAACGCCGGCACCATCTTCTTCAGGCGACGGACGACGAGGTTGACGATCACGCCCTTGAAGCCGAGCAGGTCGCCCATGCTGGCGACGACGATGTGCTTGACCTGGGTGTGGCCGACCACCTGCTGCACCGTGTGGGCAAAGTTCTCCAGCACGATGATCGCCTCGGCGCCGGAATCCTTGAGCTGGTGCTCGAGCTCGCGCGGCGTGTAGAGCGGGTTGACGTTGACGACGGCGTAGCCCGCGCGCAGCACCGCGGAGATCGCGATCGGATATTGCAGCACGTTCGGCATCATCAGCGCGACGCGCGCGCCCTTGGCCAGCCCAAGGCCCTGCAGATAGGCGCCCAGCGCGACCGACATGTCGTCGAGCTCGCGATAGCTGATCGCCTTGTCCATGCAGATGAAGGCGCGGCGATCGGCGAATTTCCTGAAGCTCTCTTCCAGCAGGTCGACGAGCGACGGGTATTTGCCCGGATCGATATCGGCGGGAACGCCGGCCGGATAGTGCTTGAGCCAGATGCGCTCCATGACCCTTCCTCTCTGATCGTCTCTTGTTCGTGTATTGGCGTCCGCCAGCCTCGCTCGGGAAGCTGGCGGCGGCCAATATCGAATTTCCGGCCCTTCAAGGCAAGCGGCCGGCGTGTCGACGAAAGCGGCAGGGTAAGGAGGCCGGGCGGAGGCTGGGCCCAGTCGGCTGCGGCCCTATGGGCCGCGCCGGATCAGCCGTCCTTCGGCGCGGGCTTGCCGGCCGTCTTCGGCTTCGCGGCGGCCTTGGGCTTGGCGGGCTTGGGCGCGTCGGAGCCGGTCTTTTCCGCCGGTTTTGCGCCGGCATCGTGCTTGGCGGCGACGTGGCGTGCCGCGCCCGGCTTGGCCTCCGCCGGCTTGGCATCCGGCTTCGCCGCGGCCTTCGCATCCGCATCGGTCTTGGCGGCGGTCCGGGTCGCCGGCTTGGCATCCTTCCGCGCGGCGGCATGCGCCTTCTTGCCGCGGCGTCTGGCCGGGGTCTGAGCGTCGGCATCGGCGGCGACGGCGGCGATCAGCGCCGCGCCGGTGCGCGTCGGGCCGGTGTAGACCAGCACCGGCTCGGACGGGACGGGCGCCGCCGCCAGCAGCTCGGACGGCTTCATGGTCGGCGCCTGCAGGCCGGCGAGCAGGGTGCCGCCGGTCGCTTCGCCGTCCGCGCCGGCAACGGTGTCCTCGTCGTCGTCGCTGGCTGGTCGGTGGCGGCGGCCGTTGCACATGTCGTCGCGCAGGTTGGGCGGTGTCGCGTCGACGGGGGCCAGCTGATCGACTGTGCCGAGCGGCGATTTCAGCCAGCTCAACTGGTTGCCGTTGAAGCCGCGGTCCAGCATCTGGATCGCGCGCACGGCGCGCATCTGTCCTGAGGAGGCGCCGAGCACCACCGCGATCAGGCGCTTGCCGTTGCGGGTCGCCGACGCCACCAGATTGTAGCCCGAAGCGCAGATGAAGCCGGTCTTGAAGCCGTCGGCGCCGGGATAGCGCCCGATCAGCTTGTTGAAGTTCTGCACGACGCGGCGGCCGTAGCGGATCGACGGGATGTGCACGAAGTATTCGTACTCGGGAAGATCGCGGATGATGGCGCGCGCCAGGATCGCGAGATCACGCGCCGAGGTGATCTGGCCGTCGGCCGGCAGTCCGTTCGGATTGACGTAGCTGGTCTGGGTCATGCCGAGCTTGCGAGCGGTGTCGTTCATCATCGCCGAGAAGCCGTCGATGGAGCCGCCGACGCCTTCGGCCAGCACCACCGCCATGTCGTTGGCGGACTTCACCAGCATCATCTTCAGCGCGTTGTCGACGGTGACCTGCGTGCCGGGCCGATAGCCCATCTTCGACGGCGACTGTGATGCCGCGGCCGGTGAGACCGTGAACAGCGTGTCAAGTGTGATCCTGCCGTCCTTGACCGCCTTCAAGGTGACATAGGCTGTCATCAGCTTGGTGACCGACGCGGGATACCATGGATAGGTCGCGTTCTGCGCTTCCAGCACCTTGCCGGTATCGGCTTCGACGAGCAGCAGCGCCTCGGCGCTGGCCCAGCGGGGCGCGAGCACGAGAGCGGCAGCGAGAGCGATGATCTTGATCGGGGCGTAGCGGAACAACAGGCGAAGCGTCTGCACTGGTCTGGTCCGGTCCTTTGAGACCCGCCTCGCGCGGCGAGGTGGGCAAGCGGGCTTTCGGGTTTCAAGCGTGTCCGGCGCCGCTTCGGTTGCGGCAGGCCGCGAACCTATACCGGCTCGACGCTGGCGAACAGAGGCCAGCCATTCAATTCCACGATGAAAGCGTCCCGCGATCAGGTCTTGACGATGGTACCGTCGCGCTCGGGCTCTGCGAGAGTCGCGCGCGCGCTCTCCTGCACCATGAACTGGGCCTTCGCCAGTTCCGCGAAGTGGCCGCCCTTGGCGACGAGTTCATCGAACGTTCCGCTTTCGATCACGCGTCCGTTCTCGAACACGAGGATTCGCGTCGCGTTGCGGATGGTCGAGAGCCGGTGCGCGATCACGAAGGTCGTGCGTCCCTTCATCACCTCGTCGAGCGCCGCGTTGAGCTTGGCCTCGGTGACGGCATCGAGCGCGGAGGTCGCCTCGTCGAGAATCAGGATCGGCGGATCCTTCAAGAGCGCACGCGCGATCGAGAGCCGCTGGCGCTCGCCGCCAGACAGCATGCGGCCGCGCTCGCCGGCATTGGTATCGAAGCCCTGCTCGGCGCGGTCGATGAAGTCGAGCGCCTGGGCGCGCGCGGCGGCGGTGCGAATCTCCTCCTCGGTCGCATCGGGCTTGCCGACCAAGAGGTTCTCGCGGATCGAGCGATTGAACAGCAGCGCCTCCTGGAACACGACGCCGATGTTCCGGCGCAGGGCCGCAAGCTTCAATCCGCGGACATCCATGCCGTCGATCTTGATGAAGCCGGATTGCGGATCGAAGGCGCGATGCAGGAGCGCAATCGCGGTCGACTTGCCGGCGCCGGTCGGCCCGACCAGCGCGATGGTCTGGCCGGGCAGCGCGGTGAAGGTGAGGTCCTCCACCGCCGGCCGCTTGCCGTCATAGGAGAACGACACATCGTTGAATTCGACCAGGCCCGAGAGCCGGCCGACGTCGATCGCATCGGGGCGGTCGCGCACCGCCGGCACGGCGTCGAGCACGGTGAAGAACTCGGCCAGCCGGGGCGCTTCCATGAACACGTTGTTGATGAAGGACACGACCTGCTCGAGCTTCTGGATCAGCATGGTCGCGAACGACACGAACATCACGATCTCGCCGACCGAGCTCAGTCCCTGCTGATGCAGCGCGATGCCGAGGGTGAAGATCGCCAGCACCGTGATGGTGGTGGAGGCGCGCGTGATCACCGTCACCAGCGCCCACCAGCCGAGCACCGGCATCTGTACCGAGAGCAACTGGCCGGCGACGTTGCGCAGGCCCTGCACCTCGGCTTCGATGCGCACGAAGCTCTGCACCAGCGCGACGTTGCCGAGCGCATCGGAGGCGCGCGCCGACAGGTCGCTGTAGTGCTCTTCGACCTCGCTCTGCATGCCGTAGGTCTTGCGCACCACCAGCGTCGTCAGCACCGTGAACACCACGCACAGCACGAACAAGAGGATCGCGAGCCGCCAGTTCAGATAGAGCGACAGCGGCAGCAGCACCAGCACCGACATGATGGCGGCGAAGTGCTCGCGGAAGAACGACAGCCACAGCTTCCACAGCGCGTCGGTGCCGTTGATCATCACCTTCATCAGTCGGCCGGAATGGGTGCCGGAATGGAACGTCAGCGGCAGCTGCAAAATGTGCTCGAAATAGCTCGTCAGCACCGCATGGCGCTGCCGGTGCGCCAGCCGGTCGGCCTGCAGCGCGACCCAGGCGCTGGCCAAAATCGTGAACAGGCCGAATCCGGCCCAGGCCGCGAGCAGTGGCCAGGCGGTGCTGGTCGAGGCGTTGCCGGAGAGCGAGTCGACAATGCGTCCGAACAGCACCGGCTCGGCGAACTGTGCCACCGCGAGGGCCAGGTTGGCGATCGCCAGAAACCAGCCCAGCCGCGCCTCCTTTCCGAGCAGATGGAGCACGCGGGCATAAATGCGGAGCAGGGACATGGGCGGGGCGCTTCGTGTCGACCGTTGGAACCAGCGCTGGGTGCGCGCGGCGCCATGTTAGCAAGGGAACGGCCGCCGCGGCGAGCGCTCAGTTGACGAGCCGGCTGTCGGCGGGCGGCAGGAAGCTGTCGTCGAAGATGTCGGCGGGTAGCGGACGCTTGTGGTGGAATTTGCCGTCCTCGGCGAGCTGGTCGAGGGCCCGCTCGAACCGGGCGGGATCGATGCCGCCGATGCCGTCGCGGCGGACGTCCGGCGTCAGCACGTTGTCGACGAGCACGCTCTGCAGCCGCTGCAGCTCGAGCTCGCGCGAGCCGTCATCCATCCGGCTCACCACGTCGGCGATCGCGCCGGCAGGGTCCTTGATGGCAAGCTGCAGGCCAGACGTCAGCGCGCGCAGGAATCCCTTCACCGCAGCCGGCTGCTTGGCCGCAAAGCCGGGATTGACGATCACCGCATGGCCATAGGCCTCGCAGCCGTAATCGGCGAAGCGCAGCACCGCGAGATCGGCGGCAGGCACGCCGCGGTCGCGCAGATTGAGGGCCGACAAATAGGAGAAGCCGCTGACGGCATCGACCTGGCCGGCCGACAGGATCGGCTCGCGCACGGCCGCGCCGACGCGCGACAGCTTGATGGTCTCGGGCCTGAGATGGTTGTGTCGCGCGACCGCCGGCCACAGCCGGATCGAGAGATCGCCCTCGGCGACGCCGAGCGTCTTGCCTTCGATGTCGCCGAGCCCGTTGATGCCGCGGCTCCTGCGCGCGATGATCGCATAAGGCGCCCTGTTGAACAGCACGAACACGGCCTTGACCGGCTGGCTGTTGGACGCGTCGCGATAGCGGATCAGCTCGTTGATGTCGGCGAGCGCCATGTCGGCCTCACCGGAGGCTACCCGCGCGATCGCATCGGGAGAGCCCTTGGCCGTGGTGATGGTGACCGTCACGCCCTCGGTGGCGAACAGCCCTCGGCTGGCGGCGAGGACCAGCGGCGCCGTGCTGCCATCGAGCGGCCGATCCAGTGTGAACATGACGGCGACCGGACGTTTCGGCTCCTCTGCGAGGGCCTCGTGATCTGACAGCCACGCGGGCACCACGAAGGCCGCCAGGAGCGCCAAGCGCGCCAAAGCAAGCAGGGTGACGGGTCGTCGCATGCACATCATGTCACGCCGGTATTCGCAGGCCGTACCGGTCTTGTCACGCCGGTATTCTAATCAGTTCGCCGGCCGTCGCGGGATCGATATGTCAATTTCGTGACAATGTCGCTGTGTCGCTGCCGCTCGGGGCCGGCGGTGCCTGATCATGTCGGATCGAATGTGAACGGTCCATGAGCAAGGCCTGCGGCGATTTGCGGCTTCGACTTCGGGTTTCGCGAGGGGAACTGTGGACGCAGTTCGCGAGTTGGTACGCGAGATTAGATCGTACGGAGGATCCACATGATCGCACAGCGCGGAAGTTTTTCACGCTTTGGCCGTGCTACCGTCCTGGCGACGGTGGCCGCGGTGACTTTGACGGCCGTGCAGCCGACACTCGCCTTTGCCGGCTCCGCGCCGGCCGAGAAGGGTGTCGTCGCCAAGACGGCCAATGATGGCGGCCTGACCGATGTCAGCGCGCGCCGGCGCCACTATCGCGGCAACGGCGGCGCGGCGGCTGCGGCGGCGTTCGCCGGCATCGTCGGCACCGGACTTGCCATCGCGGCGACGCAGAACCGCCGTTCCTACTACGAGGACAACTATTACTATGGCCGGCCGGCCTATTACGGCTACGGACCGCGCTATCAGTATTACGGCGGCGGCCCCTATTACGGTGGCGGCTATTATCATCACCCGCATTGGTGATGTGAGATCGAATAGACGATCCGCCGGCCCCGCGCCGGCGGATTTTTTCTTGCCCGCCGCGAACGTTAATATGCGGACCATCGAATTTAACTATTGTGGCAGGATGACTGATTCGATCGAGCGGCTCTATCGCGCTGTCCTGGCGGCCAGGGATCTCGATCCCGCGCGATCGCGCACGGCCAAGCTGATGCAGCAGGGCACGGCCAAGATGGCCAAAAAGCTCGCCGAAGAGGCCATCGAGGTTGCGATCGATGCCGTCGGCGGCGACGCCCAGGCCGTGGTGCGCGAAAGCGCCGACCTGATCTACAATCTGGCCGTGCTATGGGCCGAGCTCGATGTCCAGCCCGAGGACGTCTGGCGCGAGATGGAACGGCGCGAGCTGATGCTCGGCATCGCCGAGAAGCTGCCGAAATCGCCGGTGAAGGTCGCCAAGGCCGCGCCCGGACGGGTGGCGGGGCGACCGATCGTCGCGGCCGAAAGCCGGACCATCCGCAAGCGGCACTAGTGTGGCGCTCCGATTCGGACCGGCATATGGGCCATGGACAAATCCTGCCCGGTTTGCTTCATCGCCACCATGCTCAGACGGATCTACGACTGGTGTATCGACGCCGCCCACAAGCCGCATGCCATGTGGATCATGGCCGCGGTTGCCTTCGCTGAAAGCTCGTTCTTTCCGGTGCCGCCGGATGTGATGCTGATCCCGATGTCGCTGGCGAAGCCGCAGCGGGCCTGGCTGTTCGCCGGCGTCTGCACCGCGGCGTCGGTGGCGGGCGGCTTGGTCGGCTACGCCATCGGCGCGCTGCTCTACGACTCGCTCGGCCATTGGCTGATCCAGCTCTACGGCCTCGGCGACAAGGTCGAGGCGTTCCGTGCCTCCTATGCCGAGTGGGGCGCCGTCATCATTCTGGTGAAGGGATTGACGCCGATCCCCTACAAGCTGGTCACGATCACGTCGGGCTTCGCCGGCTATAATCTGTTTCTGTTCATCGTCTGCTCGATCATCGCGCGCGGCGGCCGCTTCTTCATCGCCGCGATATTGCTCAACCGCTATGGCGAATGGATCAGGGTGCGCATCGAGAAGCATCTCGGCCTGTGGGTGGCGATCGGCGCGGCCGTGCTGGTGGCCGGCTTCGTCGTCGCCGTGAAGCTGATCTGATGCGGCCGCTGCGCCCGGGGCCGGGGGCAGCGGCGGCGCTGCTCGTCGTCGTCTCGGTTCTCTCTGCCGCCGCGGCATGGGCGCAAACGACGCCTTCCTTGGGGCTGCGAGAAGCGCCGCAACAGCCGCCGCAGCAGGCGCCTGCCGTCCAGCCGGCACCGCCGTCCTCCAGTCCGGGTCTGGTGGAGGAGTTCGGCAAGCTGTTCGAGAAGATGGCGATCATTCCGCTGAAGCGTCCGGAGGCCACGCCGGAGCCGCCCGCGAACGAAGGCGAGACGGCCGGCGCTCCCGCAGGCCCGCCGCGGCAGGCCGACCGGCCGGCTGCCCCGAACGGCGGCGACGCTGCACCGAGTGTGCTGAAGGAGACCAGTGACACGCTCTCGCGGCTGGCCAAGCCGTCGACCATGATCTCCGGCCGCATCGTCTGTCCGATCGCCGCCAACGCCACGCCGGATTGCAAGCTCGGCGCCGACAGGCTGTGCCAGGGCAAGGGTTACAAGGAAGGCAAGAGCCTCAACACCGATTCCGCGGAGACCTGCTCGGCGAGGGTGCTGATCCCCGGTCGCCAGCGCAAGCCGGGCGATTGCCGCACCGACACCTACGTGACCTCGGCGCTCTGCCAATGACGCCGGCACGCCAGCGCCTCAACGCAAGACCCTGATCGGGCTTTTCCGGTCCCTCTGCGAGCGAATTGCCATCACGGCATGATGTCGGGCATGCTCGCGATCACGAGCGTTTCCGCATTTCACGAAGAGGAATTCCCATCCATGTCCATGCCCGCCTTGTTCAAGGGCCGCCTGTCGATCCCGGTGATCGGCTCGCCGCTGTTCATCATCTCCGTGCCCGACCTGGTGATCGCGCAGTGCAAGGCCGGCGTGGTCGGTTCGTTTCCGGCGCTCAACGCGCGGCCGGCCGCGCTGCTCGACGAATGGCTGGCGCGCATCACCGAGGAGCTCGCCGCCTATGATCGCGCGCATCCGGAACGCCCGTCGGCGCCGTTCGCCGTCAACCAGATCGTGCATCGCTCCAACAACCGGCTCGAGCAGGATCTCGCGCTGTGCGAGAAGTACAAGGTGCCGATGATGATCACCTCGCTCGGCGCGCGCGAGGAGCTGAACCAGGCGGCGCACGGCTGGGGCGGCATCGTCTTCCACGACGTCATCAACCAGACCTTCGCGCACAAGGCGATCGAGAAGGGCGCCGACGGCTTGATCCTGGTCGCGGCGGGCGCCGGTGGACATGCCGGCACGATCTCGCCGTTTGCCTTCGTGGCGGAGACGCGGAGCTGGTTCGATGGCCCGATCGCTCTGTCGGGCGCGATCGGGAACGGCCGCGCCATCCGTGCCGCGCGCGTGCTCGGCGCCGACTTCGCCTATATCGGCTCGGCCTTCATCGCCACCAAGGAGGCGAATGCGGTCGAAGGCTACAAGCAGATGATCACCAGCTCGGGCGCCGACGACATCGTCTATTCGAACCTGTTCACCGGCGTGCACGGCAACTACCTGAAGCCGTCGATCGTCGCAGCCGGCCTCGATCCGGACAATCTCCCGACCTCTGATCCGTCGAAGATGAGCTTCGGCACCGATGCTTCGGGCGAGCGCGCCAAGCCGAAGGCGTGGAAGGAGATCTGGGGCTCGGGGCAGGGCATCGGCGCCATCAAGGACGTGCTGCCCGCCGCCGAGCTGATCGCGCGCTTCAAGAAGGAATATGACGAGGCGATCGATCCGCCGCTCTAAGCGGCTCCGCGACGGACAAAAGAAAAGCGCGGCAGCCAGGGCTGTCGCGCTTTTTTGTTGCGGCCGCAACAAGCGGACGGGCTATTCCAGCTCGATCGCCTGGAACTTGCCGCGCTCGTCGAGCGCCGTGCCCCAGATCTTGTGCGAGGCCTGGTGCTCGGCGCGGCCGAAGCCGAGCTTGGCGCCAAGACCGAGATCGATGTCGCGCATGTTTTCCAGCGTGTCGATCAGCGCCTCGGTGTCGAGCTGCGGGCCGACCCGGCGCAGCGCCTGGACCAGCACGTTGGCCGAGACGTAGCCTTCGAACGACACGTAGGACGGTGCCTCGCCCGGGAAGTACTTCTCGAGCGCGCTCTTGTACTCGAGCACGGCGCTCGAATAGCCGCCGACGGCCGGCACCACCTGGGTGACGATGACGCCGCTGGCATAGCGAGGACCGAGCAGCATCAGCTCGTCCGAGAGCTCGGTCGAGCCGACGAAGGAGACGTTGGTGTAGATCATGTGCGGGAACAGATCGCGCGTCTTCTCGATGAACTTCGCGGCTGCGCGATAGGTTGCGACCATGACGATCGCCTTGGGCGGGTTCTTCAATGCCCGCAGCTGGTTGACCGCGTCGTCGACGTCGACCGTGTTGCGCTTGTAGTTGAGGCGCAAGATGGCCGTGTCGGCAAGGCCGAGCGAGCGGAAGGCCTTGGCCACACCGGAGAAGCCGGCGTCACCATAGGCGTCCTGCTGCGCGAACACGGCGATGTCCTTGGCCGGCAGGCGGCGCAGCTTGACCAGATAGCGAACGACGGTGTCGGTCTCTTCGGCGTAGCTGGCGCGATAGTTGAACACGTAGCGATCCGGCGGATCGTTGCGCAGGAGGTTGGCGCCGGTGAACGCGCCGTAGAACAGCACGCGGCGCTGCAGGGCGTAGGGCATCGCCACGGCAGAGGTCGGGGTGCCGACATTGCCGACGAAGCCGAACACCTTGTCCTTCTCGTAGAGCTGCTTCATCGCGTCCAGCGTCCGCGACGGCTCGTAGCCGTCGTCGGCCGAATAGAGCCGCAACGAGCGCCCGGCGATGCCGCCGGTGTCGTTGGCGCGGTTGAAGGCGGCCTCGATGCCCATCTTCATCTGCCGGCCGAGTTCCTTGGCAGCGCCCGAGAACGGAGCGGCGATGCCGAAGCGGATCTCGTTGGCGGTGACGCCCTGCACGTTGGTGGTGGACGCTGGCGGCAGCGTCGCGGTCGGTGCCGTCGCAGCCACGGCCGCGGACGGGGCGATCACCCCGGCGAGGCTGGTGGCGGTCTGGCTCGGCGCGCTCTGCCCGAGCGAGCGCTCGAGCTCGGCGAGCTGGCGGCCCGCGGCGTTACAGTCGGTCTGCGCCGCCCCCACGCGGTTGCGTCCATCGGCGACGTAGCCGTTGAAGACGCGGGTGAGCTCGTCACGATCCGAGCCGCCGGTGGAGGCCTCCCGGATCACCTCGCGAAACTTGTCGACAATGGCCTGAACGCGGCCCTGGTCGATCGCCTGACAGGCGGATGCTGCTCCCACGATCGGCCCGACCCGGCTCGCAAGATTACGCACCACATCCGCATTGGTGCCCGCCGCGCTGGCGGGCGTTGCGAGCAATGCCGCAACCAAGAACACGCTACAACGAAAGTTCATTGCCACTATCCCACTTTGGACCCCATCCAGGTCTTCCGCCTGGTGAATTGACGCCGTGTCTGCGACGGAGAAGACATAAGACCGTCACCATGCACAGACCAGCCTTTCCTAAGAGCATGACCATTTCGGTAACCCGACACGCCTTTTTCCGATCATACTTTAGGACCTGCTAACGAAACGTCTTCACCAGTTCTTCCCCTTCGAAGCTAATTCTACTCAAGTTCGATTGCCTGATACGTGCCGGTTTCGTCGAGGGCGGTGCCCCAGATCTTGTGTGAGGCCTGGTGCTCCGCGCGTCCAAATGCGAGCGTCGTGCCGAGGCCGAGATCGAGGCTGCGCATCGATTCGAGCGTGTCGACCAGGCGCTCGGTGTCGAGCGGGCTGGTCTGCTTCAGCGCCTGGATCAAAATCGTCGCCGCGATATAGCCTTCGAGAGACGTGTAGTCCGGCGCCTCGCCAGGCGCGTATTTGGCCAGGGCGTTCTTGTAGTCGAGCACGAGGCTCGAATAGCCCGAAACCGCCGGCACGCCCTGAGTGACGATGACGCCGTTGGTGAAGCGCGGACCGAGCAGCTTCAGCTCGGTCGCGAGCGAGGTCGAGCCGACGGCGGACACGTTGGCGTAGATCAGGCCCGGCACCGCGTCGCGCGTCTTCTCGATGAATTTCGCGGCGGCGCGATCGGTCGCCACCATGATGACCGCCTTGAGTCCCGGCTTGTGCGCCTTGACCTGATTGACCGCCTCTTCCACGTCCATCGTCGCGCGCGGATAGTTGATGCGCGTCACGGCCTCGCCGAGGTTCAACTGTCGGTAGGCCTTCGCGACACCGGCAAAGCCGTCGTCGCCGAATGGGTCCTGCTGGGTGAACACGGCGATCTGCTTGGGCGAGACGCGCTTCATCTTGATCAGGTAGCGCACCAGCGCGGCCGTCTCCTCGGCGTAGCTCGCCCGATAGTTGAAGACGTAGCGATCCGGCGGATCGCGTCGCACCACTGCTGCGCCGGTGTTCGGCGCAAAGAACAGCGTGCGCCGCTCCAGCGCATAGGGGATCGCCGCCTGCGAGTTGGCGGTGCCGACGTTGCCGATGAAGCCGAACACCTGCTCCTTGTCGTAGAGTTGCGTCATTGCCGCCAGCGTGCGGTTCGGATCGTAGCCGTCGTCGGCCGCCACGAGACGGAGCATGCGCCCGTTGACGCCGCCGGCATCGTTGGTGCGTGCGAACGCGGCCTCGATGCCCTGGCGCATCTGACGCCCGGTCTCCTTGCGGATGCCGGAGAACGGCAGGACCATGCCGAAGCGGATCTCACGGTCGGTGATGCCGCGCACGGGGCCCGCGGTGACGGCGCCAGTCGTCGCTTCGGCCTTGACGGGTGTGATCGGGGCCGTCGCCGCAGCCGGCTGGCCGAGCGAGCGTTCGAGCTCTGTCAGTTGCCGCTCCGCGGCGGCGCAGGTCGCCTGCGAGGCGCCCGTACGACTACGGCCCTCGGCGATATAGCCATTGAAGCTGCGGGTCAGCTGATCGCGCTCGCCGTCATTGCTCGTCGCCTGGCGGATGGCTTCGCGGAATTTGTCGACGATGCTCTGGACCCGGCCCTGCGCGATGTCCGGGCAGGCGGACGCCTGTCCCACGATCGGCCCAACCCGGCCGCCAAGCTCCCGGACGACGTCGGGAGCCGCCGCCAAAGCGGGGCTCAAGGGAGCTGCGAAAACACTCCCGATGATCAACGCGGACCAACGCACGGCCATCGAACCTTCCACCTGCTCAGCTTGTTTCCAACCCTCTTCGTTCTACTATTCGTGGCATTTCGAATTAATGTCGGGTTTCACTGTCGCTCTTTTGTCGTGGTAGTTGAGGCTGTCTTGCCTCTAGCGGTATCCTATTCAAGTTCGACGGGTTGATAGATGCCGCTGTCGTCCAGCGCTGTGCCCCAGATCTTGTGCGAAGCCTGGTGTTCGGCGCGGCCGAAGCCGAGCTGCGTGCCGAGGCCGAGATCGATGTTGCGCATGTTCTCGAGCGTTTCGACCAGTTGCTCGGTATCGAAGTTCGGACCGGCGCGCTTCAGTCCCTCGATCAGGATGCTCGCGGCGATGTAGCCCTCGAGCGAGGTGTAGTCGGCCGGCTCGCCCGGGGCGTATTTCGCAAGTGCGTTCTTGTATTCGAGCACCAGGCTCGAATAGCCGGAGACGCCGGGCACGGTCTGGCTGACGATCACGCCCTCGGCGTAGCGCGGTCCGAGCAGCATCAGCTCGCTGGCGAGCGCCGAGCCCGCGACCGCGGAGATGTTGGCGAAGATGACGCCCGGAAATACGCCTTGGGCCTTCTCGATGAATTTGGCCGCGGCGCGCGTCGTCGCCAGCATCACCACCGCCTTGACCGGGATCTTCAGCAGCTTCAACTGATTGATGGCGTCGTCGACCTCGACCGTGTTGCGCGGGTAGTTGACCCGCACGATCGAATTGTCGCTGGCGCCGAGCGTGCGGAACGCCTTGGCCACGCCGGCGAAGCCCGCGTCGCCGAACGCGTCGTTCTGCGCGAACACGACGATCTGGCGCGGATGCAGCCTTCGCATCTTCACGAGATAGTGGACCAGCGCGTCGGTCTCCTCGGCATAGCTCGGCCGGTAGTTGAAGACGTAGCGGTCGGGCGGATCGTGGCGCACGACGTTGGCGCCGGTATAGGGCGCGAAGAACAGCGTGCGGCGCTCGAGCGCGTAGGGGATGGCGACCGCGGCGGTGGCCGAGCCGAAATTGCTGATATAGCCGAACACCTGCTCCTTCTCGTAGAGCAGCTTCATCGCATCCAGCGTGCGCGCGGGATCGTAACCGTCATCGGCGGTGACGAGCTTCAGCATGCGGCCGTTGACGCCGCCGGCCTCGTTGGCGCGATTGAACGCCGCCTCGACGCCGATCTTGAGCAGCCGCCCGCTCTCCTTCACCGGTCCGCTGTAGGGAATGACCATGCCGAGCTTGATCTCGCTCTGCGTCACTCCGCGCACGTTGCCGGCCGGCGGCAGCAGTTGCGCCGGTACGGTCGCGGCCTGCGCGGTCGCAGGTCCGATGCTCACGGCGGGCAGGTTCGCGCGCGCCGGAGGCGGCGCGGCGATGGATCGTTCGAGATCGGCAAGCTGCCGATCGGCGCCGCCGCAATCCATCCGGCCTGACGTGACGAGGCCGCGACCTTCGGCCACGTAGCGGTCGAGCAGGCGCGTCAGCTCGTCACGGTCGGCCTCGCTGGAGGCGGCCTCGCGGATGACGAGCTGGAATTTCTCGATGATGGCCTGGATGCGCGGCCGGGCGATGTCGCGGCACGCGAGCGCGGCGCCAATGATCGGGCCGACACGGCCGCCGAGCTGGCGCGCCACGCTCACATTCTCGCCGGGCGCAGCAACGGCCTCGCCGGCCACGAGGGACGCGAGCAGGATGGCTGCCACACGGGCATGAGCCAGCGGACGGCGTGCTGCCGCTTTCTGCGGTAGGACGTCGATCATCGTCGCCTGTGATGTGTTGGAAGTCGGATCAGTCGTGTAGAGGGTTTAGCGAACCCGCTCCATCTGACCCGTCTTCTGGTTCCACTGCATGAACTGCTGCAGCATGGGCTTTTCGGGAGTGTCGGCCTCTGCCGTCGGCGCCGGAGCGTCCGCGAGCAGCGACTTGAACTGCGACAGCGCGGGAGCCTGCGGCTCGACCCGCTCCGGCAGCGCACTGGTCTGGTCCGCCTTGGCGTCCTGCACGTCGGCGGCGACCGGCGGCAGCGTCTTCATCGACTGCACGGCGGCGACGAAGGACGAGCTCGCGTCGGGCTGGCGCCACACCGGCACGATGTTGACGAAGAACAGCGCGACGACGGCGGCGACGCCGGTTGCGGCGGCGAAGCGGCCAGCCACCTTGAACACGACCGAGCGGCGGTCGCGCTCGCGCTCCAGATCCGGCGGCTCGCGCATGACCTGCGGATTCAGCGACTGACGAAGGGATTCGAACACGGCGGTCTCCAGGCGAGCATCGAGCGGTCCTTGCTGTCCCGAAGCGGGACGCTCGGCCGCCTCCGCTGCCTTGGCATTGTCACCGACGAGAGATAGACGCGCGGCTTCCGGACGTTCGCGCAGCCACCGCGGTGCGTAGTGCAGCGGGTCCTGCGGGTTCATCGGATTCTGTTCACTCAACGAACTCATACGCTACTCCTCTGACGCTCGATTCCGGAAACTGATACGCTTCTGCCACGGTTCGTATGAGAGCTAGTTTCAAACGAAGAGCGGGAGCTGGTCTGCCACTTCAGTCCACACGGAATCACTCGCAGAATCAGACGTTTCGCGTCGATCAACGATCGCACGCCAGCGGTCCCTTCCTGCAAGGCGCCGTGGCACGTTTGCCGTGCCTTGGGCGCCTCTATCGATCCCATGCCCCGCCCCCTGACGAGTGTCAATCGATCGGAACCTCCTAAAGTCGTCGGTTCCGAATTATATGTACGTTAAAGTTATCATCATGATGTGATTAAAATGAGGCATGATAGGTCTTGACGCAGATGCTCATGAATTGCGTCTCATTGATGCCAAGATTGCGCCTTGATTCGATCATCATCGAACTATGTCGGGCGGGCCGCTGTCGATTTTTGAGCGGCTTAGCGTCGATTTAACCATCCGTTAACCATCTGGCGCCGACAGTTAACCAATCACTAAGAAGGTTGGGTCGGATGGTCATGAGTGCCAGCGCTGAAACGGTGCGTCCTGTTATTCGTCTGCGCGGGCGCTCCTACGTAGCCTTCGTGTTTTCGCCGGTGGTGCCGATTGCCGACTGGCTCAGCGAGCTCGATGCAACGCTCGCGGGCTCGCCCGGCTTCTTCGTCGGCAAGCCGATCGTGCTCGATCTCTCCGCGGTGGATCTGAGCCCGCTCGCCATCACGCACCTCATCAAGAGCATCGAGTCGCGCAACATCCGCGTGCTCGGGCTCGAAGGCGTCGAGCAGGGCCGGCTGTCGCTCGGCATGCCCCCCTTGTTGTCCGGCGGCCGTCATTGCGCCGTGCAGGAGATCGAGCCGGAGAAGCCACAGCTGCAGCAGCCGACATCGCTCTTGCTCGACCAGCCCGTGCGCTCCGGCCAGTCGATCGTGTTTCCCGACGGCGACGTCACCGTGCTCGGCGCGGTGTCGTCGGGCGCCGAGATCGTCGCCGGCGGCTCGATCCACGTCTATGGCGCGCTGCGCGGCCGCGCGATGGCCGGCATCAACGGCAACGCGGCGGCGCGCATCTACTGCCAGAAGATCGAGGCCGAGCTGGTCGCGATCGACGGCTACTACCAGACGGCCGAGCAGATCGACGCCGCGTTGCGCGGCCGGGCCGCGCAGGCGCGGCTCGAAGGTCATTCCATGAAGATCGTTGCATTGAACTGAGTAGCAGGAGGATTCGTGACATGTCGAAAGTACTCGTAGTGACGTCGGGCAAGGGTGGCGTCGGCAAGACCACCACGACGGCGGCGATGGGCGCGGCGCTGGCGCAGGCCGGCGAGAAGGTCGTCGTCGTCGATTTCGACGTCGGCCTGCGCAATCTCGATCTGGTCATGGGCGCCGAGCGCCGCGTCGTGTTCGATCTCATCAACGTCGTGCACGGCGTCGCCAAGCTGCCGCAAGCCTTGATCCGCGACAAGCGGCTGGAAAATCTGTGGCTGCTGCCGGCCTCGCAGACCAAGGACAAGGACGCGCTCACCGAGGACGGCGTCGGCCGCGTCATCGCCGAATTGCGCAAGACGTTCGACTGGGTGATCTGCGACAGCCCGGCCGGCATCGAGCGCGGCGCCATGCTGGCGATGCGCTATGCCGACGAGGCGGTCATCGTCACCAATCCGGAGGTGTCGTCGGTGCGCGATTCCGACCGCATCATCGGCATGCTCGATTCCAAGACGGTGCGCGCCGAGAACGGCGAGCGCGTCGAGAAGCACATTCTCATCACGCGCTATGATGCCGGCCGCGCCGCGCGCGGCGAGATGCTGTCGATCGAGGATGTGCTGGAGATTCTCGCGACGCCGCTGCTCGGCATCGTGCCGGAGAGCCAGGACGTGCTGCGCGCTTCCAACGTCGGCTGTCCCGTGACGCTCAACAGCCCCGCGAGCGCCCCCGCGCGCGCCTATCACGATGCGATGCGCCGCCTCCTCGGCGAGGAGGTCGAGATGCAGATCCCGACCGAGCGCAAGGGCCTGATGAACCTGCTCTTGGGACGGAGGGCTGCATGAGCGTGCTGCGGCTCTTTACGGGGCGTGCGGCCTCCGCGCCTGTCGCGCGGGAGCGGCTGCAGATCCTGCTCGCGCATGAGCGCAGCCTGCGCGGACAGCCCGATCTCCTGATGCAGCTGCGCGAGGAAATCCTCGCCGTGGTTTCGCGCCATGTGGTACTCGATCCGGACAAGGTCATCGTTCGCATGGATCGGGGAAAGCATGTCTCGACGCTCGAGGTCGACATCGAACTGCCCAATGGCGCCGACCGCGCCTTTGCCAGCGCCGGCTGAGACGTGGCGAGGCGCGCGCTGATGCGGCCGATCTTCCGCATCGCGGACAATCGGGTCGCCGTCAGCTCCGATGCTGCGGGACCGTGGGATCCGACGATGCAACACGGGTCTGCGCCGTCGGCGCTGGCCGTGTGGGCTGCCGAGCGCATTCCGACGACGTCGCCGATGCGCATCGCCCGCGTCACCATCGACCTGATGCGCCCGGTGCCGCTCGCAGAGCTCCTCATCGAGACCGAGGTGCTGCGCGAGGGCCGCAAAATCCAGCTCTGCGCGGTGCGGCTGCGCGCCGGCGATACGGTGGTGGTCACGGCGACGGTGCTCAAGATCAGGCAGGATGCCGTGCCGCTTCCGGACGATGTCCGCGAGCTGCCGGTCGATCTGGTCGGTCCTGACGATGCGCTGCCGGAGCCCGCGGATTTCTCGACCAGCCCGTTTGTGCGCGGCATGACCCTGCGAGCCGCGCGCGGCCGGTTCGGCGTCAAGGGACCCGGCGCGATCTGGTACCGCGTCGACTGGCCGCTGGTCGAAGGCCACGCCGTGTCGCAGGCGATGCGCGCCGTGGTCGCGAGCGACTTCTGCAACGGCACCTCCGCTGCGCTCGACTTCCACAGCTACACCTTCCTCAACGCCGACCTCACCGTGAACATGGCCCGCGAGCCGGTCGGCGACTGGATCCTGCTCGACGCCGAAAGCTGGATCGGCCCGGACGGCGCCGGGCTGGCGATGGCGCGGCTGGGTGATGTCAGGGGCTATTTCGGCCGCGTGGTGCAGAGCCTCGTGATCGAGAAGCGGTGAGGGGGGCGGTCAGCCGTCCGGATTGCGTTCACAGCGAGTTGGCGAACTGATCACCGCACCGGCGCTGCTTCGTTTCCAACGGCGCGCCGCGGCGAGGTGTTATTAAGTTGGGTCGGTGATCGGCCGTTGCCTGCTTCGTTTCCGATGAACCGATCAACCCCGCGCCAAGCTCCGCTGCGCCCTCTCCCCCCGCTTGCGGGGGAGAGTTGGAGAGGGGGCGCCACGCACACCGCCGCTGGAGCGGCCCCCTCCCTAGCCCTCCCCCGCAAGCGGGAGAGGGAACACACTGCCGTTGTCGCGAGTGAACGAGTTCAACGACGAATGATTTCGCTCTTGCGCCGCCCGCACCGTGTTCAAGAATCGTCCCACCTCCAGCTTCAGCCGGTTGCTGTCCTGTGACAGCGACTGCGCCGCCGACAGCACCTGGGACGAGGCCGAGCCGGTTTCGCTGGCGTCGTGCTGCACCTCGGTGATGTTGGACGACACCTCGTTGGTGCACTGTGCCGCTTGGCCGTGGAGTTCTCAATATTGCTCTAAACTTGAGCAGGCCAAGATGGTCGTATAACTACGACGCGGACTACACGCAGGTGGAACGACAAGCAGGTGGATGGGAACAAGCGTCATGGCGAAACCAACGAAGGCTACGAGCGTCGGCGAGGGGAACCAGTCTCCGTCGGAGCTGATCGACGCCCGGATCAAGGAGCTCGGGGATTGGCGCGGCGTCACGCTCAGCTACGTCCGCGATCTCATCAAACAGGCCGATCCCGATATCGTCGAGGAGTGGAAGTGGCGCGGCGTTCCCGTATGGTCGCATGCCGGCATCGTCTGCACCGGCGAGACCTACAAGGCCGCGGTGAAGCTGACGTTCGCCAAGGGTGCCTCGCTGCCGGACCCTTCCGGCCTCTTCAACGCGAGCCTCGACGGCAACACCCGCCGCGCCATCGACCTTCATGAAGGCGACGTGATCGATGAGACTGCGTTCATGGCGCTGATCCGCGCCGCGGTGGCGCTGAACATGACGAAGGGGAAGCGCTAGGGCTGGTGCATCGCTCCGCGCAGTCAGTATCAACGATCCAGGTCGCTGCTCACTCACCACGTCGTCGCGAGCGCAGCGAAGCAATCCAGGGCCAAGTCGAATCATCTGTCTGGAAGGCCTGGATCGCTTCGTCGTTTCGGGAGGGCCCGCGACGGCGGTGCCGGTCGCCGACAACCTTTCGCAACGATGACCCGTGTGCATCGGGCTGGGAGGAGGCGGCAGCCATGGTTGCGCTCTGCCGAGAAACACGCTAGTTCAGCGCATCCCAACTTCAACGCAGGAGGCGACGATGTCCAGACTCACGCGCTTCCCGGGTTCGCTGCGCGATCATTGACGCGGCCGACCGGGATGATTGTCCCGGCCATGATTTGACCCTTTCGCATCTCATCGAAAAGCCCGCAGGCCCTCATGGCCTGCGCTTGAACCGTCGTGTCATGACATCAAATCTCTTGCTGACTCCCCGCCGGGAGCCGGAGCGTTCCGACCTGCGCGAACGCCGGCTGCGGCGCTATTCGTCTCGTCTGCAATCCCGCGTGCGCGCATGCGCGATGCGACATCCTCATCTTGCCGACCTCGCGTTGAGCTTTCCGGCGCTGCTGTTCGCGTTGGCGGTGCCGCGCCCGGATGTCGATCCGGAGCGGGCGATCGCGTGCGTGATCGCGGGGCGTCCGCTGGCCGAGGCGGCGGCCGCGGCCGGTCTGCCGCTCTGGCTGCGCAAGCTGCCACCGGAGGCGTTCGTCCGTCCGATCCCACCATTGCCAAACGGCGAGCTGTTCCGGCGGCAGATCGGCAACCATTTGCCGCGCTCGCCGAAGCTGATGCCGACCTGGCTGCAGCTCGTGGCGGAGATGGCGGCGCTGGCGCATGAGGCCGCCGCCGTCTGGATCGCTCGCGAGTATCTGCGGGCGCCGAAGCGCGATCACATGCATCTGCTCGGTCTGTGGATCTGGTTCTCGGGACAGCCCGGCTGCTTCGGCCGCGAGCTCATCGAACGGCCGTGGACTCCGGCCATGAAGCTCGACGCCGCACGGACAGCCGCCTTCGCCTGGCGAGCGAACACGACGCTGCACCTCAACATCGGTCAGCGGCCGATCCGCAACATGTGGCTCAACCCGGGCCGTGTGGGTGATTATGAATTCAGGCCGCTCGATGACATCCCGGCCATCGTCGAGGAAGCGGTCGTCATGCGCAACTGCGTCCGCACCTATGATGACGACATCGCCCATAACCGCTCGCGGCTGTGGAGCGTCTGGCGCAATGGCGAGCGCGTCGCGACGTTGGAGACCGGGCTCCATTGTCATGATCCGTTGCTCAACATCATCCAGCTCGAAGGCCCCGGGAATGCCGCCGCGCCGCGCGAGCTGTGGTGGATCGCACGGCGGTGGCTGCACCTGCACGACCTGCCGCAGATCGAGACGGGCAGGATCAAATGGCGCCAGGCCCCGCTCGATCTCGCCACCTGGCGCAGGCTGTGGCGACCGTATTGGCTTGCCAAGCGCCGCATCCCGGACTGGTTGCCGCTCGCACCGTCGCGCGCTGCGTTCGCGGCGTTGTGAGATGGTTGTCGTGTTCGGACGCTCGTTCGACAAAATCAGTGTCGTCCCGGCGAACGCCGGAACCCATAACCCCAGGGCCATATTCGAGGCACGCGCGTTGATGCATCTGGGCTCGCCACGTCCTGTGGTATCGGTCCTGGGTCGCGCGAACGCGCCGATGCCTGCACATCGTCCGGCTTCGTTTGTTCGGCACGACAGCGGGTCGGAGTGCAGACCGGCTTTACGTTGGGCCCTCTGTTGCGCGTCGCGTGGGATTCGTTGTGCCGCAGCGAGGTTGATTTGGCCGACGAGCAGGCTTGCTTCCCCATCGATACCTTCCGGCGCAGGTCGGGCGTCCGCAGCGGCGCGCGCAAAGACGAAATTCGCTCGCGCGATCAAGCTGATTTGGGCTGTCCAGATGCGGAGCGAAAAATATTCGACTTTTCATTTTCCGAAATCAATGGTCTCTTCTCCGCATCCCGCTTCATTGACGAGGGGCGCTTCGCGAACGTCACGATGCGTTGGGGTGGGATGCGGTGGCCGCGATGGGGCGCAGCATGCTTTGGGCATGCCGACGTACGCCACGTCGCGGACGGTGAAGTCGCAGGGTCCTGGCCTCCCGACGCTGAGGTCCGCGCAACGCGTGAAACGCGTTGTCGCCACGGTGGCAAACAAGCCGGTCACCGAGGAGACTGCGTATAAATCGTAAAGCCATCGCGCAGGGAAGGCCGGGTCTATCCGGCCGAACCTGTGGTTCTGCCGCGTGCTTTTTTGCTGCACGCGGACCGCAGGCCTCGGTCGAGGCCTGGCCTTCCCTGCACCCTCCGTGAGTTGGAGGGGAACGACACCAGCAAGACTCGGACGCAGATGCGCCGCGAGGCAGCAATGTCATGTCTGCAATGGGGGCAACGCATTCAGTGTTGTTTGGAGACAGCGGATCGCAGGCGAGTATCGCGCCACACAAAGGCTGTCGTCCCGGCGAACGCCGGGACCCATAATCACAGGACGATGGTCGAGGCACGCGGGTCGCGACGTCAGCGCTTACGACGCTGCCCTGTGGTTATGGATCCCGGGTCGCGCTTCGCTTGCCCGGGACGACAGCGGAGCGCGGCGGCTACGGGCGAGAGCTTCCATCGGCATTGCAAAGCCGCGAGTCTGGATTGCCGTCGTTGCGAGCGGAGCGAAGCAATCCAGGGCCTCATCCGCGGCCCTGGATTGCTTCGGCGCAAGAGCGCCTCGCAATGATGGTGGCGATCGAGGGAGCTGATGATGCCGCTACCCCACCATCCGCCCGCGGCCCTCCCAGAACCGTGCGCGCAGCACCTTCTTGTCGACCTTGCCGACGCCGGTCATCGGCAGCTCCTTGACGAACGAGATGCTCTTGGGCGCATGGGCCGAGCCCTTGCGCGCCTTCACGAGCTCGATCAGCTCGGCAGCGTCGATCTGCGCGCCGGCGCGGGGCACCACGATCGCGGTGACGGCCTCGCCCCATTTGTCGTCGGGCACGCCCACCACCGCACACATCGCGACGTCGGCGTGCTGCGTCAGCACGTCCTCGATCTCGCGCGGGAAGATGTTGAAGCCGCCGGAGACGATCATGTCCTTCTTGCGGTCGAGAATGTACATGTAGCCGCGCTCGTCGCGGCGAGCGATGTCGCCGGTGTGCAGCCAGCCGTTCTTCAACGTTTCCGCCGTGGTGTCCGGCCGCTTCCAATACTCCGCCATCACATGCGGCGCGCGCACGCAGATCTCGCCCGCTTCGCCCTGCGCGACCTCCCGATCGTCGTCGTCGAGGATTTTGACCTCGCAGGCCGCGATCGGGAAGCCGCAGGACAGGAACAGCTCCGGCTGCTTCGGATCATGATCGGCCTTGCGCAGCACCGAGACGGGATAGCATTCGGTCTGGCCGTAGAGCTGCGAGAACACCGGGCCGATGCGCTCGATGCCCTCGACGAGCCGCGTCGGCGACATCGCCGAGGCGCCGTACAGCACGAGCTCGAGCGAGGAGAGATCGGTCCTAGCCAACGCGGGATGATCGAGCAGCACGTAGATCATCGTCGGCACGAACAGCGTGAAGTCGATGCGCTCGCGGGCGATGGTCGCCAGTACGGCCTCGGGATCGAATCCCTTCAGCATGTGCACGGTGCCGCCGCGCATCAGGGTCGGCAGCACCTTGGTGCCGGCGACATGGCTGATCGGCGCCACCGTCAGGTAGCGCGCACGCTCCGGAATCTCGAAATCGGCGAGGATCGCGGTGGCGAAGCCGCCATACTCGCGGTGATGGCGCAGCGCGCCCTTCGACTTTCCGGTGGTGCCGCCGGTGTAGTTCAGGGTCGCGATGTCGTCGGGCGTGGCGAAATTGCGTGCGGTGGCGTGGCCGGCCTGCTCGATTGCGGCGAGCAGGTCAGCGCCATAGCCGGCCTGCCCCAGCGTGAACACGTGACGGAGGCCGTCGGCGCGCGCGGCGAGCTCACCGCCGCGGTCGCGGAACGCTGCCGCATCGATCACCAGCACCTGCGATTCCGAATCCGACAGCTGGAAC
Source organism: Bradyrhizobium sp. SZCCHNPS1003 (assembly GCF_032381555.1). NCBI lineage: Bacteria > Pseudomonadati > Pseudomonadota > Alphaproteobacteria > Hyphomicrobiales > Nitrobacteraceae > Bradyrhizobium > Bradyrhizobium sp. SZCCHNPS1003. Next base: position 68,694 of record NZ_JAUHIU010000011.1, read on the forward strand.
AGCTGGTCCTCCAGCGATCCGAGCGGATGCAGCCAGGTGATGGCGAGCCGCGACAGCTGTGCCGCGGTGCCGGCGCACCAGGTATCGGCGCGGTTCGCGGTGAGCAATGCGACACGTGTTCCCGGCGAAAGGCCGAGGCGCATGAACACGCTCTGCATGCGCCCGATCAGGTCGATCGCGCCCTGATACGACAGCGATCCGCCGGGCCAGCTGAAAGCGGTGCGCGAGGGGTGACGCGACAGGGTGAGCAGGGTCTGCTCGCAGACGACTGGAAACGTGTGAAGCTGATGGCTCATGGAACGTCCTCCCGGGAGGCCGCGATCGTTGTGGCGTCGCATGGCTTGTTGCCGACGCTATCAGAAAGTGCCTCGCGCTCAAGGCGCGCTTTGCCGTTCCCGGAACATCGCAGCGCGCCCCGCGTTGCCCGGCCGAAGAATTAAGGAGCAAGGCCATGCGCACCTCGACAGCCTTTTTTGCAGGAGCCGGAACGGTCGCCATCGCCGTCGCGGCCGGTCTCGGCGGTGGGCTCATTCTGGCCGAGGGCATGCATCCGAGATCGCCGGTGATGGAATCGACCAAGCTCGAGCGCTCCGGACCGGACGCGCCGTCGCCAAGTCCGACCGCCACCGCGTATCTTGCGGCGACGCAGGCGGCTGCGACGACGCCGATCAAGGTGTCGCCTGCAGCAGCCGAGACGGCGCCTGCGATGTCGGCCTCGGCCAGTCCCGCGCCGTCGCAGCAGGCGGCTGCGCCGGACGCGAACGCTGCGCCCGCGGCTTCTGCGGTGGCGGCCACCACCCCGGCCACCACGTCCGACGAAGCCCAGGCCAAGCTCCAGGAGAAGGCCGCAGAAAAAGTTCAGGACGCGGACCTGAAGGCGCGCGGGGCCGAGCGCAAGCGCGTCGCCGAGCAGCGCCGCGCCGACCGGCACCGGCAATATGTCGAGCGCCGGCGCCAGCGCCGCGAGCAGGATCTGCGCGCCGTCGAGCAGGCGGTGCGCGAGGATACGACGCCGCGCACCTATGCGGCGCAGCCGGTCGGCATGGAGGGGCCGCGCTTCAGCTTCTTCGGCAACGATTGATCGCATGCGGCTGCGTCGTTATCCCTGAGCCGAACAGAGATCAGGGAGGACGCGCCGTGCAGGAGACTCGATGGGCCGGGCTGCGGACGCGGCTGCGCCTGCCGCTGATCGCAGCGCCGATGTTTCTGGTGTCGGGAATCGAGCTGGTGAGCGCGGCCTGCGCCAACGGCGTGATCGGCGCGTTCCCGACGGTCAATTGTCGCACCCCCGACGAGCTCGACGCCTGGCTGTTCCGGATTGCGGATCGGCTTGCGCGCAGCAGCGATACCAGCGGGGCGGCGACTGCGCCGGTCTGCCCGAATCTGATCGTGCATCACTCCAACGCGCGGCTGAAGGACGATCTCGCGGTGCTATTGCGGCACCGGCCGGAGATCGTGATCACATCGGTCGGCTCGCCGGCGAAGGTCGTTGCGCCCTTGCATGATGCGGGCGCGCTGGTGTTGGCCGACGTCGCCTCGATCCGTCATGCCGAGCGCGCGGTGGAAGCCGGCGCCGATGGGCTGGTGCTGCTCACGGCCGGCGCGGGTGGCCAGACCGGCTGGCTCAACCCGTTCGCCTTCGTGCGCGCGGTCAGGGCGTTCTTCGCCGGGCCGATCGTGCTCGCGGGCGGCATCAGCGACGGCGTGGCCTTGCGGGCGGCCGAAGTGCTCGGCTGCGATCTCGCTTATATGGGCACGAAGTTCATCGCCACGCGCGAAAGCATGGCCGATGATCGCTACAAGGCGATGCTGGTGGCAAGCTCGGCCGACGACGTGCTGCTCACCTCGGCGTTCACGGGCCTGCCGACCAGCATGCTGCGGCCGTCGATCGTCGCGGCCGGGCTCGATCCCGAAGCGTTGCCGGCGCGCGGCGCGATCGAGATCGGCAGCGACATCGACATCGCCGCGCGCGAGGCGCGGCCGAGACGCTGGCGCGACATCTGGAGCGCGGGGCACGCGACCTCGGGGGTCACCGACATCCCGTCGGTCGCCGTGCTGGTCGCGCGCACGGCTGATGAGTACGGCGGCGCGGGTGGCCCCCGATCATGAGAGAAAACGTGATGTGTGTCCTTAAGGCACCATTAACCATCGGGTCCCACAATCCGCGGAGCTTGAACTTGGCGGAATCGTGCGATGGGCATCGGGCTACGGCAGGACAAGGAGCGGGCGACTCTCGAGGAGATCCGGATCCGCGTCGGGCATGCTTTGCAGCGGCATCCGCTGTGCCGTAACGTCCAGTTCGACATCATGAGCGTTCCCCGCACCGCTCGTGGTGGGAACTGGACCATCAGCCTGCATTCGGTGGAACCGGCGGCGCTTTGGGAAGCCTCCGACATCGTCGCCGACATCCAGGCCGCGTACGACCTGCTGATGCCGGCCGAGCTGTATTCGGCGGCGTAAAAAAATATCCGTCATGTTCACAGGGCAGAATGGTGGCCTCTGTGTTTCTGTGGCATCGTAAAGCCTTAATTAACTCCCACTTTTCGGCAAGCTGCGGCTTTCCGCCGGGATACGGAGAATTGCGTGACGAAGTCGATCGCTTTTGTCGCTGTGCTGGGCGTGCTGATCGCAGGCGCGGCCGTGACAAGCGTCCTGATGCGGGACAGCGTGCCTTCGGCCGGTGCGATGATGCCGCCTGTGGTGGCGAAGAGCCCAATCTCCAACCGTGAAGCCAAGGGCGACCGCCTGGCGATGGTCACACTTGCGGCTCCCGAGGTGCAGCAGCCGAGTGCCCCGTCGAAGGCGACGCTGCGTCAGGCCTTTGCCTATGCGCCGTCCGAGCCGGAAATGGCGAAGGCGTCGGCCGTCGTCGCTGCCGAGCCGGTGGTGCCGAAGTCCAAGATTCTCGCCAGGAGCGAGCCGGCCCCGGCGCCGCTGAAGCCGGAGGTGCAGAAGGCCTATTCGTTGCTGTCGGACGGCCAGATCGCGGGCATCAAGGAGCGGCTGCGGCTGTCGTCGAGCCAGGAATATTATTGGCCGGCGGTCGAGACGGCGCTGCGCGCCGTCGCGCGCAAGATCCACGCCGGCCGCCAGGGCGCGGCGAAGCCGGGCGCGGTGGCGATCGATCCGGATTCGGATGAGGTGCAACAGCTGAAGTCGGCCGCGATGCCGCTGCTGTGGCAGCTGCGCGAGGACCAGAAGGACGAAGTGCGGCGGCTTGCGCGCACCATCGGCCTCGACAAGGTCGCAGCCGCGATCTGATCGGGGCGATCCACCCGGGTTGAACGTCAAGATGGCCGCCCATTGCGCGGCCTTCTTGCTTCCAGGGGGTATTTTTTACCTCGCCGGCGGATTGGCCTCCGGATGCCCGCCGCTCTCGGCACCGGCTCCAGTCGGCGACGACGCGGGCGCGGTGCGCAGGTCCGGCCGGGCCCGCCGCGATCTCGCGGTTGTGTCGCGAGCGCAGGAAGGCCAGGAACGCGCCGGCGGCAATGATGATCGCGGCCGCGAGCGTGAAACATCAGCCAGCTGATGGGTTGATCGCCTTGCACGTCGAACATCCGTCGTGTGAGGGGCGCACGACGTGCAGTTACGTCAAACCCGCATGACAATCTTTGTTCGTTGCAATCGTCGGTGGCGGGAAAGGTTTCCCGCCCGGCCCCAGAAATCTCGCCTCAGCGCCCTTCGCCCGCGGCCCACAGCGCGTCGAGCCCGGCACGATACGTCGGGTAAGCGAAGTCGACGCCGAGCTCCTGCTTGGCGCGGACGTTCCGGATGCGGCGGTTGCTGGCATAGAAGCTCCGCGCCATCGGCGACAGCTCGGCGCGGTCGAACGGCAGCTCGGGCGGCGGCGCGATGCCCATCAGCGCGGCGGCGTAGGCGATGACATCCTGCGGCGGCGCCGGCTCGTCGTCGACAATGTTCCAGGCGCCGCCTTGCCGGCGCTCGATCGCGCCCATGATCGCGCGGCCCGCATCATCGACATGGATGCGGTTGAACACCTGTCCCGGCTTGACGATGCGCCGCGCCCGCCCGGCCCGCAGCTCGACCAGCGCATTGCGGCCCGGCCCGTAGATGCCGCCGAGCCGGAGCACCGCGAGCCGGTCGCCGATCCGCGCGCGCCAGTCCTGCTCGACGCGGACCCGGGCCTGCACCCGGTCGTGCTCAGGCGCCAGCGGCGTGTCCTCGTCGATCCAGCCGCCCTGATGGTCGCCATAGACGCCGACAGTCGAGAGATAGACTACGCGGCGCGCGCGCCCTGCCGTGATGGTGTCGCCGAACGTGGCCAGCACCGGGTCGTCGCCGGCTCCCGGAGGCACCGAGATCAGCACGACGTCGGCGCCCGCGGCTTTCGCCAGCGTCGCGGCCGGCGCCGTGCCGTCGAACAGGTCGATGTCATCAGGCGCCAGCTGCGCGCGCTTGTCGGCGCCGCGCACCGTGCCGCCGACGCGCGCGAACGCGCCGCGGTGCAGTTCGACGAAGCGCTGCGCGGTGTAGCCGAAGCCGATGACGAAGAGGTTCATGGATGCCGTTCACCCGGATGGCGCGAAGAAGCGAGTCTCCGAGTTACCCGGCGCCGGGTGGCCCGCGCAATTCAAATGACGCGTGCGGAGGTCACAGCCTGCGCCCCTGGCGGTGCTGGCCTGCCGCCCTTGTTATGGCTCCCGTCATGGTCCATGTCGTATGATCAGGTGACAGGAGATGGACTGCCACGATGAATTTCCATTCGATCTACCGGCACGGTTTTGCCCGCGTCGCCGCCTGCGTCACCGCCTCCAGCGTCGCCAACCCCACCGCCAACGCGGCGGCGATCCTGGCGGCGGCGCGCGCCTGCCATGACCAGGGGGCGGCGGTCGCGGTGTTTCCAGAGCTCTGCCTGTCCGGCTACGCGATCGAGGACCTGGTCAAGCAGGATCCGCTGCTCGACGCCGTCCAGCGCGGCCTGCTCACCTTGGTCGAAGCCTCGCACGACCTGATGCCGGTCATGATCGTCGGCGCGCCGCTGCGCTTTGCGCATCGCGTCTACAATTGCGCCGTCGTGATCCATCGCGGCGAGGTACTCGGCGTCATCCCGAAGAGCTACCTGCCGACCTATCGCGAATTCTACGAAGGCCGTCACTTCGCCTCCGGCGCCGGCATCCGCGGCGAGATGATCGAGGTCGCCGAGACCATGGCGCCGTTCGGCACGGATCTGCTGTTCGCCGCCGCTGACGTCGCCGGGCTCGTCATCGGCGTCGAGATCTGCGAGGACATGTGGATTCCGGTGACGCCGGCGTCCGAGCTGGCGCTCGCCGGCGCCACCGTGCTCGCCAATCTCTCGGGCAGCCCGATCACGGTCGGCCGCGCCGAGTCACGCTCACTCTTGTGCCGCTCGACCTCGGCGCGCTGCCTCGCAGCCTATGTCTATGCGGCGGCGGGCGTCGGCGAATCCACCACGGATCTCGCCTGGGACGGCCAGACCTCGATCTTCGAGAACGGCGTGCTGCTGGCCGAGAGCGAGCGCTTCCGCCAGATCGGCCAGACCATCTTCGCCGATATCGATCTCGATCTGCTGCGTCAGGAGCGGGCGCTGATGGGCACGTTCGACGACAATGCGCGCGCGCAACGCGCCGGCGTGCACTACCGCCGCATCGGCTTCGAGCTGCAGCCGACCCTCGATGACATCGGCTTCATGCGCAGCATCGAGCGCTTTCCGTTCGTGCCGAGTGATCCGGCGAGGCTCGATCAGGACTGCTACGAGGCCTACAACATCCAAGTCGCGGGTCTCGTCCAGCGGCTGCGCGCCACCGGCACAAAGCGCATCGTGATCGGCGTCTCCGGCGGGCTCGATTCCACGCATGCGCTGATCGTCGCCGCCAAGGCGATGGACCTGCTCGGCCTGCCGCGCACCAACATCCTCGCCTATACGATGCCGGGCTTTGCGACCGGCGCGCAAAGCAAGTCCTACGCGCATGCGCTGATGACGTCGCTTCAAGTCAGTGCCGCCGAGCTCGACATCCGCCCCGCCGCGACGCAGATGCTGAAGGACATCGGCCATCCCTTCGGCCGCGGCGAACAGGTCTACGACGTCACCTTCGAGAACGTGCAGGCGGGCCTGCGCACCGACTACCTGTTCCGCCTCGCCAATGATCGCGGCGGCCTCGTGCTCGGCACCGGCGATCTCTCCGAGCTCGCGCTGGGCTGGTGCACCTATGGCGTCGGCGATCAGATGGCGCACTACAACGTCAATGCCGGCGTGCCGAAGACCTTGATCCAGCATCTCATCCGCTGGGTGATCGCCTCGCATCAGTTCTCCGCCGAAGTGGACCGCACGCTCGAGGCGGTGCTTTCAGCGGAGATCTCGCCGGAGCTGGTGCCGGTGAAGGAGGGCGAGACGCCGCAGAGCACGCAGGCCGCGATTGGCCCCTATGAGCTGCAGGACTTCAACCTGTTCTACACGCTGCGCTACGGCATGCGCCCCTCGAAGATCGCCTTCATGGCCCATCACGCCTGGAAAGATGCGGGCGACGGCGCCTGGCCGCCGGGCTTTCCCGCCGACAAGCGTCACGCCTACACGCTCGGCGAGATCAGGAAGTGGCTGGAGGTGTTCCTCAAGCGCTTCTTCGCCTTCAGCCAGTTCAAGCGCTCGGCAATGCCGAACGGCCCGAAAGTGGTCGCCGGCGGCGCCCTGTCGCCGCGCGGCGACTGGCGCGCGCCGTCGGACGGCAACGCCACCGCGTGGCTGGAGGATCTGGAGCGCAACGTGCCCAAGTGACGACCATCTTGCTCGGCCGCCGCGCTTGCCATATCCGAGACGTGCGCGTCCGCCTTTGCGGCGTCGTCATCGACATCGTTGAACGGAGCTGATCATGAGCGTGACCGCCGCCGGCATTTCCTCGATGGCGACGAGGCAGATCCTCGCTGAGCTCGCCGCCGCCTATGAGGAGGCGACCGGCGAGGTGATCACGATCGAATCCGTCGGCGGCGTCGATGCCGCCAAGCGCATCCGCGCCGGCGAAGCGTTCGACTTCGCGGTGCTCGCCTCGGATGCGCTGCAGAAGCTCGAGGCCGACGGCCATCTCGTGCCCGGCAGCATCATCGAGATCGCGGAATCACCGATGGCGATGGCGGTGCGCGCGGGCGCCGCGAAGCCAGATCCGTTGGACGAGGCCGCCGTGCGCAAGGCGATGGAGAATGCCAAGGCGATCGGCATCTCCACGGGCCCGAGCGGAACGCACGTGCAGAAGCTCGCCCGCGACTGGGGCCTGGAAGGCGAGGGCGCGTCGCGCCTGGTCCAGGCCAAGCCGGGCATTCCGGTTGCAAAACTGCTCGCCGATGGCGAGGTCGAGGTCGGCTTCCAGCAGCTCAGCGAGATGCTCGGCGCGCCTGGCATCGACATCGTCGGCCTGCTGCCCGCGTCGCTGCAGCCCGGCACCGTGTTCGCGGCGGCGTTGTGCAAGGCCGGCGCGCATACCGAGGCGGCGCGGGCCTTCATCGAATATCTCGTCTCGGAGGAGACCGCCGAAACCAAGCGCCAGCACGGCATGACGCCGGTGTGAGGCGCCGGCTCCACAGCCCGCGAAAAAATCCGATCGCCGCGTGTCGTCTCGGCCTTGTCCCGATCGTCTTCCAACCGAACAATCGGGAAGGAGACGGCGGATGAGCACATCGTACTATCGCTGGGTGATCGTGGCGGCCGGGGGCGTGCTCGGCTGCGTCGCCGTCGGCGGCCTGTTCTCGCTGCCGGTGTTCCTCAAGCCGATGGCCGCCGAGACCGGGTGGTCGGTCGCGGGGATCTCCACCGCGATGACGATCGGCTTCCTGGCGATGGCCGTCACCAGCATGGGCTGGGGCACGCTGTCCGACCGCATCGGCCCGCGTCCCGTGCTGCTGATCGGATCGATCCTGCTCGCCGTCAGCCTGCTGCTGGCAAGCCTGACATCCTCGCTGTTGGCGTTCCAACTGCTGTTCGGCCTGATCGCAGGCATCGCGACAGCGGCGATCTTCCCGCCGGTCATGGCGACCGTCACCGGCTGGTTCGACACCCATCGCAGCCTCGCGGTGTCGCTGGTCTCGGCCGGCATGGGCGTGGCGCCGATGACGATGTCGCCGCTCGCGGCCTGGCTCGTCTCCAGCTACGACTGGCGGACCGCGATGCAGTGCATCGCCGCGATCGTGGCCGCCATCATGATTCCCACGTCGCTGCTCGTGGGCCGTCCGCCATCGTCCGCGCCCGGCGACGCCGTCGCGTCGGGTCCCGCCGCCGGGCCGGCCGAGATGACGCGATCGGCGGCGCTGCGCTCGCCGCAGTTCCTGATCCTGCTCGCCACCAACTTCTTCTGCTGCGCCACGCATTCCGGCCCCATCATCCACACCGTGAGCTACGCCGTCACCTGCGGCATCCCGCTGATGGCGGCGGTGACGATCTACAGCATCGAGGGGCTCGCCGGGCTCGGCGGCCGCATCGCCTTCGGCCTGCTCGGCGACCGCTTCGGCGCCAAGCGGGTACTCGTTCTCGGCCTGCTCGCGCAGGCGTTCGGCGCGCTCGCCTACGTGGTCGTGCGCGACCTCGCCGCGTTCTATGCGGTCGCGGCGACCTTCGGCTTCCTCTATGCCGGCACCATGCCGCTCTACGCCGCGATCGCGCGTGACAATTTTCCGCAAGGCATCATGGGCACGGTGATCGGCGGCACGGCGATGGCCGGCAGCCTCGGCATGGCGACCGGCCCGCTGGCCGGCGGCCTGATCTACGACAGCTTTGCGAGCTACACTTGGCTCTATGTCGGCTCGTGGGTGATGGGCCTCGGCGCTGTCATGATGATGATGACCTTCCGGCCGTTTCCCAAGCCGACGTCGCAGCCTGGCGCCGTGCCCATGCAAGCGCCGGCCTGACGCTGCTGCATCGCACCTTCACGCGCGCCGTCGGAATCGAACAACAACGCTTGATCCCCCGGCAGGAACCGTGATGTCGCAGCCGGGTTGGGCGAGCGTGGAGTTCAACCGGATAGAGATCGGATACATGAAGAAGACCCAACTCGCCATTGCCACCCTCGTCGCCGCCACCCTCGCCGCCGTCCCGCTCGCCGCCCAAGCGAAGCACCACAAGAAGCACAACGCCGCGACGTCGACCACCTCGTCGCAGACCACCGGCAGCAACATGAAGTCCGGCCGCGATTCCACCTCGTCGAGCCAGGGCAATGTCGGCCCGGGCACGAACCAGGCGGGAAGCATGGGGAAGTAGGACGGATTCGTCCGTCGGATTCAGCGTCGGAGTGCCCGGTGCCCGGGCTTTCCGACGCGCGATGGCGCTCCGCGCAGCGATGCAAGACGACGCGCTCCACGTAGCGGGACGCACGAAACCACGGGAGCGAACAAACGTTGCGACCACCAATCGGCCTCGCCAATCGGGCGATGGATCCCGATCAGCAAAACCCGATCACTTCGAGGCTTCCTTGATCTTGTGATCCAAATGCCCGGTGCCGTGGTCCCGGCGCAACTGGCTCAGCGACGTCTCGTTGAGCTGCAGCAGCACGTCACTGAGCTTCGTCGAATCCGGATAGCCGGCCGCAAACGACTTCCCGTAGATCTTGCGCAACGTGGCGACCAACGTATTGCCGTGCTTCCTGCTGATCTCGCCATCCTTGTCCCGATGGCGGCCGTCGAGTCCCGGTTCCTTCATGCGTCTCTCCCCATGATGCGACTTGCGCGCTTGGGGAGGAGCCTGCGCTCAATTCGCCCGATTGGCAACGCTGCAGCGCGAAGAAGCGAGAGTGAACAGTATTCTTGGATGCCTTCGCTCTGCATCTATCATCCTCTGTCAGGCGGTGGCGGTGTTAACTATTCCGTCCGCGGTTCGCTCAGCTACCCTACAGGTGGGCTAGGCGCGGCAGTCGTGGTCATGGCAGCGGATGCTGGTCTTCTCGGTGACGTGCTCGGAGCTGGCGAATAGTAAGGATAGAAATTCTGCTCGATGGTCCGCTGCAGGTACTTGTAGCGCGTCTTGTTTGAAAGGCCGGTTTCATCCCTGTTGCGTGAGTAGAATTTGCAGTTTTGGGATGTCGCCCAGTCGGCAAGGTTCCGGGTAGCCGCGGCGAAATCTCGTTCATTGATCTCGATGCCACGCATAAAATGATCCCATCATCTTTCCAAGCCGGATCTTTCGATCGGGTTTGGGCGCATCGCTGACCCGAATCCCGCGATCGCCGAACGTGATATCGAAGATGTATTCCGCTTGTCCCGTCGGCGTCCTCCAGCAAGATGGATAGGCGAGGCCGTTTCCATTTCGGCGCATTAGATTGAGCACGTCGAGGTGATACCTCTCCCGTTCAGCTTCCGCCGTTGCAAGTTTTTGGGCAACTTCAGATAGCGGCTTGATCTGGCTCCGCTGCGGATCTTTGCCTAAGGGCTGAGAACATCGACCGCACGCTTCAGAACGGCCGGCGGATCATTGGGACCGATTTCCGACGCCTGCGCGGTGGAAAACGAGTGGAGTGTCTGCGCGCTGTCGAGGCCGAGTGACTTAAACAGCTCAGATTGCTCAGCCCGCTTGGCTGCCTCCCCTTTGAGGGCTGACTTTTCCGCTTCGAAGTCTGGGAGCCGTTCGAAACGCTCAACGAGCGCCGCACGCCGGTGATATCGACCGCGCCACCTACATACAGTACTTGCTGAAGCGGCTTCAGCTGCTCTTCAGCCGCATTAGCTCTGTCCCGCCAAATCTTGAGTTCGGCTGTAAGCGTGAGCAGGAGCAGGATCTCCGCCAAAGTTAGCGCGAGAATGAGGCCCCGGCGCTGTTCGCGTTCACGGATGGGAGACGCGGTCAATCGCAGTGCGACTCAAGACGCTTGACGGGGTGAGAAAACGGATCACGCCATAGATCCCGTACCTCGCGGGGACAGCTACAAGCCCAGCGCCCTCCAATGGCTTCTTGGCGATAGGAAACCACTGAGCCTTCGTGTCTATCCGATGAACGAGGACAACGAGATGCTCCACGCCGCCGGCTTTTGCATCACGATTGGCCTCAGCGATGGAGAGCTCCACTCGGCAAACGACAATTGAAGAAGGATGTCGAAACAGTATCACGTTGAGGTTGTATTGAGAAGGCTTGGGTGTAAAATCTTTACGATGCCAGATTTCCGATGGGAGCGACGGGCTTCCCAATAGTTCTACTGGCTGAGAGAGGGTTGTGCCGGCATGCCTCTCATTGTCTATCCGCATTGCGACATGCACGTCGCGCTGAAGAAGCCCGCGACCAAAGTGCTGCCGTTCCGCGTGTTCGACCAGGATTTGCCGAACGGGTCGACGACCTACACGCTGACCGACGTCACCGCGGACTGCAATTTTCGGATCCTGGCGCCGTACAACCCGGTCGGCTCCCGGCTGACCAGCTTCGTGACGATCGATCCTGCGGCGCGCACCATCACCGGCGACGACGTCGGCACCAATCTCTTGGTGATCGAATATGGACCCGGTTACGTCGTCGCGCGTATCCAGGTGCACGACGATGTGCTCGGCTGGTGGTTCGGCAACTCCTCGATCACCACGGCGCTGCATCCGACGGTCGCCCACAGCCAGCCGACGCTGTGCGCGCTGTTCAGCGACGATCCGACCGGGACCGATCTCGTCGGCGACATCACCGGGCACGGCTTCGTCACGCTCAGCTCGGCCAGCCCCGGCACCTTCGTGGTAGCAAATACGAACAATGAGGGACGATTGAGGGGCGTGAGCGAGGGGCCGGCCCAGCTCGACGGCAGCTTCCTCGGTGTCAACCAGAGCCTGCCGGTGAAGGTGGTCGACTACGCCAAGACTCGCGACAACATCTCGACGGTGCGCGCCGGCGACCTCGGCAATGCCGCCGAGATGCACAACATCCTGTTCCTCGCCGAGGGCTTTCGCGCGTCCGAGAAGGACAAGTTCGACAAGATCGTGCAGGAAGCGGCGGACGGTCTGTTCTCGCAGAAGCGCCACGAGCCCTACGGCACGCTCGCGGGCAGCTTCAACGTATTCAAGGCCTTCCAGGCGTCGGAAGAGCAGGCGGTGACCTGCGGCTGGCGCGTCAACGACGAGGAGACCTCGGAGCTCGGCAGGGGCGGACCGATTCCGTGGAATTACAGCGTTTCGGACGACAAGAGCATCTACGAGGTCGACGAGCTCGTGGCCCGCGTCGGCCTGCCGCTCCGCAACGAGACTGCGACGCCGGCGCAATTGAAGGCGCGCTGGGCGGGCCAGTCGCTGCCCAACTACGACGCGGCGAAGGTCAACGACACCCTGATCGAAGCGTGGAGGAAGCAGAAATCGCTCGGCATCCTGGAGGCACGTGACACCTTCTACGGCCTGATGCTCGGCTCCCGCTGGGGCGACCAGGCGGCGAAGTCCGGGGCCGCTTTGACGATGCCGGCGGCGGATGCGGCGGGCGATGCCAACCTCGCGCCCCTGATCGCCCGCGCCTATCAGTTCTTCAAGCCGGCCAGCGCCACACGGCACCTTGCCCCGGATCCGCGCCGGCACCCGCCGGAGCTCGCTAGGAACGGCCGCGCGAACGTTGCGGCGCCGATCATGGCCTACCTGTCCGGACTGCGGCTCGGGTCGTCGCCGCACACCGCGCTGGGCGCCGAGTGGATACCGGACGGCACCTTCAAGCGCAGCCGCGGCCTGATCGCCATGATCACCAACGAGGACATGATCGGCGGCACCAATTTCAACCAGTCGACCGTGACCGCCAATTCGCTGCAGAGCCTGAAGACGCTCGACTTCGAATATCCGGCGACCAACACGGCGACGAAGAAAGTGATGCGGCGCAAGCCTGCCAGCGACATCGACGCCGACCTCACCGATATCATCGACACGGTTGCGCACGAATTCGGCCATTCCTTCAATCTCGGCGACGAATACGAAACGAGCGCCGAGGACAATGCGACCGCTTCGAGCGAGCACGACAACATCGTCGCGCTCGCCGGCATCTTTCAGGATCCGAACTACGCCGCCAATCACTCCCGTCTGGTCGATCCGTCCAAGGTGAAATGGTTCGAACTTCTCAGGGTCCAGCTTTCGGCCAAGCTGACCCAGGCTTCGACCCAGCAGGGTGGCTCGATCGAGGTCAGGATCGACCCGCGCCAGATCCCGCGCTGGGTGCAGGCGAAGGCGGCCGGCCGGCAGGCGTTTCTCCGCCGCATCCAGATCACGGCGATCGGCCAGCAACTGCCACTCACGTTCACCGCTTCCGATTACCTCGTCAGACTCGACATCGGCGACATCGACCAGAACCTCGGCTCGATCCGGCTTGGCGGGCTGGAATTGCCGCCGGCGCCGTTTCCCGTGTTTCCGAAAGGCTCGCTGCTGTTCGTGCCGCGCCGCGACGATGCGGACGCGCTGGTCTATGTGGTGGAAAAGAAGGTGCGCGACTTCATCACAGGCAACCATCTGCCGCTCAACAAGGATACCGACACCGCTCATGTGAACGACGAGGGCGACGACCCGAAGGACATCCAGAATTTCAAGCCGCCATGCAAGGCGCAGCGGCTGGTCGGCCTGTACGAAGGCGCAAACAACTTCACCGGGCTGGTCTATCGTCCGGCCGGCGACTGCAAGATGCGGAACAACAGCGGCACTTTTTGCCATGTCTGCAAATGGCTGATCACCAACCGCGTCGATCCCGCGCTGCACGACGTCGTCGACCGCGAATTCTATCCGGAGGCCAAGAAAAATGGCTGAACCGGGCGCCCTCGAAACGATCGTCGCCGAGATCGGCAAGCTGCTGCTGCCGCTGCGGGCGGCGGTGGAGTCGCCGGCCGCATTCCAGGGCCTGCTGCTCAAGCTGGGCTGGGATTCCGACGTGATTCCGAAGCCGATCGCCGATCTCGCGGTCGACTTGCAGCTGCTGTTCGATCGGCTCCAGGCGCTGGTCGGCGGCGGGCTGTCGCTCGACGGCGAAGTGGCGTCCGACGGCGAGACGACGGTCGTGTCCGGATCGCTCGAAGACGCCTTCAAGACCATCGAGGCGATCGCCGGCGTCGTGCAGGCGATCGACGACCTCGTCTCGGCGCCCGGCGGTGCATTTTCGGCGACGCTGAACGCCGATAATTTCAAGGGCGAGTTTCCGGGACAGCTCGTCGGCTATCTCTTCATCACCTATCTGCGCAACCATCATCCGGGCATCGGTTTCGCGCTGCAGGCGCTCGGCGTCATCCGCACCCGCTACACCGCGCCCGCCGGCAACCGCCCGGACTACATCGACTACAAGTTCAGTTTCCCGGACCTGCCGAAGATCGTCTCCGACCCGGTGACGCTGTTCGAGAACGCCTTCGGCTGGGGCACCGACAGCTTCGACTTCTCCAGCTTTGCGCGGCAGATCGACAGCCTCGCGGCCGGGCTCGGGCTCGATGTCCGGATGGTGGAGGTGCCGGATCGGGTCGCGCTCGCGCTCGAAGGCGGCCCCCCGACCGGGCGCGCCGCCGTGCGCAAACGGCTGCGCTTGGTGTTCTTCGAGCGGGCGCGCGACGCGGGACGGCTATCGGCCGAGCTCGGACTGTTCCCGCTGCCGAAGTCCGGGAGCAAGAAGCCGGGCTTCGCGCTGCTGCCGTCTTTCAGCGGGCTGCTGTCGGTGCGGATGCAGCTCGGTCCGACGATCGCGGTGACGATCTCGAGCGACCTCGATCTCACCGGCGGTGTCGGCCTGATGGTGCGGCCGGGCAGCGGCATCGACATGGTGATCGGCTTCGCAGGCAGCGGCGCGCCGACGTCGGCCAAGGGCACCGCGCGCGTCGAAGTGGAATACTCCGCCGCCTCCGGCAGCCCGACCATCGTTCTCGGCACCGGCGAGGGCACGCGGCTCGAATACCAATCGGTGAGCGGTGCCGGCGGTTTCACGCTGGTGGCAGGCAAGGACGTCGAGGTGTTCGCCGAGGCGGACCTCAAGGGCCTCGCTTTCGTCCTCGACGCGTCCGGCTCGGACGGCTTCATCTCGACCATCCTGTCGGGTATCTCGACGCGGTTCGAGTTCGATCTCGGCCTCGGCGTCGCCTATCCGCGCGGCGTGTATTTCCGCGGCACCTCGCATCTCGAGATCCAGATCCCAGCGCATATCGACCTCGGTCCGATCCAGGTGCAGGGACTGACGCTCGCGGTGACACCGTCGGGTGACGGCCTCCCGATCGATATCGGCGCGACGCTGAAGGCGGCGCTCGGTCCGCTGGTCGCGGTGGTGGAAAACATCGGGCTGCGGACCGATCTCGCTTTTCCGGGGAGCGGCGGCAATCTCGGCCCGATCGATCTATCCTTCGGGTTCAAGCCACCGAACGGCGTCGGGCTGTCGATCGATGCCGGGGCGGTGAAGGGCGGCGGCTATCTCTTCATCGATCCGGACCGCGGCGAATATGCCGGCGCGCTGGAACTGAAGATCCTCGACTTCCTCTCGGTGACGGCAATCGGCGTCATCACCACCAAGATGCCGGACGGGTCAAAGGGCTTTTCCTTCATCGCCATCATCACGGTCGAGTTCAATCCCGGATTGCAGCTCGGTTTCGGCTTCACCCTGCTGGGAGTCGGCGGACTGGTCGGGCTCAACCGCTCGATGGATCTCGACGCGCTAGTCAACGGCGTGCGCGCCGGCTCGCTGGACTCTGTGCTATTCCCGCACGACGTCGTCGCCAACGCGCACCGGATCATCTCCGACCTCCGCACCTTCTTCCCGCCCGAGCAGGGGACCTTCCTCATCGGCCCGATGGCGAAGTTCGGCTGGGGCACGCCGACGCTGATCAGCCTGTCGCTCGGGATCATCATCGAGATTCCCGGCAACATCGCCATCATCGGCAAGCTGACGGTGGCGATCCCGGACGAGCGGCTGCCGCTCATCATCATCCAGGTCGCCTTCATGGGCGCGATCGAATTCGACAAGAAGCGCGGCTGGTTCTTCGCCATCCTGTACGAATCCCGCGTAATCTTCATGCCGCTCGACGGCGGCATGGGCGTACTCGCGTCGTTCGGCGGCGACGCCACTTTCATCGTCTCCGTCGGCGGCTTCCACCCGGCCTACAATCCACCGGCGCTGCCGTTCCCGCCGATCCCCCGGATCGCGATCAACATCCTCAACACGCCGGTGGCCCGCATCCGGGTCGACGCCTATTTCGCGGTGACGTCGAACACCGTGCAGTTCGGCGCACATGCGGAGCTGTATTTCGGCGTCTCGATCGCCAACATCGAGGGCCATCTCGCCTTCGACGCGCTGTTCCAGTTCTCGCCGTTCTATTTCATCATCACGATCTCTGCCTCGCTGTCGGTGAAGCTGTTCGGCGCGGGGCTGTTCAGTATCCGCTTCCGCGGCTCGCTCGAAGGCACATCGCCCTGGCACGTCGAGGGCACCGGGAGCATCTCGCTGCTGTTCTGGGACGTCGACGTCGACTTCTCCCACACCTGGGGCGACAAGGAGGACACCAGTCTGCCGCCGGTCTCCGTGCTGCCCCTGCTGGTGGCGGAATACTCGAAGGCTGAGAACTGGACTGCCGCGCTGCAGAACAGCAGCAGGCTGTTGGTGACGCTCAAGACCGTGGACGCGGGCTCGGACCTTGTCCTGCATCCGGTCGGTTCGCTCAAGATCACCCAGCGTGCGATCCCGCTCGGCATCACCCTCGACAAGATCGGCGCGCAGCGCCCGGACGACGCCAATTACTTCTCCGTCGCGACCGCGACGTCGGGAATCGAGAAGCGCGCCACCATTCGGGAGTCGTTCGCGATCGCCCAGTTCAAGGACCTCAAGGACGGCGAGAAGCTCAGCGCGTCCGACTACGAGGCCGAGGAGGCGGGGCTGGAGCTGTCGGTCACTGGCAACCAGGCAAGGACCAGCTATGTCACCAAGCGCATCGCCCGCTACGAAGAGATCATCGTCGACAACAATTTCAAGCGGGCACGCCGGCGCTTCGTCACGCTCATCTCCGGGCTGTTCACGCACTTCCTGGCCAACAACGCCGTGGCGCGGTCCGAGATCTCGGCGAAGTCGCGCGATCTGAAGCACGCATTCGACGACAAGATCGCGGTCGATCAGGCGTCCTATGTGGTGGTGAGCCTGGCCGACAATTCGCCGATCGCCGGCGCGCCTGCGTCGTTCCAATCGCGCGCCAGCGCCGGTGAATTCATGGCGGCGGAGACGCGGAGCAATCCGAACTTCGCCAGCGAGGCCCATATCGTGCGCCCGCACGAGATGAAGCGCGCGGCGTAGCGGAGGCACGATGATGGCGGGCGATCCGGCGAGGCGGCGGGGAGGGACGGGATGAGCGATACGATCGGCACCTATTCCTTCCTACCCTGGCTGCGGCTCGGCGTGGCGAACAACATCACGGCGGCCGACAACGACAACTCGGTGTCGCTGCGCGCGACGATCAAGGTCGACTTGTCGCTGGCCGGGCGGCCGGTCCAGGGCGACACGGATCTGACGGCGACGATTTCGCGCGACGTCGCGCTCTATGGTCCCGGCGACATCGTCGGCATCGATCCGAAGGCGGTGGTGAAGGTGGAGCCGCGCGACTGGATCACCAATTTCGAGCCGAACTACCTGCCCTTCGTTGAGTTCTACGACGAGGATTTTCCGTGGCGCTACACGCCAGCGGCGCCGGACGAGTCGCGCCACCGGCTGCGCCCGTGGCTCGCACTCCTAGTGCTCGAGGTGGAGGAGTTCAAGGAAGTCGCGGTGTCGTCGGCGCGGCCGCTGCCGGCGATCGAGGTGACGGGCGATCCGGCCTCGGTATTCCCGCCCGCCGACCAGCTTTGGGCCTGGGCGCACGTCCACGTCAACCGCGACCTGATCCAGCAGGACGGCGTGGTGGAATCGACCAATGCGGACCAGGCGAGGGCGCGACTGGAGAGCCTGCTGGCCAGCAATCCGGACTACGCCTATTCGCGCGTCCTGTCGCCGCGTCAGTTGGAGCCGAATACGTCCTACCATGCATTCGTGGTGCCGACCTTCGAGAGCGGCCGTCTCGCCGGCCTCGGAATTGCGCCGGCGGCGAATCCCGCACTCTTCGCCACCCTGTCGGCCTGGGCGGACTATACCGACCGGCCGTTCCCGACGCTGCATCCGGTGTACAAGCGGTGGTACTTCAAGACTGGGACGGTGGGCGATTTCGAGTACCTCGTCCGCCTGTTGAAGCCGCGTCCGCCGGACTCGCGGCTCGGCCGCCGCGACATGGACACGCAGACGCCCGGCTCCGGGATGCCGCCCATCGCGGTCGCCGGGCTCCACGGGGTGCTGCGGCTCGGCGGCGCGCTCAAGGTGCCGGACGAGGCGCTGACCGGCGCGCAGGAGGCGGAGGCTGCGGCCTACGAGGGCTGGGATGAACCCTACGCGCACGAATTCGAGAAGGCGCTGGCGGGCTTCGTCAACCTGACCGACGACTATGCCCGCGAAGGCGCGCCCGACCCGGTGATCACGCCGCCGCTGTACGGCCGCTGGCACGCGCTCACCGAACGGCTGCTTGAGGAGGCAGACGGCAGCGACGCGCCGCAGCCGCGCAACTGGGTGCACGAGCTCAATCTGGACCCGCGGTTTCGCGTTCCCGCCGCGTTCGGCACGGCGGTCGTGCAGAAGAACCAGGAGGCCTATATGGACGCCGCCTGGGACCAGGTCGGTGACATCCTCGCGGCGAACCGGCGGATCAGGCTGGCGCAATTCGCCAAGGCGGCGGCCGCGATCTGGCATGCGCGCCATCTCGGGCCGCTGAAGGATCTCAGCGCGGAACGCGGGCTCACGATGATGGCGCCGGTGCAGCGCCGGGTGATCGCCGACGGCTTCACGCTGCGCCATCGGCTCAAGGAAAGCACGGTGCCCCGCGCGGCGCTGTCTGCGCCGTTCCGGCGCGCGGTCCGGCCGCGCGACCACATCGCGGCGACGCTCGGCTTCGACTCGCCGAAAGGCGCCGAAGAGCTGCTGGAGAAGATCAATCGCGGCGAGGTCAGCGCGGCGCCGCCGCGGGTCACCCCGGAAGCCTTGCCGGCGGTGGAGGATGTCGCCGCGCAGCTTCAGCCGAAGTCGCTGCCCGCGGAGCTGACCGACTGGCTCGCCAAGCACCGCTGGGCGAAGTGGGTATTACTGGTCGTTCTGCTGCTGGTCGCCGTGCTGCTGCTGGCCGTCGCCATTCCGCTCGCGATCATGGTCGCGGTAGCGGCGCTGGCGCTGTTCCGATGGCTGGTGCGGCTGGAGAAGCAGGCCGGCATCGCGACCGGCGTGTTGCCGCAAGGGGCTTCGCCCGACATCATCGACGCGCTGCCTGGCTTTCCGTCTTTCACCATCCGCGATCCCGATCCCGCCGCGCCTGAGCCGGTCGGCGGCGCTTCGTCCGCCGACAGTCCGGAGGCGGCGCGCTTCAAACTAGCCCTCAAGGACCTCAACCGGCTGCTCACGGTCAGCGCCGATCTCGGCAAGCCGCCGTTGCGCAAGCCGATCGACATCGCCGCGCTCGGAGCGTCGACCTTCGCTGCGATTGATCCCGACAAGACGGTGCCCGCCTTCACCTTCTCCTCGATCGCCATTCCGCCGCGAGTGCTGGCCATCAACGGGATCGCGACGCTGCTGCAGCCGGAAGTGTTCAAGCCGGTGATGGCATATCCGGAAATCGACCTGCCGATGTACAAGCCGCTTCTCGGCCTGTCCGACGAGCACTTCCTGCCGAACATCGACAAGATTCCGCAGAACACGATCACGCTGCTCGAGACCAATCAGCGTTTCATCGAGGCCTACATGGTCGGCCTCAACCATGAATTCGCCCGCGAGCTGCTGTGGCGTGAATATCCCACCGACCAGCGCGGCAGCTGCTTCCGCCAATTCTGGGACCCGAGCGGCGTGATCGACCGGGAGGGCCTGTCGAAGGACGAACTGCGCGAAAAGCTCCGCGATATTCCGCCGCTCCACACCTGGTCGCTGTTCTCCAAGCTAGGCGATCACGACCATCGCGAGAAGCCGGGTGAGAACGAGGAGGAAGTCGTCCTCGTCATCCGCGGCGAGCTGCTGAAGAAATATCCCACCGCGGTGATCTACGCCCAGAAGGCGCGCTGGCAGCGCGACGACGGCGGCGCGATCAATCCCCGCGTCGAGCGGGTGCTGGAGACCGACGGTCCGGTGGAAGACCGCCTGCGCACACCGCTCTACGAAGCCAAGGTCGATCCCGACATCACCTTCATTGGCTTCGACCTGACCTCGAAGGAGGCAAAGGGAGGCACCGGCCGCGGCAATTCGACGGCGCCGGGCTGGTTCTTCGTCATCAAGGAGCGGCCCGGCGAGCCGCGCTTCGGCCTTGATATTTCTCGCGACGGGCCGCTCAACGTCTGGAACGACCTCGCCTGGCCTGACGTGCTGTCCGACGCCGACAAGGGCTTTCTGCAGATCAGGCCGGGCGGGCCGACGCTCACCCTGGACGATCCGGTGGCGCCGGAGCTGCAGGAGAAGAAACAACAGTACGACGAGGACAAGGCGCTACGCTGGCATCCGGACAGCAACTCCGCGGAGCTCGCCTACATCCTCTACCAGGTTCCCGTGCTGGTCGCGGTGCACGGCAGCGAGATGCTGCCGAACTGATCGCGCAGCGGACACGACAGGGGGCGGCGGAGGCGAAATGTCCGAGTTCGATGATATCCGCAAGGAGCTAGAAGCGTCGCGCGCCGCGGTCGATGCGACGTCGCGCGAGATCGGCCGGCTTCGCCAGACCCGCGCGCGGCTGATCCGCGACCGCGCACGGGCCGAGCGCGTCAGCAAGGGCGCCGACGATCCGGCGCTGGCGGCGATCGACAAGGAGATCAAGGCGGCGGCCTCCGAGATCGAGCGGCTGGGCGGTGCGCTGAAGGTGGCGAAGGACGAAGTGGTCCGCAATATCGGGCTGTTCGCGAACTTCACCGACCCGCGCCGCAACATCGGCCTGCTGTCCGATCAGACGCCGATCCTGCTGATGCCGCTGCGGATCGAAACGCGCTTCAAGCAAGCGACGGAATTCGGCGGCGACCGCGACGAGCTGTGGGTCCGGGCTTATCCGGACGACATCGCGGTCGACAGCTTCGAGGAGGCGTTGTCGGAAGACGAGGTGAAGCGCGCCCAGGCTTATTGGGCCGACGTCTGGCGGGCGAACCGCGACACCGCCGGGGAGCGGGCCGCCTGGCGAACGCTGCTGAGCGGACAGGGCTCGGGGCGGTCCTACTACGTGACCCAGACTCATCGCCCGCTCAACGAGGCCGCGCGACCGGCCAGGGTGGAAGGCGTGCCGACCGTGATCCTGACGGTGGTGACCAGCGCGCCGCTGGTCGATCCCGAGCGAGGTGCGGTCAGCACGTTCTGGACGGCGCTGTGGCGCGCGGGGACGGATGCGGCCGCGCAGATGAACGCGATCGCCGCGCTGGACAACGCGCTCGGCGCCGAGCGCGCCGCGGCGGTCCGTGAGGCGTACCGGCCGCGGAATCTCGCCGACGCGCCGCCCGAGGGCGCGGATCGCACGACCACCACGGTCATCGCCGCGTATCTGGAGTTTCCCGCCGCGGACGCCACGCCGATGCGCGAGATCGGCTGGTCGCAGCCGGCGACCGCCCGGACCTTGCCTGATCGCCTCGTCCTGCTCGGCTACAACGGCGGAACGCTCGAACTCGAGCAGCTCGGAAAGCCGATTCCATCGCCGCTGCCGGTCACGCCGTCGCCGACCGGAACGGACGACGCATCGGTCGCGCACGACGGCGACGACATCAAGTTCGGTCCGGAGCTCGAATGGGTGCGCAACTTCGACCGCGCCGTCGAGATCGGCATGGGATTCCGGGTGCCGCTAACGCCGCCCGCCTTCCGCCGTGGCTTCGATCAGTTGATGGTGCTCGGTGTGCGGCTCGGGGCCGATGCAGACGCCGGCCGGGTCGCGCTGGAGCAGTTGTTCACCCATCATCATCAGTCGAAGGCGGGGTTCTCGATCCTGCCGCAGGGCCAGCCGACCAACAACGTCGAGGGCGAGGGCGCCGCCTACAGCTGGCGCGAGGAGTCCGACGTCAGCTTCGATCACTACTTCGGCACTCCGCCCCTGGACCCCGACGGATGGTTCGAGCGGACAGACGGACGCTGCCTCGCCGCCACGCTCGGTCTCGATCCGGCCGCGCTGGCGGCGATCCCCTTCTACCATCGCCACGACGTCAACGACGCCCGCGCCATGAACACGGCGCTGTGGCCGGCCACGCTCGGTTACTTCATGGAGAGCATGCTTCATCCGGTCTTCGACGATTCGACGGTGGAGCGGACCCGCGACTTCTTCGTCCGGCACGTGTCGGCACGCGGGCCGATGCCCACGATCCGCGTCGGTCGTCAGCCCTACGGCATCCTGCCGGCGACGCCGCGCTCGCGCATCCAGTGGATCTTCGCGGGGGCGAACGTCGCAGTCGGGGCCGCGCACGCGCCGGATGATCCGGAACTTCGGTTCCTGACGCGGTTGTATCAGTTGTTGCGCAAGGTCGAGGCCGATCTCGAGCCGCTGATGTCGCGGGTGTCGTACATCGGCAAGCCGGACGGCGACCGTCATCAGATACTGCTCGATGTCCTCGGCCTGCACGCCGGATCGGTGGAATTCCAGCAGCGCTTCGCCGAAAGCTTCAAGGAACTGTACAACCGCCTCGCGATGCAGGGGGCGGGCGGCGCCTTGGTCGCGCTCCTGCTCGCCGCGGGCTATGTTGGAAGCGGGCTCGATCTGCTGAAGCAGCTCGGCTACACGCCGCCCGAGGGGATCGAGGTGCCGGACATCCTTGAGAAACTCTTTCTCAAGGCGCCCAACCAGCTCAAGGGCCCGCTGATCGACGACCGTCCGTTGTCGGAGACCGAGCAGATCCGCGCCTACACCGCCGGCGGCGACAACTACATCGGCTGGCTGATCAAGGCTGCGGCGACCTCCCACGACGCGCTGCGGCTGCAGCAGGGCTTCACCCAGCGCCCGAACGCGCTGCTGTATCTCATGCTGCATCACGCGCTCGACCTGAGCTTCGTCGAGACCAGCATCCGCCTGTTCTTCAATGCCGGGCTGATCGGCGAGACCGAGCTGAAGGCGGCGCGGCGCGAGCCGAAGTTCTTCCAGGTCGAGGAGGCGAGCCTCGCCGTGCCGGCTGCGGCCGGCGGCAGCCGCTGGCGCTACCTCCACCGCAGCGACGCCGCGGTCACCGGAACGGGACTGAGGACGGTCGGCGAGTTCATCCCGACGGTGCTGACCTCGATGGTCGCCACCGCGTATCTCAAGCGCCAGCTCGATGCGCTCGAACGGCTGAAGAGGTCCCCGACGGCGGTTCTGGAACGGGTGTTCGCCGAGCATCTCGACCTCTGCACCTACCGGTTCGACGCCTGGTACGGCGGCATCATGAGCCGCCAACTGGAGCGGATGCGCTATCCGAACGGTGCCGGCCAGGGGACCGCCCAGCCGGGCGCACCGACCGGCGAGGCGAAGACCGGAATCTATCTCGGCGCCTATGGCTGGCTCGAGAACGTCAAGCCGGAGTTCAAGAAGCTGACGGCGGTCGAGCTGCCGGCAAACCTCGCGGCGATCTTCGCCGATCCGGATGCGCCGCAGCTGATGCGCGACCGCAGCAACCAGGGCTACATCCACGCGCCGTCGCTGAACCAAGCGGTGACCGCCGCGGTGCTGCGCAACGGCTATCTGTCCAACGCCACGCCCGACAATCCCGGCAGCCTCGCCGTCAATCTCAGCTCGGAACGAGTCCGCATCGCGCTGTCGATCATCGAGGGAATGAAGGGCGAGCAGAGCCTCGGCGCGCTGCTCGGCTATCAGTTCGAGCGCGGCCTGCACGATCGCCACGACGTCGAAGTGGACGGGTTCATCTACGACCTCCGCAAGGTGTTCCCGCTGGTCGGCGACCGGCTGGCTCCGACGCGTACCGGCCGGCTCGACGCGTTCGGTCGGCGACTGCGGATCAACCGGGTGGAGGCGCGCAACGTCATCGACGGCCTTGCTTTGGTCGAGCACATCAAGACCAGCGGAGTGAGCAGCTACCCGTTCGGCCACGATGCCGACCTGCCGGCGGCGAGCCCGCAGCAGGCCGCGGCGATCACCGCCGAGGCCGCGCGGATTGCCGACATCGCCGACGCGGTCGCCGACCTCGCGATGGCAGAGAGCGTGCATCAGGTGGTGCAGGGCAATTACGACCGCGCCGGCGCCGTGCTCGACACCTACTCCAAGGGAAAATTCCCGGCGACCCCCGACGTGGTGCGTACGCCGCGGTCGGGGGTGACGCTGACCCATCGGGTGGCGCTGCATCTCAAGGCCGGGCTCGACCCGAACGACGGCGCGCTGACATCGCCGCGGGCGAAGGCGGAGCCTGCGCTCAACGCCTGGCTCGCGGGCATTCTGCCGCCGCCGGCAGCGGTCGCCTGCTCGGTGACGGTCACCGACCCGCTCGATCTCTCCTCCGTCGCCTACAACGTGACGCAGGCCGATCTCGGCCTGCTGCCGATCGACCTGCTGTATCTGCTCGATCCGGACAACGATCCGGCCGCCAAGGCGCTCGACGATCTGATCGAAGCGCATGTGATCGCCGTCCATCCGTCGCGCCCGGACGCAATGCTGACGATCGCCTACCGCGAGAGGATCGCGGCGATCGCCGGGCATGTGCCGCTGTTCGAGCTGTCGGCGTTGATGCGGCATCTCAGAAGCCTGCTGCTGCGTTCGCGTCCGCTCAAGGCGAGCGACATGGCGATGGCCGGCGAGGCGAACGAGGCCGTCGATCTTGACGCGGCGCTCGCGCGCGAGCGGGCGACGCTGCCGCGCGATCTGCTCGCCGCGCGGCTTGCGGATCTCGACGCCTTCCGTACGGCGCTGCAGGCCCGCCTCGACGCCAAGCAGGAGGCCCAAATCGCCACGGAGATCGAGCAGACGATCACCGGCTTCGTGTCGGTGATGCAGGGTCTCGGTCCGTTCGCGGCGCTGCAGACCGGTACCGGTGCCGTCTACGCCGACCGGCGGCGGATCTTCGCCCAGTTGCACGCCGCACTCGCCGGCTACATCGCTCGATGGACCAGGCAGCTCGCCGAGTTCGACGCACGCATAGTCGCCTACGACGCTGATTCCGGCGCGCCGGACGCGGCGAAGTTCCTGGCGCTGCGGGTGGCCGAAAAGCTGATCGCGACCACGGCGACCGACCCTCTACCGGCGCAGCCGGACGATTTCCGCGACGATCTCATGAGCGGCAAGCGCGCCGCCTTCGTTGGACAGCGCGCCGTTCTGATCGTGCTCTACGACAATGCGTCCGATCTCGCCGCCCTGCATGACGGCATCGAGGCGTCGAAGGCTGCGAACGCCGCGTTCGACGCGGCGGCGATCGACATCGCGGCACAGCGCACGGCGATCGTCGCGCTCGCAGAGGACATGGCGAAGCGCACCGCCGCGCTCGCGCTCGAGCTGACGACGCGGCTGCCGGCGATCCAGGCCCGGCTCGATCAATACGATGCCGCGGCGGAGGCGAAGAACAAGATCGAGGCGTTGACCGCGGCGGCGAAGCTGCTGTTCGGCGAAGATTTCAAGATCGTTCCGGATTTCGGCCTGCCGGCGGCGCAGGCCGGTGAATGGAGCAACGCCTGGGGCGCGGGCGCGCAGGCGGACGAGACCATTCTCGGGTTCGTCAAGACGACGATCGGACGCCGCTTTCCGCTCGACGACTGGTTCACGGGTGTCGCGCGGGTGCGGTCGAAGCTGCACGGTCTGGAAGCTTCGCAGCATCTCGCCGACGCGTTCACGGGGGCGGGCGTCGCGCTGCAGGCGCTGCAATTTCCGCATCGCCCCGAGTTGCCGTGGCTCGGACTCGAATTCCCGGAGACCGATGCCGACGGAAAGCCGTTCGTGATCGACGAGGACAAGCTGCTCTATACGGCGCATTTCGCCGAAAGCTTCGATCCGGCGCGGCGGCAACTCGGGCTGTTGCTCGACGAGTGGACCGAAGTGATCCCGCGCCCGACCGAGGATACCGGTCTGGCGTTCCACTTCGACCGGCCAAACGCCGAGCCGCCGCAGACTCTGCTGCTGGCGCTGCCGCCGAAATTTGTCGGCTCGTGGCAGTGGCAGGATCTCGTCGACACGGTGCGCGAGACGATGGACCTCGCCAAGAAGCGCGCGATCGAGCCCGACCACGTCGACACGACCGCCTATGCCCGCTTCCTGCCGGCGCTGGTGTCCGCCGTGGCCTTCCATCCGATCACGGCCTCGCTCAACTTCGCTTTCAACAACAACCTCGCCGCGGTGCTGGCCGAGACGGAGACGGGCAATGGCTGACTATGTCGCGGTTCAGAACCTCTCCGCCGTGTTCTCCGGCAAGGTGAAGCTGCCCACCATCACGTTGTGGAACAGGCTCGAGGGTCGCCCACGCACGCACGACTTCGACCGCGCGCTCAAGGCCGAGGTCCGTGATCCGCTGTGGCTGCTGACGAAGCAGTGGCAGATGGGCGAGTTTCAGGGCGACGACGCCGGCTCGCCCGTCGTCGCCAAGGTGCACATCGAGACCACCGAACTGACGAAATACCGCGCGGCCGGCAATCCGCCGGAAGCGTTCGCCGACGACGTGCCGCTCGAAGCCAAGGTCGAGCGGCGGCCGATCCCGTTCCGTCTCGCCGGCCAGAAGATCGCGTTCGATCTCCGCATCGCCCTGGGCCGGCGCTGGCTGAAGCTCGTCGCCGGCATCGAGCCGGGGCTTGCCCAGCAATTCATCGCGGCGCTGCCGGTCGCCATGCCAGATCCCGCGCTCAAGGCCGATGCGCCGGTCGCCGCCCATCGCGAAGCCTGGCAGACGATGGCGGCGCTGGCCGGCCGGTCGATGGACGGCTACGACCTCGTCGAGCATCTGACGGCCGCGCCCGGCAATCACGCGCACGACCTCGTCGTGCTCGGCAATCCGGCCAGCGCCGCTGCGATCGAGACGGCCGAGGCGGAATTCCTTGGCTGGTACCGGGAGGCGTTCTACCAGTCCGCCGCGGGGGCCGCCGATGCCTGGCTGCCCGATCGCCTCGAATACGCCTTCGCCGCGTCGGCGCCCAAGGCGGGCGGCGAGAAGCTCGTGGTCGCCGACGAATACTTCCAGGGGCATCTCGACTGGTACAATTTCGACGTCGACGCCTCCGGCGCAGGACTCGGTGACCTGGCGGACGCGCCGCCGCCGGCCGCCGTCGAGACGACCTTTACGGCGTCGTTCATCCCGGCGCCGATCCAGTTCGACGGCATGCCGAACACACGCTGGTGGACCTTTGAGGAGGGACGAACGAATTTCGGCGACATTGATCCGGAGACGACGGACGTCAACAAGCTGCTGCTGATCGAATTCGGCCTCGTCTACGCCAACGATTGGTTTTTGATGCCGTTCACGGTGCCGGCCGGGACGATCACCCGGGTCGCCGGCATGAGCGTGACCAACGTCTTCGGCGAGCGGATCTGGGTCGAAGCCGCGGGCAAGGGCGGGGACGCGGATTGGCAACGCTGGTCGATGTTTACGCTGGCGACGAAGGGGAGCGACGACATTCCCGCCGATCTCAGCCTTTTCATCGTGCCCAGCGTGCCGAAGATCCAGGAGAGCGAGCCGCTGGAGTCGGTGGAACTGTTCCGCGACGAGATGGCCAACATGGTGTGGGGTGTCGAGTCGCGGGTGATGTTGGCTTCGGGCGACAGCAAGAGCGGGCGCAGCGCCGCGCTCGACACCCGCCGCTATTTCCGTCGCCTGGTGGAGGAGAGCCTGCCGCCGGGCCCGCCACCTGCGCCGCCGATTGAGAACGACGCCGCGATCCGCTATCGGCTGATGAGCGAGATGCCGGAGAACTGGATTCCATTCATCCCGGTGCACATCGACAACGACAGCCGCGAGATCCAGCTGCGTCGCGCAGCAATGCTGCGGGTCATCGACCGCGACCCGGATCCGCCGGTGCGCGTCGAACCTCGCACCGATCTGCTGCGCCACGGTCTCGACCTCCCGCAGCAGCAGGGCTACAATCTCCATGAGGAGGAGGTGCCGCGCGCGGGCATTCGTGTCACCCAGAGCTTCCAGCGCACGCGCTGGTACAACGGCCGCACTTTCGTCTGGCTCGGCATCCGCAAGGAGACCGATCGCGGCGAGCGGTCGAGCAGGCTCGCTTTCGACGCGATCCTTCCGAAGCGGAAGGCATGAACGCATGAAACGTCACCGTCGAAATATAGCGGTGGCGCGGCCGCCGGAGATGGAGGGTTGAACGGGCGCGCGCCATTCCCAAGTCGGCAATTTCTCGCGCGACGGCAGACGCTCGGCGCCCCAAGATTACGTAGCGGCCGGCAAGTGTTATCCGAAGACCCATTCCCGACCTCAGCGCTTCCTTCATGACAGAAGCAATGGAGAGCCAGCACGAGGAACACCGTTCAAGGTTGAGCGCGGAGAAGTTCGCCTTGATTGTTCCGAATCGAGAGTCACTGCGTTATTGTACGTTGCGGCCTGAGCCTCTTCGGCAGAGGCCATAGCCATAAGGGCAGAGATCACGCGGCATCGCTTCTAGCATGGGCAACCGCCGGTTCTGCTCAAACCTGGTGACGGGTAGTCCCACCGCAGGCCGTCTCAGCCGGGCTCGTGACTTCTGTGCAGCCCCGTCATCAAGGCTGCAATCACGCTTATCAACGCGTTCGTACCATGGTCATTCAAGAACGAATCTCTAAGTCATAGTTGTCATGGCACCCTAGTCTGCCACGTGGAGCGCGACGATGGTGCTGGTTGGTGACACCGTCGCACTTAAGGGGAGAACGCTGATCGACACTCCGAAGTTTGGATCCCTTGAAGCCGTCGAATCCGCTAAAGCTCGACAAAGATTCGCAGGCTTGCCTAGCATTCGTCAATTCAGCACGAGAATTCAGTGACCACTGCTCTTCGTACGCTCCGTGGCTCAACGCCGCGCAAGAACACATCAGCAAAGCGCTCCGCGTCACCAAAGGCCGCCCCGCGGAAGAAGACATCGGTTGCGACAACAACGAAGGCTCCGATTCGGACTGGCATTTCCTCCTCGTCGCCACTGGGCGTGTTGGCGCTGTATCTTACGGCGCGATGGCGTGCTTCGGGTCGAGGCGGACTTGTGTTCCTCGCCGAAAATGAGAGCCGAGCCGAGCTGTTGGGTTCGATCATCCCAGTTATCGAGCCGGGCTGTGATGTGCTCGTCTATCCCCGTTTGAACACGCTTCCGTTCGATCAGCTTGAGCCTTCACGTGATATCGCGGGCCGGCGGAGCTCCGTCTTGAGACGCCTTGCCAGGGCAAAGAAGCCGATCCTGCTGATCACGACGGCGGAGGCCATAATGGAGCTCCTGCCGTTGCCTGCGAACTGGTCTCGTATCGGATTTCCACTTCGGACCGGGGCCGTCTATTCCGAGGAAGACCTTGAGGCCCGTCTGAAAGCTCTCGGGTACGACCTGGACGATAGTCCGGATTATCCCGGTGGAGTTTTGTTTCACGGCAACACCTTCGAGATATTCCCAGCCGGCGCGTTCGGACCTTTTAGGATAGAGCATTCCGGAGGGAGAATCCGGCGCATTGCAGCGATCAATCCGATAGACCAAGAGGTGATTTCCGAAACGAAGGAGCTCCTGATTGACCCGATGTCCGAGCGGCTGACGTTCACGGGCCGGGCTCGAAGAAGGTCCAGCCTATTGGACTATTGTGCGCGCGCCAAATGGATCGCCGACAGCACCGTGCCCAGGCACGCCGACACCTGGTTGAGCACGATCGAGGATGCGGCCGCCCGCAGTGAGCGCGACCGTGCCTATCTCAGCCGACGCGAATGGGAGCTGGCGGCGAAGAAGATCACTGTGTTGCCGCCAACCACTCCGTATCGTGCGACGCCAGAGTTCTACAAGGCAGCCTCTCCGCGGAAGGCCCTCCGTGCATTTGTCGAGGAAGCCCAGCGCGGTAGGGCACGTGTGCTTTTCGTCGCTGCGGTCGAAGCGGATTTGCGTGTGATGGCCCGGATGAGCGCTATCAAGGCCGAATGCGTGCCGGATTGGACGCACGCGACCGCAACGGGCAGGCAGCAGGCCGCATTGCTGGCAGGCTTCGATGCGGGCTTTGTCGTTCCTGGAAAGAAGCCGCTCGTGGTCATCACTGCTGCCGACGTGCTCGGCAGCAGGGCACACCAACCGCAACCGATGAACTGGGCATGGACGCCCGGCTTCGATTCGGGAGACCTCCCTGAACTCGGATCCGTGGTCGTTCATCTGCAACGTGGACTCGCACGCCTTGGCGGCTTGAGATCCATGGGCACGGGAGAACTTTCGGCGCGCGAGATGGTCAGGTTGGTATTCGCCGGAAACGATGCCGTTCTCGTCCCTCTCGCAGAATTGGCCCTGATCTGGCCCTACGCCGCTGAGCTCGGAGACACCTCGCTGGACAAGGCCGACGGCAGCTCATGGCGGCCGCGGCGAGCTGCTGCCGAGACGGAGATTCATGTGGTCGCAAAGGAGCTGGCCAAGCAGATGAGTCAGCGCCGTCGGCGCCCGGCTCCGAAGCTCGTGCCGCGCCCTGCTGTCTATGAGAAGTTCGTCGCGCGTTTTCCCTATTTCACTACCCCCGATCAGGCGAAGGCCATCCGCGACGTTCTGGATGATCTTGCATCGGGGCACCCGATGGACCGGATCGTCTGTGGGGACGTCGGCTTTGGCAAAACCGAGGTGGCGCTGCGAGCAGCGGCAGCCGCCGTGCTGGCCGGAAAGCAGGTCGCTATCGTCGTGCCGACGACAGTGCTGGCACGACAGCATGTCGAAACGTTCCGCAAGCGCTTCGCGCCTCTTGGCATCGATGTTGGAAACCTGTCGCGGGTTGCCTCGACCGCCGAAGCGCGAAAGGTAAGGGAGCGCCTCAAGAGCGGAGAACTCAGGGTCGTCGTCGGGACCCTCTCGCTCGCATCCAAGGAGGTGAGATTTGCCGAGCTTGGCCTGATCATCATTGACGAGGAGCAGCATTTCGGCGCTGCTGAGAAGGCCATGCTGTCGGGCCTCAATAAGAACGGCCACAGGCTCTGGATGAGTGCGACTCCGATCCCCCGCACACTTGCGGCCGGCTTGACGGGCTTGAGGGATCTCAGCGTGATCGCGACCCCGCCGGTCCATCGTGTTCCGGTTGCCACCAAGGTGGCACCGCTCTCGGACATAGCTATCGCCGCTGCCCTGGTTCGTGAGCACAGACGTAACGGTCAGAGTTTTGTCATTTGTCCGCGGATCCAGGATCTCGATCCCCTGCTGGCCAGGATCCACGCGCTGGCGCCGGAACTACGTATCATTACCATTCACGGCAAGTTGCCAACGGACGAGATTGACGAGCGATTGATGGGGTTCGTCGAAGGTCGTGCCGATGTACTACTTGCAACCAACATCGTGGAAAGCGGCCTCGACATTCCACGTGCGAACACTATCGTTGTGTGCTGGCCGGAAAAATTTGGCCTGGCACAATTGCATCAGCTCAGGGGACGCGTAGGACGCGGCGGCATCCGGGCGTTTGCACATTTCCTAACGGAAGGCGGCTCCGAACGCTCGGAAAAACGGCTTTCCGTTCTCGAGGAATTGAGCCGTCCGGGCGCCGGCTTCGCGATCAGCGCTCGCGACCTCGACCTCCGCGGCGGCGGCGACCTGCGCTCCGATCGACAATCCGGCCACACGCAGGTGTTCGGACCGACGCTTTACGGCCACCTTCTTACGCTTGCCCTGGAGGGAGACCGCGATGGAATGTCCGCGCTCTGGATCCCTGAGCTGAATCTTCCCATCCCTGAGCTGCTTCCCGCGAGCTATGTGCAATCGGAGGCGGTCCGGCTCGAGATCTATGCTCGAGCCGCTCGGTGCCGGAGTGATGACGAGCTGGAGGAGCTCGAGGATGAAACGCACCGCCGATTCGGCAAGCTGCCATCTGAGGCCAGCAATTTCTTTGCTGTCGCCAAGCTCAGGGTAGATTGCCGGCAACGAGGGATCATGCGTCTCGATGTCGGCCCGGATGCGATTGCTGCAACGATGCTCGCAGGGAGGATCGGCAAATTACGCTCGCGCTCACTGCAGCGCGAGGGCGATCGCGTCGTCTATCCCGGGCGCAGCGATGAGCCTGCCCTACGAAGGGTCGAACAGTTCTTGGATCTATTGGACGAATGAAGAGTGACGCGTCACCCGGCTTGAAGCGGTCCTGTGTGCTCTCGTCGGGCCCCGAAATGAAAGCGATGGAGCTTGACCCTTGGCAAGGACGATTGAGAGAACCCTTGTTGCGCTGACGCAGAGACGATCGTTCGAGCTGTTCTGAAGCGGCTCGTCGGATGAGGCGTCCTTGGGTTTTTCTTTCGTGGCCTTCGCTCGCGTCAATCGATGCGCGTGGACTGCGTTGCGACCGTAAGCGATCGCGTCTGCCGCTCCACAACCTCTCGGATGAAGTGTGACGCCGCTAGAACTGTCGGGCTGGCAGCGAGTTGATGATTGATGTCCGATGGAGGCCAGCCGCGGGATAGGCTTTATCCCTCAGCTTGTCATATGAGAAGTCTGGTTCCGTTGTCTGCAGCTTGCGAACCATCTCGAAAGAAAGCTCACGGTGCCCATTATGCGCATAGAGAGCCGACAAATATCGCAAGGGGGGCGCAAAGGTCGGAGCAAGAGCATGGCTGGCTTCTGCAAGATGGACGGCCTTGTCCAGTTCTCCCGCCATCGTCCCTGCAATGCAGCTCAGGGCATCGAGCTGAAAACGGAATGGTGCCGCACCAGCGATCGTACGGGCAAGCAATGTGTGCTGGAAGCCGTCCTCTGGTTTGCCGAGATAGCTCTTTGCGATTCCCAGGCAGGCCCAGGCGATCGGGTTGGCGTGGTTCAGTTGAATGGCTCGCTCGGCCAGCTCATAGGCGGCAACGTACGAGCGTCGCATCATGGAATGGACATGCGCGCTCAGGCCAGCAACATAGGAGTTGTAAGGTTCGAGCTCCAGCGCCCGGTACATCAGATCGAAAGCCTCCGCCTCGATCGTCTGGCGGCAGTTGAATTGACGCTCGGCGAGCATGAAGGTGCGCAAATAGGCGCGCCACGCGAGGTAGATGCCGCGTGGCTCGGCCGCGAAAGCAGCCGCGAACAGCTTGTCGGCGGACTCGAAGTTGGCTCTGCCAAGTCGAAACAGGCGCAGGATACCAGCATAGCATAGATGGGAGGCAGACCTCGGAGCGCCATCCTCGATATGAGCGAGCTGATCGACGGCGAAGTTGACCACCAGGTTGATGGTTCTCATCACATTGGTGTCGTTCAGGTCGAGCGTACCGTCGCCGTTGATCTGCAATGTCGACGACCATGCCAGCGTGTTCGCAGGGCGCTGCAGCAGCGCGAGCCGAACGATCTTGCTCGTGTCAGATCCGAACACATCAGAGCGCAGGGACAGCGTGCTGACCGAGGCGCCATCGTCACCAGTCAAGCCATCTCCGGGCAAAGTGTCCGCCGGCCAGGCGGCCGACGCGCTCATGTCGCGACGATCTTGGATCGTGGCTACGCCCAGTTCCTTGATCGTCTTGGCGATGGAATCGACGAGGCTATCCGTCACGACCGCGGCATCCGACGGGCCTGTCCGGCAGCCGGGGATCAGGACGATCCGGTTTCGTGAGGGCCGCTCCTTGGGGGGCTGCAGGTGCTCTGCAAGGTCGGTCGCGAGATTGGCGGCGTGGTGGAGTTCAGGCGCCGGCGCGACGTGCGTCTGGAATCGCGCACGCTCCTCGCGCAGCCAATCCTCGAACTCCTCCTCTGCAATGTCAAAGCCTTCAAGAAACTCACCTTGGGGAGGCGCCATCGTCTGCTGCGGTGACGCGGTAGCGTAACGGGCGATGTCGGTCTCAAATAGCTTTGGATCGAGCGAAATGACGAAGCTGTCAGCGCAAAGCAGAGAGCGGTAGTCGCCCAGCGCCTTGCGGATTTCGGTCAGGCTTTGGCGAAGGCTGGCCGCGCCTTGCTCCTTGCCGCGGCTACCCCAGAGCCTGTCCTGGATCCAGACCCGCGATCGCTTGTGCTCACGCGCCAGCGCCAACATCGCAATGAGAGCGCAAGCCTTGCGTCCTCTGGGCGTGCAATCCTCGCCAGAAGCCTTGACCACGCGAAACGGACCAAGAAGCTTGATCAGCAATTTTGGATCGGAGCTCACATTCGTCGCCCACAACCATGATGTAATCAGTCGTGAAAATACGGAAACCAATGATTGAGTAGTGAAGTCTCCAACACCCTTGCTGTCAACGTGAAAAATCCGTGAAACGCCGTCATTTCGAAGGCGGGCGGCTTGACCGCGCGTGCCGTCAAAACGACCATTCAGTGGTAACGGGCGGAGCAAGTCCGCCGGGCCAGGCAGGGAGGCGGCAGATGGCATGGCTAAGCGGGGAGAGCGGAGAAAGCGGCGAAAGTGGTGAGAGCGGCGAAAGCGGTGAGAGCGGCGAGGGCCGCCGTGCCCGCGCCTCGTCGCGCGCACGCGCGCTGATTACCAGCCGGGAGGGCGTCGTCGGCTACTGGAACCAGCCGTCACACACGCCTGATCACTATACTGCCGGGCCAGAGGCGCTCGATCGCTGGTCGCGCGACGTGCGACTGCGCATCTTCGCTGGCGAGCTGTTGTCGGGCCTTGTCTATGACGAAGGCGAGACCTCGATCTCGCTTCAGTACCGTGGCCGCAGCGATGAGACGTTCACGCCGATCGTGCACATGATCCGTCCCAATGCCGCGGACTTCGCCAAACAAGCGGCTTGGGTGTTCAACTATGCCGCGCTGCGGATGGAACGCAGCAGCGAGATCCTGGCTGAGCTGCACGATTTCACCAGCTTCTTGGGTCTGGTCGGATACTGGAATCCGAGCCGCAGCCCGCACACCGCCGAGCTGCTGGCGCTGATCCTGCAGGTGACGACCACGATCGAAATGCGGGTCAAGCATGCGCTCACCTGCCGGCGTCCAATCGAATACTCAGCGCAGATACAGCCGATGATCCAGACGCCGGGGCATGGCTCGCTGCCGAGCGGCCATGCCACGGAATCCTTTGCCGCGGCCTTCGTGATCAATGCCCTCATGCGCAAGGCGAGGACCGGGCGGGATGATGTCGATGCGACCGATCCAGTGTTCGTGCAGCTGATGCGCCACGCCGAGCGCATTGCCATCAACCGGACGGTCGCCGGCGTGCATTTTCCGGTCGACAGCGTGGCCGGTATGGTGCTGGGCTGGACCTTGGCGGAGCTGTTCATTGCGCGCTGCTCCGGCTGCGGCCAGGTCACGATGCGCAAGTTCGACGGGCGGGGGTTCAACGACGATTTCCGCTACGACGATGTGCTGGCGATGTCCTACAGGCGATCGGCCGCTGCGAACGTCGCCAGCGAGCAGGGTGGGGGCGGCGCGATCATCGAGGCCGGCACGCCATCGACCGTTCCAGTCTCGCCGATCTTGCAGCATCTCTGGACGCAGGCGCTCGCCGAGTGCCGCCTGATCGTTGGCTGACACGAAAGGACAGGCGCATGAGAGGCTGGCGAGGAGATCGGGCCGAACGAGCCAATCCCTATCAGGACTGGGAGTTGCGCAACAGGCCGCTCGGCAAGAGGCTGGACTGGTGCAGCGCGCAGATCCAACTGCTGCCGGAGGCCAACGGCAGCTATGTGGCCCATCTCGGCCAGTTGGCCGCCATCGTGGCCGCCGGCCACGAGCCGGACGAGCCTGCTGACGCGCTGACCATCCGCATGTCGGCCGACGAATTCGATCTGCTGACGAAGCTGATCGACGACATCCGCATCGGTCGCGTCCCGCCGCCGGACGATCCGCGCGATGTGCAGTTCTTTATCTACCGGCCCGAAGACATCGCCAATCGCACTGCCGCCAACGATCTCTTCACGACGATCCATGTCGGCCCGCCGATTCCAGGGCTCCGCTTCGACGCAGTCATCGCCGCGCCGACCGATCTCGGCAAGCCGTTGACGGATTTGACGCGGCAGGTCGCTATCGGCGTCATCGATGACGGCATCGCCTTTGCCAACCGCCGTTTTCGCAGCAGGAGCGGCAGATCGCGCATCCGAGCGATCTGGTTGCAGGATGTCGAGCGCCGGACCAAGGATTTCGGCGTCGCCGCCGGGCAGCGGCTCACCGGCGATGAGCTCGACGTGCTGTTTGCGGCGAATGCGAGCGAGGCCGACATCTATCGCGCGTTCGGCATGACCGATTTCGGCAATGATCAGCACAAGCCGCTGGCGCAACGGGTCTCGCACGGCACACACATCCTCGATCTCTCCGGCGGCTACGATCCGACCGCGGAAGATATCGGTAGCAAGCGGCCTCTGTTGGCGGTGCAGCTGCCGTCGCCGGTGTCCGGCGATACGACCGGCGTTACCATGGCGAGCTACGTGCTGCAGGGAGCGCGTCAGATCATGCTGTGGGCCGACCGGATCAGCACGAAGCTGCCGCTCGTCATCAATTTCAGCTATGGCATCGCGGCCGGCCCCAAGAACGGCAGCCACGAGATCGAGCAGGCTCTGTCGCGGATGATCGAGCGCCGCAACCAACGCGGCGGCCCGACCTATCTGGTGCTGCCGGCCGGCAACAGCTATCGCGAGCGGACTACGGGCCGGATGGCTGTGCAGCCCGGCGCCTCCGATCAGATCGATTGGATCATGCTGCCGGATGACGGTACGTCCAATCATCTCGAGATATGGCTCGACGGCGAAGCGATCGCGCAGCAATGGCCGCGTGTCGGCGTCAGCCTGACGCCGCCCGGCGGCGTGCCGCGCATGATCGATGGATTCGGTGATGGCGATGTGCAGGTGCTGGAGGATGACGGCAAGCCGATCGCCGCCATCAATGGCCACCTGGCCACGGTGGCCGGCCAGCCCGACCGCGCCCGCTTTCATCTGTCGGTCAATCCGACCACCGCGCGCTGGAGCGTGAGGCATCCAGCGCCGGCCGGACGCTGGCGGCTTTCCGTCACCAACGGATCGGAGGCGCCGCTGACCGCACATCTCTACATCCAGCGCGACGATACCCCGCTGGGCAACGTGCAGCATGGACGTCAGTCCTATTTCGATCATGCAGGGGGCTATCAGCGTGCGGCGTTGGATGGCAGCTACAGCGATCCGGACAGCAGCGGCTGCCCCATGACTCGCGAGGACACACTGTCGGCGCTCGCGACCGGCGCGGGCGCGCTCGTGGTCGGCGCCGTCGATGCCGCGGGCCAGCCGACGGATTATACGGCGAGCGGTCCGACGCCGGGGCGCGCCGAGCCCGATTGTGCTGCCATCGCCGACCAGGGGCCCGCGCATTGGGGCGTGCTCGCGGCCGGTACGCGGAGCGGTTCGGTGGTGGCGATGCGCGGCACCAGCGTGGCAGCGCCGCAACTCGTACGTAGGCTCGCAGATTATCTCGCATCGCTGCAACCAGGCCCGGTGCTTGCGTCGCTTGCGGTGACCGACGGTCCCGTGGCCAGCTCCGACGTCCCGCCGCCGGGCGCCGCCGTGCTCGAGCCGATCAAGCAGGATGCGGTCGCCGCTTCGCCGTGTGACAAGGCCCGTATCGGCGGTTTCATCCTGCGTGCGAGCGGCCACCCCGGCCTGCCGCCGCGGACCTATCCGCGCAGCCCAAACTTGCGCTGATCCCGACTCCCTGGTTCGCCGCCGCGCAATTGCAGCATGCTGGCAGACAGTGAGCCAGCACAGGCGCGCGCCTCGACTCCCAGCCTGGATCCGATGCCTCTTGTGCTGCGCCCTTGCCGACGCGCGCGATAGCGCAAGTGCGTGAGTGCAGATGGCGTCGTTCCGATGCATTTTTGACGATGCTCTTGCGATGTCCTGACGATCGTCTCACACCACCTCAGCATAGTTCCTCCCGTGCAAACGAGACAACAGGAGGATTCAATGCGCAGATCCAATATTCGTATCGTGATGGGCTTGATCATCTCGCCCTTGCTGATGTCCCAGGCCTCCGGTCAGAACCTCAAGGACCTGGTGCCGACCTATCAGCCGCATCAACAAACCGACAGCGAGCGGTTGCAGAACTTCCGCACTCCAGCCCCGCCTCCGACCAACTATCCGAACATCAGCCGTGATCCTTCCACCAACGAGCCGCGGCTCAACGTCAACCGCGATGTCTCGCTCGGCGGCAACGTGACCCGCAACAGCGCCGAGGGAAACGTCCGCTTCCCGATTCCGGGATCTCGCTAGGCGCTGTTCGGCGACCTGGATGGCAGCTCGCCGTCCAGGCGCGGCGTCTCGAAAGCGGGCCGCTGATTCAAACAATCATGATGACCTGAGGAGATTGCAGATGAAGAGTCTTCGACTGATGGCCTGCTCCGCCATGCTGTTGCCCAGCGTCGCTCTGGCGCAACAGCAGATTCCGACAGGCTCACTGCCGCCCGACATCGCGGCCGCGATCAAGGCGGCTCCGCTGACGCAGACGCTGATTCCGATCAGCGGTGAGGAGAAATTCGCGCAGCAGATCATCAAGGCAGACGAGATTTCCTTCGCGGCGGGGGCAAAGCTGACGCTGACCGGATTGAACTATCCCTACATCGTGGTGGCCGCGCAACGCATCAAGTTCGCCAACCCCGACAGCTACAGCATCATCCAGCGCGATCCGCAGGCCGTGGCCGCCGTCGGCAGTGACGGCCCTGCAGGTCCCAATGGCGCCGACAATCCCGGCGAGACCAACCGGACCGGCAATCCAGGCTATCCCGGCGGCCCTGGCGGGCCTGCCGTGGCCGGACAGACCCGGCAACTGCCCGACGTCTATCTGGTCGCCGGAGAGCTCTCCGATCCGAAAGGGCCGATCCCGGCTGGTCTTCTCAACCTCGTCCTTCTCTTCCGCGGCATTGACGGCGGCGATGGTGGGACCGGGGGAAAAGGTGGCAACGGCGGTCGGGCCGGAAACGGCAAGGAAGGGGCCACGAGTCTGTTCGACTGCAAGGAGGGTGGCGGCCCCGGCGGGACGGGAGGCGCTGCCGGTCCCGGAGGACGCGGCGGTGACGCCGGCGCTGGGGGACAAGGCGCCGATCTCGTCTTCGTCACGACCAGACCTGCCTACGAAGTCCTGAGCTATTCGCGGATCAACAATGTCGGCGGGCGGGCCGGGCTCCCCGGTCGGGGCGGCAGCCCGGGCAATCCGGGCCCCGGCGGCCAGGGCGCGCCGGCCAATGGCTGGTGCAAGGGCACGGGTGGAGGATCGCCAGGCAATTTCCCGTCGCCTGCAAACCTCGGCTTCGGCAATCCGTCTGCGGACGGCGCAAAGGGAACGGTCACGGCGGTCATTCTTCCGTCCGTCGGTCCTCTGTTTGGCAAGTGATGCGGCGAGCGGCGGATGAAACCTGCAGGCCGCGTCCTGCAGTTTTCATCGGCCTGCGCGCGAACGTCGCGCTCGCCTTCTCCTACCAGAACGGGCGCAACGAGGAGACGGCCAAGCGAACGGACCTGTACAAGCTCTCGCTCAATTTCAAGACCTGTGCCGCCTTCGCTGGCTTCTCGGGCGGACGCTGCACCGCCGACAAGGACTGAGCTGGTAGTCATGACCGGGTTCTGGAAGCTCTACGGCTTCACGACGGAGGGAGATGATATGGACAAGGCCATCGATGGTTTCGTTCAGGTGCTGAGCTTCGTGCTCGCCTCATCCTCGACCGCAGCGCTGCTGGCGGTCGGACTGATCCTGCTGCTCATCACCACGGTGTTCGCCTGCATCGCGCTCAGGTCAAAACCGGAAGAGGTCACCTCGTTCTTCAAGGCGGCGTTCTTCCTTTGCCTGGTTGGTGGCATCCTGTTCTCCGCGGCCGGCCCGTCCCTGGCGCTGTTCTACGTGTCGCAGGATCCGATTCGCAGGAAGTCGGTCAATGAAGCGATCGACGATCTCGCCAGCAACAGACGTGTGCGCTATGTCATCCGCATGATCTCGCGCAGCCCCTCCGATGCCGCCCTCGGCATCGACGCGCTGACCCAGCTCGGTCCGCCCCGGCAGAGATATTCCTTCGTCGCCGACTACGAGGAGTTGAAGGGTCATACGGTCAAGGAAGCGCTCGACCTGTTCGGCATCGGCTATGTCGCCGGATACCGTGTATCAGTCGTGATCTTTCCCCTGCAGATCGATCTCTATCCGGCCAATGCGCGGGGTCTGTTGCAGGTCGTCAGCAATGTCGAGGCCGGGGTTGCGCCGGAGGATCGCTTTCTCAAGCCGGGCAAGCTTCACGACGCGGAGCTCAAGGAGTTCGGCGACACCGGCATTCAGACCTACCGTATCGACAACTTCAAGCCGTTCTACCCGCATTATTGCGAGCTGGCGCAGACCTTCTTCTGCGGGCACTACGCCGCCAAGGAGCTCGTCGGCGGCCTCTACCGCGATTGGCATCCGCTCGGCTTCTCGCAGAAGAATCCACCGACCCAACCCTGCACGATTCCCAAGGAGAAGTTCTGCGCCTTCTCGGACTGGGACAAGGTGCGGCAGGACTTCAAGGGCCACTTCGGTGTTCGCGCGTTCCTGATCGAAAATCTCGAGATTGGCAAGATCCCTGGCCGCATGCTGTTCGACTTCCAGGATCCGCAGCGCGACAGGATCCCCGAGTTGGGGCTTCCACTGGCGTTCGACTGACCTACGCTTGGCAGCGAAGGAAGCCTATGGAGGTTAGTTGGCGAGCGGTTTCTGCTTGCCGTCGTAGCGATAGGCGAAGCGCCAAAGCTACGATCCGGTCGCGGTGACGAGCATGAAGAGCCCGCCTTCATTTGAGCGTTTGTCGTCTTTCGCTGCCGGCTTCAGGTGCTGGAAATAGGGGGCGGATACCAACAGAACGGGCCGGACGCCGGCGAAGGGCAAACGGCGGCTTAAGCTTGATTTTGAGGGTGAAACACGCTGGCGAACGCCCAAATGGTGCCCCTGGCCGGAATCGAACCAGCACTCCTTGCGGAACTCGATTTTGAGTCGAGCGCGTCTACCAGTTCCGCCACAGGGGCATTCGCCGGGCCTGTGCAGGAACCATAGCGAAGCGGGCGGACTATAGCGGGCGGCCGGGCCGGGTCAACCCGCACGGACGTGATGGGCGCGCATCTCGACAGCTTTCGCTGGCCGGAGTAGGAGCCGGGACGGCCCGGCATGGGACCGGATGCAGCCCCGTTCGGGAGGACCGATGACCAATACGTCTGTGATGGCGCGCCCCGTGGCGGGAGCCATGAGCCCGGCGGTGGCGGCGGCGCTGCTCGCGGCCGGCATCGCGGCGGCGGCCTTGGCCGGTGCCTGGTACATGCAGCTGGTCTGGGGCCTGCAGCCCTGCGAGCTCTGCCTGAAGCAGCGCTGGGCCTATTATGCGATCGTGCCGCTCGGGCTGCTGATCGCGCTCGCCGCCAAAGGCGGCGCGCCGCGCGCGCTGGTGCTCGCGGGGCTCGGCGTGGTGGCGCTGGCCGCGCTCGGCAATGCCGGGCTCGGCGTCTATCACTCCGGCGTCGAATGGGGCTTCTGGCCGGGGCCGACCGAATGCACCGGGCCGATCGGCAATCTCGGCAGCGCCGGCAACCTCTTGGAGCGGCTCGACAGCGTCAAGGTCGTGCGCTGCGACGAGGTGCAATTCCGCTTCCTCGGCCTGTCGCTCGCCGGCTACAGCGTGCTGATCTCGCTTCTTATCGCCGCCATCGCGGGCTGGGGCATCGCCCGGAAGCGCGCCTAGTCGTCGACATCCTCCTGCGGCCGTCCGAACAAATGGACGATGCCGGGGGTGGCGATGGTGACGAACACGAAGCGCGACAGGTGATGCGCGCCGACGAAGATCGGGTCGATGTGCAGCGTCAACGCCAGCGCCATCATCGCGTCCATCGCGCCGGGCGCGAACGCGACAATGGTGTCGGAGAAGCGCACATGCGTCACCAGCACGAT
Source organism: Bradyrhizobium sp. SZCCHNPS1003 (assembly GCF_032381555.1). NCBI lineage: Bacteria > Pseudomonadati > Pseudomonadota > Alphaproteobacteria > Hyphomicrobiales > Nitrobacteraceae > Bradyrhizobium > Bradyrhizobium sp. SZCCHNPS1003. Next base: position 110,500 of record NZ_JAUHIU010000011.1, read on the forward strand.
CACGGTGACGAACAGCGCCGATATCGCCACCGCGATCGCGAACGAGCCCAACGCAGCCCTGATATGGCCGACCAGGGTCTTCACCCGCATCCGGGCGAAGCGGCTGCCGATCAAGGCGCCGATGCCGACCAGCGCCACGCCGCGCATCCATTCCGGCAGGCCGCCCTCGACGAGGCCGGTGCCGTGCAGGACGCCGCTGGCGACCATCGCACCGAACAGCCAGCTCGCCGGAAACCTGATCAGCTGCATCAGCATCGCCGCGACCAGCGAGGCCACCAGCAGCGCGAGCAGGCCGAGCGGCGAGGCGACGCTCTGGCCGAGCGAGATCGGCGCGGCCGGTGCGACACCCGCCACCGCCAGCACCAGCGGCAGCGCCGCGGTCAGGATGATCACCCGCAGCGTCTGCACCACGGCGATCGCCGGCAGGTCGGCGCCGCGCTCGACCGCGAGCATCGTGATCTGCGACAGCGCGCCGGGACTGCCGGCGAGCAGCGCCGAGGTGCGGTCCCAGCCATGGACGCGCTGCAGATAGAGGCTGGAGCCGAAGGTCGAGCAGAACGTCGCGAGCGCCAGGAGGCCGATGGTCACCGGATAGGCGCTGACATGGTTGATCAGCTCGCGCGAGACCACGGCGCCGATCGAGATGCCGAGCAGCAGCAGCACGGTCTGGGTCAGGATCGGCGGCATCGCCAGCGGGCGGCCGGCGATTGCGGCGATCGCGGTCGCGATCATCGCGCCGGAGATCAGCCCGCCGGGCAGATGGGCGACGAGGAAGATCAGGCCGCCGGCGGTGCCGAGCACGAGGGTCTCGATCGCGCTCAGGGTCTTGGCGCGGCTCGGCAGGTCAAAGGGGAGGGAGGAGATGATCTGGCGCACGGCGCCTTATGCCAAAAGCTGCCTGCGCGAACAATTCCCGCCGCTGCGCAGGCGCCATGCGCGCGTGCACCCGCAGGTGCCGGTCATTTCGGCTTCTCCGGCGTCGGCGCGGGAGCGGGCACGGGTGTCGCCGCGGCGGCCGCCGCCGCCTTGTCGCGCTTGCAGGCCGAGCGGAATTTGCCGCGTGCTTTGCCCTTCAGCCCCTGCTCGTCAGCCTCCTTGGAGCAGGCAACGGAAATCGTCCGCCGCGCCGCCTTGTCCAGGCTGGCGAACTTGTCGGTGGCGGCATCGGGCCGCGCCGGCAGCGTCAATCCGGGCTGCGAGCAGGCGGGGCCGGCGGTCCACAGGGTGGCAATTGCGATGGCCGCAATCGCCGCCCGGGCAGTGAATCTCATGCTGAAGTCCTCGAACGAAAGGCACGGCGCGATGTCCGGCGATGCTGAACCCGCAGTGAATGGAATGAGCCGGATCGCCGCGCGACGCAAATTATATTTTCGCGCGGCCACGCTCCCGCCTGCTTTGTCGGTCGCGGGCGTCTCGCTAGAATTACCGTCCCATTCCACCATGCTCCACAGGGAGATCGAGGATGAGTTTTCACGCAAAATCATTGGTTGCTTCGTCACTCGCTACGCTGGCCGTGATCGGGCTCGCGACGTTCGCCGCCGCCCCGGCGAAGGCGCTGACCGCGCAGGAATGCAGCGCCAAGTACAAGCAGGCGAAGGAGGCCGGCACGCTGGGCGGCCAGAAGTGGAACGACTTCCGCAAGGCTCAGTGCGGCAGCGATGCCGCCGCGGCCGCGGCTCCGGCGGCTCCGGCCGCGCCTGCCGCCGAGGCCAAGCCGGCCAAGGCGGCGAAATCCGAAGCCAAGGAGGCCGCTCCCGCGCCGACCGGTCCCGCCGTGTTCCCCAACGCGGTGGACCCGAAATACGCCAAGGAGAAGCCCGGCAAGGCGCGGCTGCAGACCTGCGTCGATCAGTACAATGCCAACAAGGCGACCAACGCCAATGGCGGCCTGAAGTGGATCCAGAAGGGCGGCGGCTACTACAGCGAATGCACCAAGAAGCTGAAGGGCGCTGCCTGATCCGGGCTGACGTGACGTTGCCGGCGGCCGGGGGCATCATGCGTCCGGCCGACGCTTTCGACGCCGCGCATCGCCGCGAGACCGCCGGGCTCGGATCGGCGCCGGTCGCGCGGCGGTTCGCAGCGGTGGCGGCGGCATTGCTGCTCCGGTGATTTTGGGGCTTGCCTTCCTGTGCGGGAAATGACCCTGCTCTCGCCATGATCTCTGCTGTCCAAGGTGTGCTCAGCCTGTTTTGCGGCGCGATGGTCGGGTTCTCGCTCGGCCTCGTCGGCGGCGGCGGCTCGGTGCTCGCGGTGCCGCTGATGGTCTATGTCGTCGGCGTGCCCGAGCCGCACATCGCGATCGGCTCGAGCGCCATCGCGGTCGCCACCAACGCGGCCATCAATCTCGCCAATCATGCGCGCGGCGGCACCGTGATCTGGCCGATCGCGGCGCTGTTCGCAACGGCGGGCATCGTCGGCGCCTTCATCGGCTCGCTGCTCGGCAAGATGGTCGACGGCCAGAAGCTGCTGGCGCTGTTCGCGCTGGTGATGATGGTCATCGCCATGCTGATGCTGAAGACGCGCGCCCGCATCGGCACCCCCGATGTGAAGATGAGCATGGCCAACGTCCCGGCGGTCGTCGGCTTCGGCCTCGCCACCGGCACGCTGTCCGGTTTCTTCGGCATCGGCGGCGGCTTCCTGATCGTGCCGGCGCTGATGGCTGCGACGGGCATGCCGATCATGAATGCGGTCAGCTCGTCGCTGGTCGCGGTGACGACCTTCGGGCTCACCACCGCGGCGAGCTATGCTTGGTCCGGGCTCGTCGCCTGGGATCTCGCCGGACTGTTCATCGCTGGCGGAATCGCCGGAGGTCTTGCCGGCACACGCCTGGCGCGCCATCTCTCCGAACGGCGCGGCGCACTGAACGTGGTGTTTTCGATCGTGATCGCGGTGGTGGCGCTGTATATGCTGACGCGCAGCCTGCTGCATATCTGGAGCTGACCTCAATGAAGCGCGTCCCCTCGACTGCGATCACCTCCGCCAGCAGCCGGCGTGACGTGTTGACGCTTTTTGGCGCAGGCGCGGCGCTTTCCTTGTGGCCCCGCGACGGTCGCGCCGAGGACGCCGACGAGCCCGACGAGGGCGCGGTGCTGCGCGACCCCGATGCGCCGGTGCTCGGCAATGCCTCCGGCGACATCGCGATCGTCGAATGGTTCGACTACAATTGCCCGTATTGCCGCAAGCTCGATCCCGAACTGCAGCAGGTCATCCATGACGATGGCAAGGTGCGCTGGGTGCTGAAGGAGTGGCCGATTCTCGGGCCGACTTCGGTAACTGCCGCGCGGATGGCGCTGGCCTGCAAATATCAGGACAAATACGCCAAGGCGCATGAGGCGCTGATCGGCGTCAGCTCGAAGCTCACCGAGCCGCGCATCGACGAATTGCTCGCGGGAGCAGGCGTCGACGTCGACCGCGCCAAGCGCGACCTCGCCGCCAACGCCAAGGCCATCGACGACATGCTGGCGCGCAACGACAAGCAGGCGCGGGGCTTGCGTTTCCGCGGTACGCCGTCCTTCATCGTCGGCAAATTCAGGGTGCCCGGCGTGCTGACCATGGCGCAATTCGAGCAGGTCATCGCCGACGCGCGCAAGGCCAAGGCGGCCAACTGATGGGCAAAGCAAAGGCGCCTCGACCAACGGCCGAGGCGCCTTGAAAACAGCAGCGTCGTGCGCGTTACTTCGACGAGATGCGAACCCAGTCGTCATGCGCGCGGGTCTTGAGTGAATTCCAGCTATCCGCCGCGACGTCCCAGTTCACGATGGTCCGGCGCGTCTGCGCGGTCGGCCCGTTGGCGACCTCGGAAGTTTGCATCGAATCATGGATGTAGACGCCGAACCCCAGGATGAGGGCCCCCAGGATCATTCCCACGAATGTCCGCATGTCATGTTCTCCAGTGTGACGGCCAACAACGCCGCGGTCGAAACTTGGTTCCGCGCTCGCCGCGGTCCCGGTCCGCCGCGATCAAGACAACCTAACTGCGCGATTTTTCAGGCCGCGATTCCGGCAGCGAAGTGACGAGATTGAGCGTTTTCATCTCGTCGGGCTTGAACGTGAACAGCTGGTCATGCGGTGTCTCCATCGCATGCACCCAGACCTTCAGATCGATGCCCATCTCGGCGAGATGGCGCTGGCACCGCGCCGAGATGTTCTGCGCAAGGCTCATGTCGTCGCCGGACCTCACGGCGGTCCCGGACGTGGGGACTGCGGCGATCTGATGCACGCCGATGATCGCCCGCTCGCCGGCCCGGCGCTCGAGACCGCCGGCGAACACCAGCGGGCACGACGAGGCGCAATATTTTCCCGCCTCCACTTCGGTTGCGAATTTCCGCGCGCGGATCAGTCGCCCCATCGCCAGCGCGTCGGCGACGGAGCCGCCGGGCGAGTTCAGCACGATCGTCCTGATATATTCGCCATGACGTTCGACTGCGTCCGCAAAGCTGCGCGCGCTGCCGGGTGTGATCGTGCCGGTCGCGACCAGCCGGCCGCCGCCGCGCAGCTCGAACTGAATCGGCTGCTGCAAGGCACGATCGCCCTGCGGCAGCGGCATCAGCCGCTTCATCAAGGGCGCCAGCAAGGATGGTGATTCGGCCGGCAGGTCCGGCGCCTCGCGCCGAATGTCGAGCTGAGGCGGGGCTGCATCCGATGGCACCCGCGGAGCATTCAACTCGAGCAGGTCCGCCGCGAGAACCGCGACGGTGACGACGAGAACGCTGCGGAAGACCCAACGCAGAATGCTCTCGTCGGGATTGCCCGCGAGCCAGGCATGGACGCGTCGGTTCAGCGCCGAAGCCACGGGACTACTTTCCGATTCGTGCCGACGACAGCGACGTCACGTTCTCATCCGCCGCGGCCGGCGCCGGCTCAATGGCCGGTGCAGCAGGCGCCTCCGTGGGCGCTTCGGCTGGCCGGCGCTCGGCCGCCCGCCTGGCGTCCTCGACCTCGCGCGCAATCTGCAATGCGGTGACGAGATCGGCGGCCGTCAGGCTGGAGGCGCTCACGGCGGGCAGGCCCTCGCGGCGGATGGCGGCATGGACGACGCAGAGGATCAGCACCAGCACCGCCGGCATCAGGTCGATCGAGATCGCGCCCGCCCAGCTCGGGATGAAATCGCCGGCGTAGCGCAGCACGGCTTCGGCCGGCGACAGCGTCTGGAAGCGGGTCGGCTCGATGCGCGGCAGCGCCAGGATCTTGTCGGCGGCGTCGGCGAGCGAGGCGGCCTGCGTGGCGATCGCGCCTTCCACCTTGCCGACGACGGCGGTCTGGCGCTCGGCCAGGTCGCCGCTGCGTCCGCCTGCGGCGGGCGCGATGAAACCGGCGGACAGCGAGGCCGCGGCGCGCCTCACCGCAGGTGCCACCGAGGTCTGCTGCAGATTGGCGATCACGCCCATCAGGTTCAACGACTCCGTGGCGAAGGCATCGCTGCGCGTTGCGATCGGGCCGCGGTCGGAGATCAGCTCGCGCATCTTGGCGAGGCTCTTGCCGCCCTGCTCGTAGAGAGCAGAGACGCGCTTGCCGGACTCCTGGACCTGCTGGCCCAGTCCGTCGAGCTGCGTCGACATCTGCGCGAGAAGCTGGACCACGGTGCCCGATCCGGAGGTGCCGGTCAGCGAGCCCGCGCGTTCGGCGTCCGCCAGCTTGGCGAAGCGGGAGGAGGCGAGCTGGATATCGGGCAGCAGGCTTTGCGCAGCGATGGCCTGGCTATTGGCCCTGTCGAGGTCGCGCGTGTAGTTCTGCACGGTGATGGCGAGATGCTGCTGGATCGCCGCGGCGCCGGCCAGGGCAGACGCATTCAGCCAGGACGACATCGCGACGATCATCAGCGAGCCCAGCAGCATGCAGCCGGCCATCATCAAACGCCCCATCGCGCTGGTGACGTGCGGCATGAACTGCATCATGAACACCCAGAAGGCGTAGATGCCGACCGAGACCGCGACGGAGTAGATGACCGCCGCAAAGAACACCGTGGTCGGACTGCCGTTGAGCAGCTCGCGGACGCCAAGATAGGTGTAGACGCCGGCGGCCAGCGCCAGGATCGCGGTCGTGAGCTTCAGCGTCACCTCGAGACGGTTGACGCCATTGGCAAGCACGACGGAGGTGGAGGAGCGGGCGGACGAGACTTGCGCGACGGACGCGGCAGGCGAGGGCATCAGCGGCGAGGGCATGAGCAGACCTTCGGCGGCGTCATGGCCGCCCGTGTGCAGCGCCCCCGCTGTATGACCGAGCAGGATCAATGCGGACAAAATCCGCCGACATTGTGTCGGCGGCATTGCCGATCAGCCATGTCGTAGCAAGGAGAGGCAGGCTCAGCGCAACAGCCAGCGCAGCAGCTCGACATTGGCCTCGCGCGGATAGCAATGGCTGAGATCGTCGATCTCGCGATAGGCGACGTCGGCGCCAGCCTTGGCCAGGGCGTCGGCCGTATGCCGCGCGATCTCGACCGGGAACATCCAGTCGAGCCGGCCGTGCACGATCTGGATCGGCAGGCCGCGCAGACGGTCCCGGTCGGCGATCTCCGCCATCAGGGGATGGAACGTCGCGGCCACCGGCGCAAGATGCGTGAATGGCGAGCCTGCGGCCAATCCGCTGACGTAGCAGAACGTGCCGCCGTCGCTCATCCCGGTCAGGAGCATGCGGGCGGGATCGATCGCGACGCGGCTGCGCACGAGGTCGAGAATGCGCAGGAGGTTCGGCGTATCGGCGTCGTCGCCCATCAGCGCCCAGGTCGGTCCTGCCGCGGTGGGGGCGACCAGGATGGCGCCGAGGCTGCGCGCGGCGCGCAGCCAGCTCCAGAGAAAGTCGCGGCCGTTGCCGCTGCCGCCATGCAGCGCCATGACCAGCGGCCAAGCCCTGTCCGCCGTGTAGTATTCCGGCACATACAGCGAAAAGCCGCCGCGATTGCCGATCTCGTTATGGTCGTGAAACACGGCGTCCTTGCCTGCAGAAGAAGCGGCCAGCAACTGGCGCAGCCCGTTGTCGCCATCGACGGCGGGATCGAGGAAGAATTCGCTCAGCGGCGGCAGCGTCGCTGCCAGTGGAAACAGCGCCTCGAGTGCGCGTGGCAATTGACGAAGGGCCCTGAACACATCGACCAGGTCGCCCTCACCGCGCTGAACGGCGCGCAGGCCGGCAAACGACATCAGCGCGGCGTCCGCCGCGGTGTCGAAGGCGATACGGATATGGGCGAAGTCCGCCGGCCACGACGTGAGATGAATCCGCGCCGTGTGCAGCGTCCGCTCGGGATCGCCGACATCAGCCATCACGCGATCGAAATCCGGCGGGTTCAGGTAGCGTGCAACGTGGGACAGGGCTTCGAGCGTCTGCAGCAGTGGCGGCAACACGATGAGAATGTCATCCACCACGGCATCCGTCATGCAGGTCTCCTTGATACGCGATACGCGGGTCTGGCCGTCTCGTCTGCTTGCCGGTCATGCAACGCAAAATCGGGCGTCCGGGCAATGACCATTTTCCGAACGCGTGTTCGCTCCGCGAAGCCGCAATCTCGCGATGCGGCTCCTGCAAGTCAACACGGTGCGGAGGCTGCCGACGCGCGCGGCAGGTGAGTCGCGCGCGAATACACGCGCAGACGATAGTTGATTGACAAAATCCGGGCGCGATGTCGCACTTGGTGAGAGCCGGCGGCGCAGCGGAGGGTTCCTCGTGGATCTCCGCCCTGGGTCAAAACTGCCGATCGGTTGCCGAGGGGGGATTCGCATCATGACCAAGTCGCCGTCGGCCGCGTTGATCAACGCGGTGCTCGCCATGGACGTCTACAACAGAGGCGTCAACCCGACGCTTGTGGTCAATTTCAACCGTATCGGGAGCTATGAGCTGGTGGCGGCGAGCGTGACCTCGACCGCCGACAATTTCGAGGCCGCGACCTATCAGCTCGCGGGCGATCCATCGACACGGATCATTTCGTTTCGCGGCACCGACAGTCTCGCCGACGTGCCGTCGTGGCTTGGCGGCGCCGGTCTGACCGGCTGGCCGACGCAGTTCCCGGATGCGGAAGCCTACTACAAGAAATGGGCGACATCGAACGTCTCGCTGACCGGCCATTCGTTGGGCGGCGGACTTGCCGGCTACATCGCTGCGCTCAACGACAAGGTGGTCTACGCCTACGACGCGATGCCGTTCGAGTTCGCCGCCGAGGTCCGTTACGATCAGCTGCACGGCTTCTGGGGCGCGCTGACGTCGCACCCGGTCGAGCGCTATTCCGACATCCATATGGTCTCCGTCGCCGGCGAGGTCCTGCAATATGTCCGGGCCGCGGCGCCCGTGCTGGAAGCACCCCTGGCGTTGCTGCAGCTCGGACCGGTCGCCGGCGCGCTCGCCATCGCACATGCCGCGATCGGCATCTCGTCCGAGCAGAAGACCGTGCTCGGCGCGGGCACGGATCTCGGTCTGGATCCGGTCAGCCTGCACTCGATCGCGCTGCTGACGATGATGCAGTGGGCGAGTGACAACGGTGCCCAGGATTGGAAGAAGGCGGCGGCTGTGCTGCTGGCGCCGCTGCAGGATGACGCGATTGCTTCGGCCGTCGGCATTCCCGCGGCCGGTGTGAGCGGGGAAGGCGCGCCGTCCGACAAGATGAAGGACATGATCGCCTATTCGGCGGTGACCGACGCCAGCGGCTACGGCAACAGCGCCGTGCAGGCCCTGTTCAACGGCGGCGGCGTGCTCGGCAACAGCGTGACTGCAACCTCGGCTGCGACCTATCTGAAAGATGGCGGGGTCGAGAAGGCGCTGGCCGAGATCGTGGTCGAGTATTCGGCGCTGCTGGCGCAGAACCATGACGAGGTGATGTCGACGACGCCCGGCCTGATCGGCCACGAGCACGGCATCCTCTATCAGGACACGGCCAAGAACCTGCTGGCCGCCGACCTGTCATCCGATCTGTGGTCGCGCTGGGACACGGGATCGGCGGTCGACATCCTGGGCAAGGTCGCGCTCATCGATGCCGTCGCCAGCTTCGACGGCGAGGATGCTGGCCTGATCGACATGGCGATCGGCGTGCTCTGGGGCGGCAAGACCGACAATCTCGACTGGCTCAGCGCAGCCTTGAGCGACGCGGCGACAACGGTGACGATCGATCCAGTGTCGGGCGCGACCATTGCTGCAACCGATGGTGCGCTGCTGATCGCGGGCGGCGGCAACGACATGCTGTTCGGGACCGCCAACGACGATCTGCTGATCGGCGGTCTGGGCAGTGACGTGCTGCAGGGCGGGGCCGGCGACAACATCCTGGTTGGTGGCGTCGGCGCCACCTATGTCTACGCGCCCGGTGACGGCAACGACATCATCATCAATGGCGTCGCGTCGCTGGCGAAGCCGACCGGCACGCTCGATTTCGGCACCGCCTACACGGCCGACAATTTCTGGTTCGTCAAATCGGGCAACGATCTCGAGATCGACATTCTCGGCACCCATCAGCAGGTCACGGTGGCCGACTGGTTCCTTGGCGGCTCCTATCAGCTGCAGGAGATCAAGGCCGGCGGTCTCGAGATCGATACGCACGTTTCGCAGCTCGTGCAGGCCATGGCGACCTACGCCCAGGCGCATCCGGGTTTCGATCCCACGGTGGCATCACAGTTGCCGACGGATGCGCAACTGCACGACCAGATCGCGGCGGCTTGGCACGTCAACGCGTGAGTGCAGGCCCGCGGCCGCCTCAGTGCAGCCGCGGGGCCTTGAGCAGCTTGGCGCGGTCGGTCGAGGCGATCGTGACGTCGAAGGTGACGCCCTCATGGTGCACCGTCAGCGGCACGTCGACGCCGGCTGCGCCGAGCGCCCAGAGCTTGCGATAGAACTCGCTCTGGCTCGTCACCTTGTCGCCGTTGATCCCGAGGATCACGTCGCCCGCCTTGAGCTCGGCGCGGGCCGCGGGACCGTTGTCGGAGACGCCGATCACGACGACGCGATCGTCGACCTCGGTCGCGTACATGCCGAGCCAGGGGCGCGCCGGCTTGTTGACGCGGCCGAAGCGCCTGAGATCATCGATGATCGGCTTCAACAGATCGATCGGCACGATCATGTTGACGTGCTCGTCCTTGCTGTCGCGCTCGCGCTCCAGCTGCAGCGACCCGATGCCGATCAGCTCGCCCTTGGCCGAGAGCAGGCCGGTGCCGCCCCAATTCGGATGGGCGGGGTGGGTGAAGATCGCCTCGTCCAGCAGATATTCCCAATAGCCGGCGAATTCCTGCTTGGCGATGATCTGGCTCGCGACCGATCGCGTCCGCCCACCGGCGCCGCCGAGCACGACATGATCGCCGACCTTGGTAGCGGCCGACGAGCCGAGCGGCAGCGCCGGCAGGTCAAGCGACCCGAGCGCCTGTACCAGGCCGAAGCCGGTGGTGAAGTCGAAGCCGAGCACATGACCTTCGACCACGCGTCCGTCATTGGGGTGCAGCCAGACGGATTCGGCCTCGGTGATCAGGTAGCCGATGGTCAGCACCAGCCCGTCGTCGATGACGACGGCATTGCCGGCGCGCTCGGTCCCCAGCGTTTCCGCGCTGAAGGCGTCGGACGGAATGATGGCATGCAGGCCCACGATCGAGGACAGGGCTTGATCAAGATCATATTGATAGTCTTCGGCGCGAGGCTGGAAGGCGGATGGCACTTTCCATTCGGTCAAAGAAGGCATTTCGTTCTCCTGCTCTGTCGATACCCCCGGGTGCATCGACCAAGCTTCTGCTTCGTGTCGCGTGACGGCCACAGCGTGAACGCGAGCTTAACATCTTTGGGCGGCCGCGCCAGTTCCGCGGGCTCCGCATTGGCGCTGGGAGGAACTGCCCGTGCCGACTACCCGCGGCCGCAGCCCTTGCCGATCAGGGGCCAGACCAGCCACGCTCCGGCAGCATACAGACTGCCGACCGTGGCGGCTCCCGTTCTGGCCGCGAGGTGGAAACGCCCGGCGTCGAGCAAGGCTCCATCGGCGGTAACGATCGCGGGGATCACACGGTCTGGCGGACCGAACACGACCACCGCATCCGGCTTGATCACCAGCGCCATGGCAGCCATGCCCGCAAACCAGGCGAAGGCAACTGCCAGCACGCCCTTCACTGGAACGGCGCGGGATCGGGGATGCTGGTCAATAGTCGTAAGCATGCTCGAACGTATATCCCGCGGCTTCGAAACGGGTGATGTCCTGAACCAGTGACCGGACCGGCACGTCGACACCGATGCGACGGGCACCGGGACGGGACTGGATCGGCACGCTGAATATAGGCAGCCCGTCGAAAGCTGCCAGCCGTCCGTCGCCGGGCGGGACCACGATCGTGACCAGGATGCGGTGGTTGCCTGCGATTTCGCCGAGCGAAGCACCGCCATGACGGCCGAGCTCCTTGGCGAAAGAATCGAATTTGGCGTAGCGCTCGGTCTCGACCAGCACGCCCTTCATACCTTTGGAGTTCGTGACCTCGCGGATCACCTTCACGCCCGGAACGACTGCAAGCTCGGCGGCGGGCAGGCCGGTGACGACGCTCTGGATGGTCAGCACGGCCGGATCGTAGCCCGCCGCATAGCCGATGACGGCCGCATAGGTGGCGCGCCCTGCATATTGCAGGCTGAGCGAAACGCGCCGCTCCATCGCGCGGAACGACGGCACGAAGGGCGTCTCGCGCCAAAACTCACCGAGCTTGGCGGCGAAGGGATACCGATACCAGGGGGTCTGGTACAGGAACGCCGCGTAGTCCTTCAACAGGGCAAGGTTGAAGGCGTCCTCTGCCGTCTTGACGCCGTTCGTGGTCTCCCAGCTGATCGCTCCGATGCTCTTCTCGTAAGCGCCCTGCAGCGCCATCTCGGCGGTGAAGCTGAAGCCGATGATGTAGTTCGTCAGCTTCTGGTCCGAGGTGGCGGGTCCGGAGCCCGCGGCCTGCCGCGTGGCGCGGCACAGGCTGCGCCAGAAGCCGGAGATGCTTGACAAATAGTGGAAGTCCGATTCCGATGCCTGCCCGGTCACCGCAGCGAGGTCGGCATAGGCGTGGACGATGTACCATTCCGGAAAGGTCAGGAAGCTGTCACCCTGCGATCGCGCATAAGCGGGATCGGTGATGCCGAACTCCGAGGTCACGGCGGGGGTCGGTACGTCGGCGACGCAGACCGTCTCGACGCTGATCGCGGTGGCGGCGATGCCGATCGCGGCGGCCGCGACGAGGGCGCCGGCGAGATATAGCGCTTTGCGACGCAGGCTCATGCGACGGCGGCCTGCGTGCGCCACGGCGACCAGCCGACAGCGATGCCGATCGCGCCGAGTGCGAGATGCGGCAGGCTGGAGAGAACCTTCACCAGCCACGAGGTGTTGCGGATGCCGTCGATGACGATCGAGAGGTCGAGATAGCCGGAGCCGGTGAACACGCCCATCACGCCGTCGAGGAAGTACAGCGTGCCGAACACGCGCAGGAAGAACAGCGCGCTGCGGCGGGTCAGCATCGCGGCCAGCGCCCACAGGCCGGAGACGACATGCAGCGCATCCTTGTAGATGTCGAGCTGGAACAGGCCGAACACGCGGCCCTGCGCATCGATGAACGCCGGGATGTAGTCGGTCGCGGCGGCGAACAGGAGCGCCGTGGCGAGCGCCAGCGCGGCGATGCGATAGCGGTCCAATGCGAGGCCGTCTGCTGCTGATGTATTCATGCGAAATAGGCGTCCCACATCGCGTTGCGGAACAGGAGGTTCGGATCATACCGCCGCTTGGCGGCGACGAAGTGCGCGGCCGCCGGATAAGCCTTCTCGACCTGGTCGCGGCGGGCGTGCAGACGATAGGGCAGATAGAACGCGCCGCCAATCGCCGTGATGCGGTCGATCAGCGCCTCCGTCGTCCGCAGCATGTCGATCTCGCCTTCGGGCGAGGTGGCCTGTGAGAACGACATCACGGCCGCGATGCGGCGCACCGGCGCGATCGTGAGCGCGGGTGTCCTGTCCTCGGCGACGTAGCGCAGGGTGACGTTGAGGAATTCGGCGCGCGCCTTGGGAATGATCTCGCGGCAGGCGGCGAGGAAGTCGCCGAACCGCTCGGGCGCCACGAAATATTCATGCAGGATGTCGGCGCGGTGCATGTCCTTCTGCGCCAGATTGGCGACCGGCTCGGCCATCAACGAGTTGCGGGTGTAGCGGCTGTCGGAGATGGCGGGGCCGAGCCGCGTCTCCATGAACCAGCGCAGGCCCTTGGCGACCTCCCAGCCGGTCTGGGCGCGATAGATCGTGTTGGCGACGCCGGTGAGCTTGCCGGAGCTCACTGCCGCGGGCAGGGTCGCGGGGGCATCGGGGGCGGGTCGGAAGGTGACGAGCAGGGCGTCGTCGAAGAACGCCTTGCGCGACACCGACATCCGGCCATAGGCCATCTTCACATTGGCGTCGCCGTCGATGCTCTGCGTGAACTTCGCCGCGAACGTCTCCGGCGCCATGCGCTCGAAGCGCGGCTCGAGCAGCAGGTTCGGCACCATCTCGACCTCGAGATCGACGATGATGCCGAACAGGCCGTAGCCGCCCATCGCAAGGCCGAACAGCTCGGCATTCTCGTTGCGCGAGCACTGCACCAAGGTGCCGTCGGCGAGCAGCATGCGGATCGATTTCACCGTGGAGCCGAACGGGCCGTAGGGCACCGGCCAGCCATGGGCATTGACGCAGAACGTGCTGCCGACGCCGAAATCGCTGTTCGACTGCATCACCGCCGGCGAGAAGCCCTTGGGATCGAGCGCGGCGATCACATCCCACCAGCGGTTGCCGGCCGCGGTCCGATAGGTCTTCGCCGCCGTGTCGAGCTCGATCGCGCCGCCGTCGAGCGTGATCGCGGTGCCGTCGCGCGGCAGGCTCTGGCCGCCCATCGAATGCCGGGCCACGGCCGCGGTCACCGGGCGTTTCGCGGCCGCTGCCTCCTTCAGCTCGGCGCGCAGCCGCGCGATCAGATCGTCGGTCGTGGGCTTGCTGATCACCACGTGCCTGGCGACCGGCGTCGGGTTGAGCCGGCTGGCATCGTTGAGGATGGTGCGCAGCTCGGCCCGCGCCCGCGGCATCCGCGCAAAGGGCAGCGCCGCGGCCGTACCCGCGGCGCGCAGAAACCGTCGTCTCGACATCATGGCGCGGAGTCTCCTTCCCTCACGGAGTCTACGCCAGCATCGTAAACGTTCGAAAAATTTCCGTGCCGTCAGTCTGCTGCCGGTCGCGCCCGCGCGGGCACGAGACGGAAGTCGCGGCCATCTTTCATCCACGCTGCGCGCTCGTCGCGCAGCAGGGTGCGCCGGACCTTGCCGGAATCGTCGCGCAGCATCACGTCGACCAGCTCGTAGCTTTCCGGGTGCTTGTAGCGGCTGAGCCGGTCGGCGAGGAATGCACCCATGCCGTCGACAATGGCTTGCGCGTCCTTGGCACGGTCGATCTCCACGATCGCATGCACGCGCTGGCCGAGCTCCGGATCAGGCAGGCCGACGACGACGCAGGAGCGGATGTCGGGATGCGCCATCAGCGCCGCCTCGACCTCGGCCGGATAGATGTTGGCGCCGCCGCGCAGGATCATGTCGGCCAGGCGGTCGCCGAGATAGAGGTAGCCGTCGGCATCGAGCCGGCCGATGTCGCCGAGCGACTCCCAGCCGTCGGCGCGCCGCTTCGGCTCGGCGCCGAGATAGTGATAGGTGCTGCCGGCGCCATCAGCGGGAAGAAAGTAGATCTCGCCGCTCTCGCCGGGCGCGACATCGTTGCCGTCGGGACCAAGGATGCGCAGTTTGCAGGACTCGTCGATCCTGCCGACCGAGCCCTTGTGCTGCAGCCATTCGGTGCCGGAGATGATGGTGCGGCCCTGGCGCTCGGTGCCGCCATAGAGCTCATGGACGCGCTCGGGCCCGAGCCACTCGATCCATCTTTCCTTGAGCCATGGCGGCATCGGCGCGGCCATGTGGAACACCATCTTCAGGCTCGACACGTCGTAGCTGTTGCGCACCGCCTCCGGCAGCGCCCAGATCCGGTGCATCATCGTCGGCACGAAGTTGACCCACTGGATGCGCTGCGCCTGGATCAGCCGCAGCGTCTCCTCGGCGTCGAACTTCACCATCCCGGTCAGGCTGCCGCCGGCGAACAGCGCGTAGTGCGACACGATGAAGGGCGCGTTGTGATAGAGCGGGCCGGGATTGAGCAGCGATGCGCCCTTCGGAATGCCGAGCGGCGGCTCGGCGGCGGTGTCGGTCACCGCAGGCTGGTGATCGAGGATCACCTTTGGCCGTCCGGTCGAGCCGCCCGAGGTCATCGCCTTCCAATAGCGTGACACCGGCGCGCTGAGCGGCTCGTCGGAAAAGCCCTCGGGCGTGAAATCGGCCGGCAGCGCGTTCGGCGCGTTCCAGTCGGCCTCACCACCGACCACCAGCGACGGCTTGAGGATCTCGAGCACCGCGGCGGCCTCGCCGCGCGGCAGACGCCACGACAGCGACGTCGGCGTCGCGCCGCACTTCCACACCGCGAAGCTGGTCTCGAACAGCGCATTGCCGTTGGGCAGGCCGATCGCGACGAAGTCGCCTGGCTTGACGCCCTTGGCCGCGAAGGCGCGCGCACGCGCATTGGCGCGGCGCTCGAGCTGCTCCCAGGTCAGCGTATCGGTCCCGTGCCGGAGCGCGACGCTGTCCCTGGGTTTGCGCTCCGCATACCAGCGCGGTACGTCGGCCATCGGAATCAGCATCCATTCCTCCACATCGTCGGCGCTTTGCTTGCGCGCGTCGTTCTTGGTCCGCGGCTCGGGCCGCCGACGTCAGTGACGAGAGCTGTTGTGCCTCAACCGAACGGGTGCGTCCATACGCGCACGCCGCAAGGTTTCGGATGGCAGTTCTGCGAAATGGCGCTCGTAGGCGCGGGCGAATGAAATGCCGGAAGCCGTGACGCACGGTGAGGTGATAATTCCGTCACGCGGATCGTGAGATGATTGAGGTCGCGCCGCGCGATCGAACTTGATCGCCCAATCGATGATGGATGCAGGCGGGAACAGAGTTAGGCGTCAGCGCGTCCGGATACGTTGATGCCGGCACTGTGCCGAGGAATGCGAGTATCACGCCGGGATGCATGCCCATTGCCGGATCGGCGCCGAGTCCTGCTGGCGCCGCACGAATGCCTGCGAGCAGGCTGGACGCAGCACGACGCCCTGATAGGTCGGTTGCGGCGCCGCTCCATCGAAGAATGGAACTATATCAAAAGACAAAGGCCGGGCGCGAGGCCCGGCCAGTCCGACCATGGCGACCGGATTGCTCCGATCCTGAGAACGCCATTGCAGACAATCGATCGATCAGCCGCCGTTCAGCTTCGTAGTCAGGGTCGTGAAGATGCCTTCCAGGGTCAGTCCGAGCTTGTTGAGTATGGTGATGATCGCGAGCGCGATGCCGGCCGCAATCAGGCCGTACTCGATCGCGGTTGCGCCCGATTCATCCTCGTAAAATTTGAGAAGCAATTTCCTCATCAATTCCCCTCCGCCGTCCGGCAAATGGCCGCCGGGACGATCTCCGCAAAATTACGGAATGGAACCTAAGGTAGTGTGAACGAGGTCCAGCCAAGTTTCGCAACTTTGCCGTTCATGTCGAAAATTTCAGTTGCAGCAGGGTCCGCTGCACGCGAACGGGATCACGGCGGCACCCCGGCTGCGCGCAGCGCCTCCGCATAGGTTGTGGCGAGCATTCCGGCCGGAAACGGGATCCGTTCGAGGAACCCGGACACGGTGAGATCCGGTTCGAGGCTCAGAAGCTGACGGGCGACATCGCCGGCGCGCGACATCTCCCCGGTCCTGACCAGGGCCACGATCAGGACGCGGAGCGCGACGGCGAAACGCCGGTTCTGCGTCAGCGCGATCTCCGCCCATCGAATGGCGCCTGCGAGATCGTCCTCCGCCACCGCGCAGATCGCCAGCGCTCCGGCTGCGAACCAGCCCCGTGGATCGCGCGGGTTCAGCCGCCGAGCCCGTTCGATCATCGCGCGGCCCGCAGCCGTGTGTCCGGCCATGATCTCGATCCACCCGCTCAAGGTCAGCGCCATCGCCGAGTTGGGGTTGATGGCAAGCGAGCGGCGGAATAGCTCCCGTGCTGGGGCGATGTCCTCGGCCATGTTCCAGATCGCGAAGGCCGCCATCCACAGCACCTGCGCGTCACTGGGCGCACGCTCGCACGCCTGCCACGCCCGCGCGACGGCGGCCGTGCGATAGGTCTCGTCCGGCGCGCTCCAGCCCTGGAAGTGGCGCAGCGCCTGACAATAGGCCCAAGCCGCCATCGCGGGCGCGCAGGCGGGATCGATCGCCAGCGCCTGGTCGAGACAGGCGACCGCCGCCGCGAGGCTGTCGGGCGTGAAGGCGTCGCGCAGGCTGGCGGCGCGCAGCAGCAGGTCGTAGGCGTCCGGATGCAGCGGCGGCGTGGCGCGCCGCCGCTCGCCTTCCGCCAGCTCGAGCGTCGGCTCGATCGCCGCCACGATGCTTTCGGTGATGCGGTCCTGCAGCGCGAACACATCGTCCAGCTGGCCGTCGAAGCGCTCCGCCCACAGATGTGCGCCGGATGCCGCATCGATCAGCTGTCCGTTGATGCGCAGGCGGGACCCTGCGCGGCGCACGCTGCCTTCGAGAACGTAGCCGACGCCGAGCTCGCGTCCGACCGCACGGATATCGACGGCCTTGCCCTTGTAGATGAAGGAGGAGTTGCGGGCGATCACGGCGAGGCCGCTGCAGCGGGACAGCGCGGTGATGATGTCCTCGGCCATCCCGTCGGCGAAATAGTCCTGCTCGGGATCGCCGCTCATGTTGGTGAACGGCAGCACCGCGATGGCGGGGCCGTCGAAGGCGGGTGCGGCCGATACGGCCGGCGTCTGCACTGCGTCCGCCTGTTCATGGACTTCCCCGACGAAGCGGACGCCCTTGCGCGGAATGGTGCGGATCAGGCGCTGCGCCTCGCCGCTGTCGCCGATCGCGCTCCGCGCGGCGCTGATGCGGCTCGCCAGCGTCGCCTCGGAGACGATGCGGCCGCCCCACACCTCGGCGAGGATGTCGTCGCGGCTGACGACGCGGTCGCGCGTCCTGATCAGGAACGCGAGCAGGTCGAACACCTGCGGTTCCATCGCAACCAGGCCGTCGCCGCGGCGCAGCTCGCGGCGGCCGGGATCGAGCACGAAATCGTCGAAGCAATACACCACATGCACCGCCCTGGCCGCCGCGGCAGCCGGTTTCACCCTCGCGTCACGCGATCCGCAAAATCAAGCCGGCCTCAAGGAAAAATCAATGCCTCCTCCAAGCGCCGCGCGGATGCATGGCGCACAAGGGCCGCACATCGGAACCAGGAGCCTCCGCCATGCCGACCGTTCTTTACCCCGACCGCCGCCGTTTCCTCACCCTTGCCGGAACCGCCGTTGCGACCTTTCAACTCGGCTCCAGCGCTGGGCAGGCGCAAAGCTTCAAGGCGGCGACGAAGCTGCCGGCGATCCGGCCGGGGGCGGGGACGTCGCTCGGACCGATCAAGCAGGTCACGGCCGGCGAGATCAGCATCGGCTATGCCGAGACAGGTCCGGCCGACGGTCCCGTCGTCATCCTGCTGCACGGCTGGCCGTACGACATCCACAGCTTCGCCGACGTCGCGCCGGCACTGGCCGCGTCCGGCCATCGCGTCATCATTCCGCATCTGCGCGGCTACGGCACGACGCGGCTGCTGTCGCCGACCGCGTTGCGCAGCGGCCAGCCGGTCGCCGTCGCCGCCGACATCGTCGCGCTGATGGACGCGCTCGCGATCAGGACCGCGACCCTCGCCGGCTATGACTGGGGCGCGCGCACCGCCAACATCATCGCGGCGCTGTGGCCGGAGCGGTGCAGGGCGATGGTCTCGGTCAGCGGCTATCTGATCGGCAGCCAGCAGGCCGGCCGCATGCCGTTGCCGCCGGCCGCCGAGCTGCAATGGTGGTACCAGTTCTACTTCGCGACCGAGCGCGGCCGCGAGGGCTACGACAAGAACCGGCGCGACTTCGCCAGGCTGATCTGGCAGACGGCCTCGCCGAAATGGGCGTTCGACGACGCCACATTCGCGCGCAGCGCCGCCGCCTTCGACAATCCCGATCACGTCGACATCGTCGTGCACAACTATCGCTGGCGGCTCGGCCTCGCGCAGGGCGAGGCGAAATATGATGCGCTGGAGGCGAAGCTCGCGACCTTTCCTGACATCACCGTGCCCACCATCACGATGGAGGGCGATGCCAACGGCGCGCCTCATCCAGCGCCCGAAGCCTATGCCAGGAAGTTCACCGGCCGCTACGAGCACCGGCTGATCACCGGCGGCATCGGCCACAACTTGCCGCAGGAGGCGCCGCAAGCGTTTGCGCAGGCGGTGCTCGACGTGACCGCGAGCGCGTAGCGCCGACGATCTCAGGCGGGAGCGCGTTGCTTCGCTCGGCGTTGCAGCCACGTCTCCCGCCGCACGATCCATTGCTCGGAGCAGGTCTCGCCATTGTGGTGCGCGACCTCGATGAAGCCGACGAACTCGGCGCCCGTCTTCTGCTTGACTCGCCGTGACGCGACATTGGTCGCGACGTTGCAGACGGTGAACTGATCGAGGCCGAGCGGACCGAAGGCGAAGTCGTTCACGGCGGCGATCGCCTCGCTCATCAGTCCCCGATTCCAATAGGGCTCGGCGAGCCAGAAGCCGCGATGGCCCTTCACCGACTGCATGCGTGGCCGGAAGTGAATGTTGCCGATGGCCTCGCCGTCACTGTCGCGCAGCACCAGCACCCATTGATAGAGCTCCTCGCCGGCTGCGATCCTGTCGAGCTGCAGCCTGACGAAGGTCTCGGCGCCGTCGGGAGGATAGGGCCACGGCACGACGGCCGCGAGGTTGCAGATCACGTTCCAGTTGTCGAACTGACGCTGGATCGCCGGCGCATCGGCGAGGGCCAGCGGCCGCAGGATCAGACGGGCGGTATGCAACGTGGGCGTGAGCATGACGCCATGCTGTCGTTTACCAAGCTCGTTTGCAAGCCGGGGTTGCTACGCCGTCTAACTCGCATGTCATTGATAATTCGCATCGCGCTCCGCCATTAAGGTTGCCAGGAACTTTCACGCCCGGACTGGAGCCCGATACTTCCACAACGTTGCATTGCAGTGCATGAATCGAGCACACGCAACCTGCGCGAATGCAGCGCGCGTACAACCGTCGCAGGAAACTGCGCCGGCTCGGGCTCAGGGTTGCGCCCGAACGTCAACCATTCGCTTGCCGCGAGATCATCACGCAGATCTTGGGCTGGCGCGATTCGGGGTGTCGTGGACATGAAGCGCAAAGCGGCGGATCGTCAGTTACGTCGTCTGCGGGCGGAGCAGAGCTTCGATCCGCGCACATGGCGCGATCGGCAGCTCGGCCGGGCCGTGCCGTTCTACGGCTCGCAGCTGTTCCAGCTCGGCTGCCCGCCGCTGGCGTCGTTCATCGCCGCGTTCCTCGGCTGCCTGATGACCCTGCATCTGAGTGCAGCCGGGCTGTCGCCGCTGATTGCCTCGGCGGCGGCGGCTTTGCTACTGTGCGCCTCGCTGATCCTGACACGGACCGCGGATCTGGTGCCGAGCACGTTCTTCTCGTCGGCCTATGGCGGCAGCTTCGTCGGCATGACTCCCGTGGCGCTGTTGAACGCCAGCGTCATTCGCGCCGGCCTGCCGCTCGACGCCGCCTTCGTTCTGCTCTCGCTGTTCTGTGGACTGATGTTCTGTCTGGGCTGCGCGCTCGACATGTGGCTGCGCGGCGGGCTCGCGCGCGGTTATGGCGGACGACTGGGCGCGCTGGCGGCGGTCGCTTCGTTCCTGTTCGTCGGTCTGGCGCCGCTGCTCGGCGCCGAGGGCGAGCTGTTTCCGATCGCGCGTCGCGGCGCCCTGGAGCAGGGGCTCGGCGGCATCGCGCTCACCTTCGCGTTGTGCTCGGTCGGCATGCTGGCGACGATGGCCGCCTTGCGCTGGGCGCCCGTGGCAGGGTCGCGCCGCGCGGTGCGCATCTTCGTTGCGGCGACCGTGGCCTTTGCCGGCCTCGTGGTGCTGCAGCTCCTGCCCAGCGACGCCCCCGATCTCGACGCCTATTCTGCCGGTTGCTTCGTCGGCATGTCGTCGTCGCGGCGGCTGCGCAGCCTGCTGCAGGCGATGGCCGCGGCGGTGCTGCTGACGGCTCTGCTGATCCTCACCGGTCCCATCCTGCCGAGCGTCGGCGGCAGCCTCGGATACATCGCCTTCGTCTCGGTCATCTTCGTGGATGCTGCGGTCCGGCTGTTCGTCGAGGCAGGGGAATCGCCGTGGCAGACCGCCCTCGCCTGGACGCGGGGGCTCGTCGCCACACTCGCTATCTTCGCGGTGCTGCTCTCCAGCGAGCTGATGTTTCAGCGGCCGGTGGCGGAGCCCAACGGTCCGTTCGTGAACGCGGACGGGGCCGCTGCGCCGGCGCGGACCACGATGCCCTCACGTGACGAGGATCGGCGCGACGGCATGGTGCCCGGCGAGCCGGCCTCGGCCGCTGCCACAGCGCCGGATCTGCCGCTTCAGATCCTGGATCCGCAGGGCGCCAATCCGCTCGCCGCGCGGCGCCCGAGTGAGCCGTCCCAGCAGTCCGCGTCGCCGGCCTCCGCAGGGCCGTCCCGGCGGATCGCTCGCGACGGTCAGGCCGTGGGCGTCCTAGCTGCGCCGCCGAAGCGCCACCAGACGCGTGTGGTGCCGCACACGACGGCGCGACCGCGCATCGTGGCCCGCCATGAGGTGCAGCCCGCGCCGGAGTGGCGGCCGGACCCGTCGACGTTGGCGGGGCCGTGACAGCGGACCGCGATGGCGCGCTCGACCAGTCGTCCGAGCCCGGCTCTCGCCGCTGGCCGCGCCGGTTGCTGAATGTCGTGCCGCTGGCCTCGTTCGCCGGTGCCTTTCTCGGCTGTCTGGCGACGCTGCACCTGAGCACGTCGGGTCTGCCCCCGGCGCTCGCGTCGGTCACCGCCACCCTGCTGCTCTGCGCCGGCCTGATCACGGCAAGAACCAGAGATCTGCTGCCGACGACCTTCTCCTCCTCGGTCTATGGCGGCAGCTTCAGCGGGATGACGCCGATCGTTGCGTTGAGCGAAAGCGTGGCGCGGTCGGGGCTTCCGGTCGACAGGTCCTTCCTGCTGCTGTCGCTGTTCTGCGGCCTCGTGTTCTGCAGCGTCTGCGCGCTCGAAATGCGGCTGCGCGTCGTGCTGTTGCGCGGCTATGGCGGGCGCTTCGGCGCGCTCGCGGCGATCGGCTCGTTTCTGTTCCTCAGTCTCGCGCCGCTGCTCGGCGCCGATGGCGTGCCGTTGCGTGTCGCCAGCCTTCAGGGCTTCGATAAGGGTCTCAATCATTCGGTGCTCATGCTGGCGCTGTGCGGCGTCGGAATGGTCGCAACGATGTTCGCGCTGAGGCTGCCGCAGGTCGCGGCCGCAGGGCGGCCGGCGCGCATCTTCGTCTCGGCAGCACTGGCCTGTGCCGGTCTCGTCATCCTGCAGCAGCTCGTGCCGGACGATGCCCGCCTGTCCGACGCGTATTTTGCCGGTTGTTTCGTCGGCATGTCGTCGCCGCAGCGTTTGCACGGCGTGGTCCAGCCGCTGGTCGCCGCGGTGGCGCTGACCGCGTTGCTGGTCCAGGCGGCGGCGATCCTGCCCAGCGTGGGCGGCAGCCTCGGCTTCGCGGCCTTTGTCGCGGTGGTCGGCGTCGATGCCGGGCGCCGGATGATCAGCAGCGCCGCGCTGCCGCGCGAGCGTCCTGCGCCGATCTCGCTCGGCAGAAGCCTCGCCGCCGCACTCGCGATTGCGGGCGTGCTGCTGCCGAATGACATGTTCCAGTCGGGGCCGGTCGAGGAGACCACGGGATCGATCGTGCGAGCGGAGACGCCGTCTCAAGCTGCGCCCGCCGTTCAGGCCGAGCCTGTTGCGGCCGAGCCGGCCGCGGCGGCAGTCCCAATCGAAATGCCCGCCGATGCGCCGCCGGCCGCCGAGACGACATCCGACATGGTCCGTCCGGTCGCTCCGCCGGTGCCGAGCGAGCCGCCGCGGCGGCGCCGCGCCAGCCGGCCCGCGGTCGTTCCTCCGCAATCGCGTCCGATCGATCCCGAACCCTGGCGCATCATTCGTGACGGAGAATGGGCGGGTGCGGCGACAACGACGACCAGCCTTCCGCCGGCTCGCGCCAAGCGCAGCCAGGCTCGCGCTCCCGGATCGGCGCCGGCTCCGCCGCGCGCCGCGCCACGGCCGCGGACACTCCGGGTGCAGGACCCGCAGCCCTCGGCGTCGGAACCGCGCTGAGCGGGCTCAGCCGAACTTGCGGCGCGCGTCGAGCGCGAGCCCGATGCCGACGCTGCCGAGCAGGTCGGTCTCCGCGATGCGCGCCGCCGGAAACAGCGCCAGGATCGCCTGACGCAGCGCCGGCACCATGCTCGAGCCGCCGGTGAGGAAGATGGTGTTGATGGAAGCGGCCCCGACGCCGGCATCGTCGAGCAGCTTCGTCACGGTGCCGACGACGCGTTCGACGGAATCGGCGATGGCGCGGTCGAAATCCTTGCGCGTGAAGCGGATGCGGGCCCAGTCGTCCTTCTCCGACAGCACCGAGGTCAGCGACTTCGCCGCGGTCAGCGCGATCTTGGCCTGCTCGACGCCGATCGCAAGCGTATGGCCGCGATGCTCCTCCACCACCTTGATGAAGCGGTCGACCAGATCGCGCCGCTCGGCCTCGTAGCGGATCTGGCGCAGCTCGCCGATGACGCCCCTCTTGTAGAGCTGGTTGATGCGGTGCCAGGTGGCGAGCTCGTGATAATAGGCCGTCGGCAGCTCGCGCTTGCCGTCGACGGTCCGGCTGCCATAGCCGAGATGCGGCATCACGCTTTTCAGGCTGAGCAGCCGGTCGAAATCGGTGCCGCCGATATGGATGCCGCCATTGGCGAGGATGTCGTCCTCGCGCTGCGCCTTGCTGCGCCGCTCGGGCGAGACGCGCACGATCGAGAAGTCCGAGGTGCCGCCGCCGATGTCGACGATCAGCACCAGCTCCTCGCGGGCGACCTGCTGCTCGTAGTCGAGCGCGGCGGCGATCGGCTCGTATTGGAACGCGATGTGCTTGAAACCCTGGTCGCGCGCGATGCCCTCCAGCGCGCCCTGCGCCTCCGCGTCGGCCGCATCATCCTTGTCGACGAAGCGGACGGGACGGCCGAGCACGACCTGATTGATCTCCCTGCCGAGCCGCGTCTCGATCTGCGTCTTCAGATGCGCGAAGAAGAAGCCGAGGATGCCGGCAAACGGCACCGCCTTCTGCCGGATATAGGTCTTCTCGTGAATCAGCGCGGTGCCGAGGATGCTCTTCAGCGCGCGCATGAAGCGGCCGTCGTGGCCGGTCAGATAGCGCTCGATCGCGCTGCGCCCGAACTGGGTACCGTGATCCTCGAAATCGAAGAACATCGCACTCGGCAAGGTCCGCTGCTCGCCCTCCAGGGGGATGAGCTCTGCGGAGGCGGAATTGCTGAGGCCGACCGTGGTGTTCGAAGTGCCGAAGTCGATGCCACAATGGGCCGCTGCCGCCATGCTCGTCTCGTTTCCGTCCGGGGGGCGGTCCGCTTAGCCGTTTCGCACCGCAATGTCATGTGCGAATGTGAGGCATGACCGGCATGAAGATTCCCCAAATTGCGCATGACTCCTCCGTTGCGCAGCGCAATTGGCGAAAAGGTGACGAGGGTCCAGGCTGCGCTCCTGACATTCGCAGCTCTCCCGTGGGGGACCGGCGCGCTTCCGGCAGTCGGCTATTGCGATTGCGATAACGGAGCGCCGAACCTTGCATTGCAGGACGCTGGCCACGATGCCACTAACAACAAAAGCGTGGAGGCGGCTGAGTTCGCTCATGCCGCGCTCGACGCGCGGCATTGCTAGTCGTAGACGAAGGCCCGCCATTTCGGTATTTCACGATGCAGTTTTTAGTTGTATTGTCTCTCTATGGGGTCGGGGCAAGAGATGTGACGGCGAGCAAATACAAGGTTTGGGCTTGGGGCGGTCCGGTCGGGCTTGGCGCTACGGGTTCGGTTTTTGTCGGGATGTCAGCAGTGGCCAAGAAGGCTACTCCTGCGGAGCCTTACATCGTTGGCAACGAGTTGGTCTGCAACATGATTGCACGAGCGCTCTTGCTTCCCTGTCCGCCCGGTGCGCTGTTGCAGAAGAACGGTGATACATACTTCTGCTCGTTGGATTTTAATACCGCCGGTCACGCGTTGCCGCCGATCAATCCAAGCACTGTCGTCGGCGCGCTGCCAGAGCTTTCGTGGGGGGTCGTGCTCTTCGACGTTTTGGTTATGAACGCCGATCGTCATCCTCAGAACATCTCTTACAATACTACAACCGGCGAGTTAACCCTGTTCGACCATAGCCACGCGTTTATGACTACCGGCGGAGACGTCGATCAGCGGATGGCCAATGCAAAGGGGCAACTCATGATCGGCGGGCATTGCCTTGCGGCGGAACTCAATACTTGGAACGGATTTGATGGTTGGGTCGCGCGTGTCAAATCGCTTCCCGATTACTATCTAGAAGGTGCCGTCGAAGCGGGATGTGCGGTGGGTATCCCCCATGCAAAAAAAGCAACAATTTACGACTTCTTGCGCGAACGTCGCGACGATATAGATGGAATTGTAACGAACAATAAAGCGAGTTTCACGAAAATGCCGGCTGGGCCAAAGGTGTCGCCATGACGGTACAATATTGGATTGCGAAGAACGTCGAGGACCCTTTTCGCAATGAGACGAGGAACGTCGGTGTAATTGCACGCGATGCTTGCGGCATTGCTGCGCGATTCATAGGCGAGCGGGATACTGGCGAACTCGATCGGCGCTTGTTGGGTCAACGCTTTCGCTACCCCGATGTCTATCTTCAATGGCTGAACTTTTGGCGTAGCGAGATAGGCCTCGGTCGGATGGATTCAATTCTCAAAGCAAAGACGCCAAATTACTTCGTAGTGGAAGCCGGTGAGATTACCGACACCGGAGGTGATTCGGTGGAAGCAGTTTGTGCGTTTCTTTACTCCTTGTTGATCTCTGAAGCTCCGGTCATGGAGGCCTTCGAATTGGGGGAGGAGGAGGACCTAACGCGCGGTCTCGATTCGGAAATCTCTCATGCGCTCACGGAACTGAATCTACTTGCCGATGCGCCGAAATTTGGGGTCCGGCATCCCGTAATGCGCGAGCACCCAGTCAGGGGTAAGCATGTGGTACATAAGCCTTCATTTAGTCAGAAGAATGGACGCCTTTACGTGTACGAAGCCATCGATTTTACGATGAAGCGTCCCAAGATCGTTCGCGAGCGCGCTGGATGGATGGCCTATATGTATGCCGACATTAAACAAGAGGATGAAACAGCGGAGACGTTTTCAATCTTCCGTCCAAACTCTGACGACGGCGGGGAAACAGTAGAATACGCCAAAAAGATACTTGGCGGCGAATCTATGTTGGTCAACTGGGCGGATGATAACGAGCGCAAGCTGTTCTTAAGTGATCGCCAAAGAGTGGCCACTAGTTTGTAAGATCGTGCATCTTGCAAGGCAAGCGATCGAGAGAGCCGTTGGCCTAACTAGGGCCGGTATAGATGTCGCGGCCGGCCCGGAGTGAAGCAGCCTTGGAGGGTTCGTTGCCTGGCTGCCCAAATCCTCATTCAACCGGCCTGAACGCCGGTCCCTCGAAGCGCAGCCCGGCTGCGCCGCGTGCGACGCTGTCATGGGCCGCGTGGATGAGGCGCGCCTCGCCGGCGTCCGCCAGGCGCGCGCGGCCGTCCAGCAATGCGGCGAGACGCCCGAGCGCCAGCGCCTTGTTGCGATGCTGCGAGCGGTCGTTGCGCGCGATCGCGACCAGCCCCGTCGGCACGTGAACCGCGCGCACCGCGCTCTCGGTCTTGTTCTGGTGCTGGCCGCCGGGCCCGCCGGCACGAAAGCTCTCGAACCGGACGTCGGCGGCCGCCAACGCCGCCATCCGCTCCGACAGGGGCAGATCGACGATGCCGACGAACCAGTTCTTGCGGCCGTGATGCGGCCGCAGCGGACTGCGGCACACCCAGAGCAGCGAGCCCTGCGTCCAGCGCCGCGCGAGGTCGGACGCCGTCGGCCCGTCCAGCACGACGATCGCGCTGGCCGGCCCATGCCGGTCGGTCTGCTCTCGCGCGATCGCGCATTCGCAGTCCGCCGCCTCGGCCTCGTCGGCGAGCCGCTGCAGCGCATGCGCGACCGCGATCCGGCATTCGGCCGGACCGCGGCCCGCCGTGAGGAGCAGCCGTCTCATCGCCGGTCCTCCCTGCGCGGCCGCTGGACGGCGATCTTCTTCACCGTCACCAGCGGGCGGAAGCTGGCGACGACGCGCGCCAGCCCGAATGCTTCGAGATCGGCGATCACGCCGGCGATCGGCTTGTAGGCCTCCGGCGCCTCCTCGGCGAGCAGCGCGCGGTCCTCGCAGATCACGCGGCCGCCGAACGGATTGCGCGCGAGACGCTCGCGATCCGATCGCGTGGCGCCGACACGGCCGATCATCGAACTCCGGTCGAACTTGCGACCGGCGCCATGCGCGATCGACCACAACGCCTCCTTTGGCGCTGACGCGAGCGGCGCGACCAGATAGGACAGCGCGCCGCGCGAGCCCGGCACGACGACGAGACCCTGGTCGGACGGCGCAGCCCCCTTTCGGTGCAACACGCCGTCTGCACGATGCTCGATGCAATTGTGTGAGCACGCGCAGACCGGATCGGCCTCGCAGCGCAGGGCCGTCGCGGCCCGCTGCGCAATCACCTGCCGGTTCAGCGACGCCCAGCGCAGCGCGTGGTCATGCGCTGCCAGATAGGCGTGGCCAGCCTCACTGTCCGGCGCGAGCGGCTTGAGACCCTCCGCAACGTGCCGTTCGAGCAGCGCGTGGCCAAGGCCGCGCGAGCCCGAATGCACCAGCAGATGGGCGCGGTCGCGATCGATACCGCAGGACGGATCGAACACCTCCTCGACCGCCTGCAGCTCACAGAAGTGATTGCCGCCACCGATCGTGCCGAGCGACGCATCGAAGTCGGACGGCGCAAGCTGATGAGCTGCGAGCTCGCCCACGATGTCGCCGTCATAGGGGGTGGCGACGTCGCGCAGCCGGTCGGCCGCCTTGTCGACGCGAATCCGGCGCGAAGCGAGGTCGAGCTGATACAGCGCCATGCCGCAGCCCGCATCGGAGCCGACGAAGGCCGGGTGGATATGGTCGGCGAGGATGGCGCAGCCGACGGGACCGAACTTGCCGGGATGCAGATCCGGCATGCCGGCGACAGCACGCACGCCACAGATGTCAGCCACCGTTTCGAGCTGGCGCGCAGCGGCGCCCTCGATCCAGGAGCTGGACGAGTAGAAGCCGTGGACCGGCGCACGGCCGTCCACGCGATGGGAATTGCCCATGTAAATACCTTGGAGAAAGACAGGGAGAACTGGTCAGGGACGATCAGCGCGCGCGGACGCACGCATGCCAGACCAAGCCTCGCCTCACGCGAGGATCAGTCCTGGCGGCTCCTGGCGGAGCAACGGATGATCGCAGTCATCGTCTCTCCCCTGTGCGGCGGAGCCGAATGCTCGACGCCGGAGCGCGTAGTAATCACATCCCGATCATATTGGCAATGTGCATCATTCAACCGATGTCCCGCTGTGACGTACAGGACACGGATGCCCCGTCGTTTTCGAGCAGCTCGCTTTCTCTCCGTCATTGCGAGGAGCGCAGCGACGAAGCAATCCAGGGCCCCACGCACCACACTGGATTCTTCGCTGCGCTCGCACAGAATGGGCGGCATCGAAGATGGACAACGGCGCATCTGCCCGCAGCCGGCAGATCCAGGCACGTGCATCCTCGCGATCAGAACAGCGCGAGGAAATCGCCGAGGAAATAGATGATGGCCACCACGATCAGCGCGCCCATCAGCAAGAAGGAAAGCTGCACGGCGATCGCGCAGCCGCCCAGGGTCGTCGCCATCGCCGCGACGTGCCGCTCCTCGCGACGCAACTGACCCACGACGCCGAGAATGATCGCAAGCAACCCGAGCGAGACCGCGGCCACCGGCAGTTGCTGGTGCAGGAGGTCGGTCCAGGACGTCTCGCGCACCGGCGCCTGGTAGTCGGCGCCCTTGATGCGCGCCATCAGGCGCTCCTTCACGCGATATCCGACATCGACGATGACCTTGTCGATTGGCGGCGGCGGATCGATCACCGGCAGCATCCAATGCGGCAGAACCGCCGCGACCAGAGCAACAAGCCCGATCACGCAACCGATGATGCCCAGCCGGCGCGACTGAACGATCGTGTCTGTCATGGCTCAAAATCTCCGATGCGGGCGTGCTGCGTCTGCTTCGGTGGCGGCGGAAGGATTGCGAAACGTTAATCTCGTCATCGTCACCGCGGAAAGGACCGAACCCTGCAAGCCTGAACGCCGGATCATGCGTCGGCCGCCGGAGCTCTCCGGTTCAATCCCTCCGATCCGCCCAAGCTCATAGCAAGCGCGTCCCAAGCTGCTGCGCCTCCCAGCCTTCGAGAAATTCCCGCTGCTGCGTGACCCAGCGGACATTCTCGCTACCCCATTCGCGCGAACGGCTGGCCTGCTCGCCCATCAGCCAGAAGTGCCTGACGATCACGAAGGCATGCGCGGCCTCGAAATCAGCGGTCGAGATCGGGCGGACCGAGCGGTAGCCGTCGACGAAGGCGTGCCACGCCGCATGAAAGCGCCGGCCGAACGACAGCTTGGCCCACAGGAACACGGCCATGTCATAGGCCAGATAGCCGGGGCCGCCGTCGTCGAAGTCGAAGAACACGGCCTCGCCGCCAGCGCCGATGCGCGCATTGAAGCCGTGGCAGTCGCCGTGACAATGCGTCCATGTCAGGCCCTCCATCGCCTCGATCCGTGCGGCGGTTCGCTCCGCGATGTCCTGGAGAAAGCCGCCATCGTCGGCATCGATTAGGCTGCAGAGCTGTTGAACGCGCGCGAGCGGCCGGCGCAGCAGATGGTCGAGGTCCAGAAGATAGAGCGGCGCTTCGGGCCGATAGGACATCGCCGCCGCGTGCACTCGGGCAAGCGTCACGCCGTTGGCGCGCGCGTCGCTCTGCGATGCGACCTCCGGGGTCCGTCCCTCGATGGCGTGAAACAGCACGCCTTCGCGGCGGCCTTCCGCCGCCTC
This sequence comes from Bradyrhizobium sp. SZCCHNPS1003, assembly GCF_032381555.1. Lineage (NCBI taxonomy): Bacteria > Pseudomonadati > Pseudomonadota > Alphaproteobacteria > Hyphomicrobiales > Nitrobacteraceae > Bradyrhizobium > Bradyrhizobium sp. SZCCHNPS1003. The sequence goes on from NZ_JAUHIU010000011.1 coordinate 140,644, forward strand.
GCCGCGTACGAACAGCGCGCCGTCGCGCGCCGGAACCGCCGCGGCCACCGGCACGCCGCAGCGCGCGAGATGTGCGAGGAAGTCGGTCTCGGTGCGGACATCGGCCGGGCCGCGGGCGCGGTGATGCGACAGACGGAAGACGTAGCGTGCGCCCGTTGCGGATGTAATCAGATAGACGTCGTTGAAGCCGCGGTTCATCAGGCGGCACGCGAGCGGCTCTGATAGCGCGTAGTGTGTTGCCACGAAGCGGCCCACGCTCTCGGCGCCGGTCGTGGTGTAGATCGGCTCGAAGTCGGGCACGTCGCGTGTTCCGGATTGTGGAGACGATGGCATCCTAAGCTGCTGCCGTCCGCGGTGAAAGGCGGGACGGGCACGAGCAATCCATCGCATTGGCGTAGGCAGGTTGTACCGGGCTGCCCGTCGGGCAAATCGATCGAGGTGGCGAGCGCAATCTGCCGCTGATGTCCAGCCCGCCTGCGAAAAATAATCTTGTTTCGCTTTTCCGGAAATAATGCTTATCTCCCGCGCATCCCGCCTCATGCTGAGAGGGGCGTACGCGTCGTCACGATACGCGGGGGCGGGGAGTGGTGGCCGTCGCGAGGTCGGGCGCGTTCGCGCGCAAGACGACTGATGTCGTGGCGGACGGTCAAGCCGTGTGGTCCTGGCGCCCCGAAGCTGGCGCCAAGCTTGCGATCACGTTCGTGCGTGGTTGCGAGCGACGGGGGCAAACAAGCCGGTCCCCGGGGAGAGCGCGGAGCAGCCGTGAAAACCATCGCGCAGGGAAGGCCGGGTCGATCCGGCTGATCCTGTGGTTCCTGCCCCGTGCATTCTTGTCGCACGGGGGCCACGGGCCTCAGCCGAGGCTCGGTCTTCCCTGCCCCCTCTCGCTTGCGGAGGGGAGTTCGATCAGCACGGCTCGGGCGGATTGCGCCGCGGGAGCGCGGACGCGTGTCTTGGCAGACGCATGTGCACGAACGCTATTTGGCGCCGGTGCGTCAGCGACGCGCCTTGTCCTGACGGGCGGCCGAATGCCGCAGCCCAGAGAGTCTCGCGCGTGTCCCGGTTGACCGAGATCAAGAGCGCTCGCGCTTGCTCCCTTAAGCCCCTACAACTCTGTTGTTCGTTGGGATCAAGAATGGACGTCGTGGTGCCGCAAGATCCAATCGTGCCTCCATCTGGCTTGCGGCGGCGGCTCGGACTGCCGCTGCTGGTCCTCTATGGCACGGGCGTAACCGTCGGAGCCGGCATCTACGTCCTGATCGGCGCGGTCGCCGGTCATGCAGGAGTCCATTCCTCCTGGGCCTTTGCGCTGGCGGCGTTCGTGATGGCGTTCACCGCCGCCTCCTATGCCGAGCTTGCGACCCGCTATCCCGTGAGCGCCGGCGAAGCCGCCTATGCCCGCGCGGCATTCAAGTCGCGGCTGTTGTCGACGGCGGTCGGCTCGCTGCGGCTCGCCACCGGCATCATTGCGGCGGCCGCGGTGACGCTCGGCGGCGCCGGCTACATCCGGCAACTGATCGATCTGCCGACGCCGTTGATCGCGATGGCAATCGTGGTCTCGCTCGGCATGGTCGCGTCCTGGGGCATTCTCGAATCGGTGATGCTCGCCGGACTGCTGACCTTGATCGAGACCGGCGGACTGGTGTGGATCGTCGTCTCGGCCGTTCACTCCGGCGTCGCGTTCGGCCCTGCCTTGCTGACGCCGCCGCCGCTCGATCTCGGCGTTCTCTCAGGCATCACGTTCGCCGGCCTGCTCGCGTTCTTCGCCTTCGTCGGCTTCGAGGACCTCGCCAACGTCGTGGAGGAGGCCAAGAGCCCGCAGCGAAACATTCCGTGGGCGATGGCGCTCACGCTGCTGATCACCTCCGTGCTGTATGTGCTGATTGCAGCGATTGCGGTGACCGCCGTGCCGCCGGGCACGCTGTCGGCCTCTTCCGCGCCGCTCAGCGTGGTGTTCAATGCCGTCGCGGGCATCAGTCCGGCCACCTTCAATGCGATCGCGATCGTGTCCACGCTCAACACCATTCTCGCCCAGATGACGATGACGGCCCGCGTCGTCTATGGCATGGCGGGGCAGGGCGACCTGCCGCGCATCGCCGGCCGCGTCGATCCGCGCACCGGAACGCCGCTGATCGCAACCGGCCTCGTCATGCTGGCGGTCGCGATCCTCGCGCTGGCCTTCCCGCTGGAGCGGCTGGCGGAAGGCACCTCGCTCGCGACGCTGACGATCTTCGCCATCGTCAACCTGTGCCTGCTCCGTATTCGCATCCGGCGCATCGGATCGGAGGCCGCCCATGTGCGGGTGCCGCTATGGGTCCCTGCGCTCGGTCTCGTCACGTGTATGCTGATGATCGTCAGCGCGTTCGTCGCGCCTTAAGCCGGCCGGGAAGGAACTGTCAGCCCGATGTATCATGTTTCCCGATGGTCTCCGGCGTCGACCTGGCGATGTGATTCAGGACCATGTCGATGCCGGATCTCATGAGCCTCAGTCCCGCGATCATCGCGATCGTCGTTGCGCTCGGCATCGGACTGCTGATCGGCCTCGAGCGCGAGCGCCGCAAGGGCGAGGGGCCCGGACGCTCGCCCGCCGGCTTGCGGACCTTTGCCGTGGCGTCGCTTGCCGGCGCGATCGGCATGCTGATCGGCGGCAAGGTGCTGCTGGCCGTCGTCACCGCTGGAATCATGGTCCTCACCGCGATCGCCTATTGGCGTTCGCACAGCGACGATCCGGGACTGACGTCGGAGGCGGCGCTGATCCTGACCGTCCTGCTCGGCGGTCTCGCCACCGAGCAACCGGCTCTGGCGGCGGGCGTCGCCGTCGTGCTGGCGGTGCTGCTGGCGGCCCGGCCGGTGCTGCACGACTTCGTCCGTTCGGTGCTCAGCGAGAGCGAGCTCAAGGACGGCCTGATCTTTGCCGCGGCCACGCTGGTCGTGCTGCCCCTGCTCCCCGATCAGCCGATCGGTCCGTACGGCGCGCTCAATCTGCGCGGCATCTGGACGCTCGTCGTCCTGATGATGGCGATCGGTGCCGCCGGACATGTCTCGATGCGTCTGCTCGGCGCACGCGGCGGGCTCGCCGTATCCGGCTTCGCCTCGGGCTTCGTCTCCAGCACGGCCACGATCGGCGCGATGGGCGCGCGGGCGCGCAAGGCGCCGGAGCTCGGCGGTGCCGCGGCTGCGGGCGCGACATTGTCGACCGTCGCGACCATCGCCCAGCTCGCCGCGGTGCTGGCCGTCACCAGCCTGCCGGCGCTGCAGGCGCTGCTGGTTCCGCTGCTATGCGCCGGCGCGGCGGCGGCGATCTACGGTGCGATCTTCACGATCGTCGGGTTGCGGCAGAGCGGCTCCGCCGATCTGCCGCCCGGACACGCCTTCAGCCTGCCGGGCGCGCTGTTGCTGGCGCTGACGATCTCAGCGGTGCTGGTGCTGTCGGCCGCGTTGCGCGAGGCGTTCGGCGAAGCCGGCCTGGTGGCGAGCGCCGCCGTCGCCGGTCTCGTCGATACCCATGCGCCGGCGGTGGCCGCGGCTGCGCTTGCCGCGTCGGGCAAGATCGGCGCCGCCGATGCCGTGGCTCCGGTGCTCGCGGCGCTGTCGGCGAACACGATCAGCAAGATCGTGGTGGCGTGGACCAGCGGCGGGTCGTCCTTCGCCCTGCGTCTCGTCCCCGGACTCGTCCTCGTCATCGCCGCCGCGTGGGCCGGCGCCTTCGGACCGAGCCTTGCCCATGGTCTTGCCGATGTGCTGGTCCATCCGTGAGCGCGACGTCCGCGCCGCACCTACGCGCTGCGCGGCAAGCGCTCGACCGCGGCAGCAGCACCGCTGCGATGCTGGACGAGCCACGCGATGGCGTCGTCCTCCTTCATCGGCTTGCCATACAGCCAGCCCTGTCCATAGGAGCAGCCGAGCATGCGAAGGCACTCGGCATCCGCCTCGCTCTCGACGCCCTCGGCGATCATGCGGTGGCCGAGCGGCAGCGCCACCGCGGTGATGGCGGCGACGAGCTGCTGATCCCGTCGATTGCCGGCGATGCCGTGGATGAAGGAGCGGTCGACCTTGATGGTGTCGATCTCGACCGCCATCAGGTTGGCAATCGAGGAATGGCCGACGCCGAAATCGTCGATCGCAAGACCAAAGCCGTATTGGTCGATCAGCTTCAATTCGTCGGCGCAGCGCTTGGGGTCGAACATCGCCTCTTCGGTCACCTCGATCTCGATCCGGTGGGGATCGACGCCGTAGCGCTCGGAGACGGTCTTGAGGGTCTGCGCCGGCGAGTGAAGCGGGAATTCCCGCGGCGAGACGTTGATCGACACCCGGATGCCGTGCGCCTTCTTGCGGTCGAGCGCGCGCAGGAACGCGCAGACGCGCTCGCCCACGAACTCCGTGAGCTGGCCGGACAGGCGCAATCGGATCGCCGCGGACACGATGTCCGGCGGCGGGATCAGTCCGGCGCTCGGGTGCTTCCAGCGCAGCAGCGCCTCGAAGCCGATGACCTCCTGCGTGGCCATCGCGACCTGGGGCTGGAATTCGACGTGCAGCTCGCGGCGGGCCAGCGCGGCGGGGAGCTCCGCATCGAGCCGGCGCTGCAGCGTCAGCTCGGACTGCATCTTGGCGTCGAATACGCGCATGCAGCCGCGACCGTCGTCCTTGGCGCGATACAGCGCGACGTCGGCGCGGGCGGAGAGCTCTTCCAGATCGATCGAGCCTTCCGCATGCGCCGCGATGCCGATCGAGCAGCTGACGGGCAGCACCTGGCCCGCGATCGCGAGCGGCTGCGTGAGGGCGGCCATCAGCCATTCGGCGAGTGCGACGGATCGGCTCGCGACATCGTCACCCTGCATGACGACCACGAACTCGTCGCCGCCCAGGCGAACCGGCAGATCGTCGGCGTGGCAGGCGGACTGCAGCAGGGTGGCCACGGCCTGGATGACCCGGTCGCCGGCGTCGTGGCCGCGCGTATCGTTGATGGTCTTGAAGTTGTCGACGTCGATCAGGAGGAATGCGACCCCACGTCCGGAACGGCAGGCCGCGGCGGCCACGGTGCGGAAGTGACTGCGATTGGCGAGCCCGGTGAGCGAGTCCGTGCGAACCAGGCGCTCCAGGGCGTGGTTGGCCTCGGCGACGGATTCCGCCAGCACCGTCGCCTCGATGGCGGTATTCTGGCTCGCAATGAAGTTGCGCTCGCCGAGCCGCGATGCGCGGAACAGCATGAAGGTCAGGAATGCGACGTCGACCGCAACGATGTAGTCGACGTCGCTGCCCGAGATCAGCATCCGCAACACGGTCGAGCCCATCAGCGGCGCGCCGAAGGCGATCGCCATCGGCGAATAAGCAAGACTCTGGATGATGGCGCCGGTGGTGGTGCCGGCCATGATGAAGACGACGTCGTTGACGTTGTGCGCGCGGGAGAAGGCCGGCAGCGCGAGCGGGACGATCGCCCACAGCACTCCGCTGGCGAAAGCCATGATGGTGAGATTGCGCAGCACGCGCCGTGGATCGCGCTCGATCCGTCCGGAAGACTTCAGGTACGACACCCATCCAGCGCGGAGCGCCGCGAAGGTGATGGCGGCTGCCAGCCACCAGAAGATGAGCGTGCCTCCCTCTCTGAGATACAGCAACAGCGCCAGCGACGTTGCGATCGCCACATTGGCGAACAGCGTCAGGGAAATGTTCTGCAGCGAGCTCGCTGCCTGGGCTTTCGCGAGCGCCGCCGCTTTGCACTCGGTGATTGCGGTCTGCATGCGCGGAACGGACGGCCCTGCTGAATCGGTGACGGAAGCGGGCAGCCATGGCGGCGCCCAACGCGGCGACGCAGGAGCATGCTGAACAGGGGCCTAAGGTGGGGTTAATCCAGCCCATTATACCGCCGGACGGCCGAGCCATTCAGCGAGCCGTCTGGCCGATCGAGCCGGTGGTCGTCGACGTCGGACATCGATCACCCCCAGCCGGCACTGCCGTGCGAGCGCTTCCGCCATTTCACAGAGGTCCAACGACGACGACAAAGCGCCGATCCGCTACGGATCGAGCTCGGTGTCCCAATAGAGATAGTCGAGCCAGCTGTCGTGCAGGTAGTTCGGCGGAAACAGCCGGCCGTTGCGATGGAGCTGGTGGACGGTCGGCGCGTAGGGCGCCTGCTTGGGGAACATCTTGGCCTGCTGCGGGGTCAGATTGCCCTTCTTCAGATTGCAGGGCGAGCAGGCGGCGACGACGTTTTCCCAGGTGGTCTGGCCACCCTTGCTGCGGGGAATGACGTGGTCGAAGGTCAGGTCGTCGCCAGAGTGGCAGTACTGGCAGGCGAAGCGGTCGCGGAGGAAGACGTTGAAGCGGGTGAAGGCCGGATGCGTCGTCGGCTTCACGAAGGATTTCAGCGAAACCACGCTGGGCAGCTGGATCTCGAAGGAGGGACTTCGGATCGCTCTGTCGTAGTATTCGACAATGTTGACGCGATCGAGGAACACCGCCTTGATCGCGTCTTGCCACGACCAGAGAGACAGTGGGTAATAACTCAGCGGCCGGAAGTCCGCGTTCAGCACCAACACCGGCCAACCGCCTTGCGAGACATGTGCGTTCAAGTAACGCTCCTGGCCTCCATAACGGCTGCGAAGCAGCATGCCCTCACATACTACATGCAGCGTGACGGGATTGTGAAGCCCCAAGAATGGCTTGACACGGCTTCTCCCGTCTTTCGAGGCGGCGCCCGAAAGGCGTCAAAACGGCGGCAGAGCGGTTTGCAGCTGCACTGCAAATCAGTCGCAGATCTACGGTCGCCGCCCCAACTGGCTGGCGAGGCGTCGTCAGGCCGGGACACGCTCCAGCTTCTGCAGGCAGCGGTGGATGTTGAGCTCGGCGGGCATCGGCCGGTCCGGGAAGCTTGTGCTCCAATTGGTGACGCCGACCTCGCCGACATAGATGTCGCCGCGGCTGTCGATCGCGAGGCCGTGCGGCGCCAGGAAACGGCCGGTTTCCAGGCCCGGGCCGTGCTCGCCGCCCAGCCGCGCCAGCCGCTGACCGCCAGCATCCGTGATGGTCAGGCGAGGGCCGAGATTGGGGACGTTGAGGTTGACCGGCATGCCCGGACCGAGCTCACCGATGATGAAGGTCCTGCGCCTGGCGCCGCAGGCACACAGCGCACAGGGCCGGTGCAGATTGTTCCACTGCGTCTCGTAGCGGCCGTTGCCGTCGAAGATCTGGACGCGGTGGTTCTCGCGGTCGGCGACATAGACGAAGCCGTCGGCATCGGTCGCGATGTTGTGAACGATGTTGAACTGGCCGGGATCGGAGCCCGGCTCGCCCCAGCTGCGGATCAGCCGGCCGTCGGGGGTGTATTTGTGGACCCGCGCATTGCCGTAACCGTCGGAGACATAGATCTCGCCCGAGGGCGACAGCGCGGTGTGGGTGCAGCGGTTGAACGGCTCGCCGCTCATGAACGGGGTCGGACGCTTCGGCAGGCCGATGGTCAGCAGCACCGTCCCTTCCGGAGTGCATTTGCGGACGGTGTGGTCGCCATCATCGGTGCAGTACAGATTGTCGTCGCCGTCGATCGACAGGCCATGGGCGCGGCTGAACAGGCCCTCGCCAAAGCTCCTGATGAAATTGCCGTCGCGGTCGAACACGATCATCGGATGGGCGCCGCGATTGAAGGCGTAGACACGGTCCTTGCTGTCCACGGCAACCGAGGCGACGTCGGTCAGCGCCCAGCCTTCGGGCAGCTTGGCCCAGTCCTTGACGACGCGATAGCTGTGCTCGCCAGAACCGAGAATGGGGGACATGCGGTGGCCTCCGGGAATTCGCGCAATCCAAGTTGCCGCAAGGCTACACGCGACCGGCACCCGGCGGAAAGCGCCTCATGCTGCCATCGTGAGCATGTGCCCCTGATCCGGCGGAATGCGTCCCTGCAACGTGTCGAGATAGACGCGCCGCACCGCGTCGGGACCGCGTCCGTCGACGATCGTCAGCCAGCCGTCGAGCCGCGGGGCGAAGTCCTGCCACGCCGCGCCGAGCCGCGCCTCGATGCCGCCCGGTCCCCATTCCTTGGCGCGCTTCCTGATCTGGTCAGGCGCGAAGAACCAGGTGGGCCGGGCGCCGGAAAGCGTCTCGACATCATCGCTGCCGTCCTGATGCGTCAGGCCGATGCGGCCGGAATAGACGAGGTTGTCGCCGTAGTGTCGATGCAGCGCGGCGCGCAGACTGGCATTGCCGGCCATGTCGACGAAGGCCGCGCGCGACGTCGCGTCGAGCATGTCGACCGCATCGTAGGTCACGACTTCGTCATAGCAGCCGAGCGAGCGGACGAAGGCCGCATTCGATGGCGAGGTCAGCCCGATCACGCGGATGCCCTTGCGCTGCGTATGCAAGAGGTGGGCGAGTCCGAACGCGGTCTTGCTCGAGGCCGAGGACAGGATCACGGTCGTTGCGCCGAATTGGGCCTGTTCGGCGAGGAAGTCGTCGACCAGGAACGAGAGCATGAACAGCGGGCGCAGCAGGGCCTGATGATCGCCGTGCCGTCCGGCAAAGGCGGGATCGTCGCCGACCCGCGCATAGGCGTTGTAGACCGGCGCGACGCCCTGCCGGTGTGCGGCCGCGTCGCGCAGGCCGCGCTTGCCGACATCGGCGGCCTCGATGACGAGATGCGTCGCCATCGGGAAGTAGCCGAACAGGCGCTCGCCTTCCGCGACGGCAGGATGGCGGGAGGCGATCACGTCGCCGAAGCCCCACACGGGAATGATGCCGAAGCCGTCGGGCGCAGGAAACAGCTGCCAATATTTCAACTGCTCGCCGAGCAGCGCGTAGGTGATGTTGTTGGCGGTGAAGGCGAAGCGGTCGACCTTCACCAGCAGCGCCTCGGCAGGAAGCGCGTCGCCATCGGGAATCTCGGTGACGATCGTCTTGCACTGCTGCAGATCGCTGCGTGTGACGATGAAGTCGGACGATTGCATGATGAAGACCTCGGCCGTTCGATGATGTGCGTCGTGGTGCGATCCTGGCCGACATCGATGACCGTTTTGCAACCCCAACTTTGTTTGAAACGGCGTTCGCCGGAGTTGTTAGTTCGCTGATGCGATGACGCCCTCGCGCTTCTTGAGCACGCGGTAATAGCTCCACCACAGGTGCGCCGCCGCGCCGCGCAGTGGCCGCCAGCTTTCCGCGAGCGGCATCATCTGCTTGGCCGTTGGCCGCGTCGCAAGGCCGAGCCCGACCTTGACCGCCTCCTGCACGGCGAGGTCGCCGGCCGGCCAGGCATCGCCATGGCCGAGGCAGAACAGCAGGTAGACGTCGGCGGTCCACGGTCCGATGCCGGGCAGGGTCGTCAAGGTGGCGTGGGCGGCATCGGCGTCCTCATTGGCGAGCACGTCGAGATTGAGCCGCCCGGCGCCAAGCTCGCGCGCGATGTGCTTCAGCGTCTTGATCTTGGCCGCAGAGAGACCGAGCCGTCCCAGCCGGTCGGCGCGGGCGCGGCGGATGGCGTCGGCATCGAAGGGATCGAATGCCGCCTGCAGCCGGCCCCAGATCGCGGCTGCGCTGGCGGTCGACAGTTGCTGGCCGCAGACGATGTGCGCGATCCCGGCAAAGCCTGGCTCGCGCCGCCGCAGCGCCGGCATGCCGGCGGCGGCGAGGATCGGCGCCAGCCGCGCGTCCTGCTTCACCAGGTCGCGGATCGCATCCTCGAGGATGTCCTGGCTATCGAGGTGAAGGGTCATCTCAGTGCGACCTTTTCCATTGTCATGCGCGGGCTTGACCCGCGTATCCATCTCGGATCGAACGAGCCCGCGAAGAATGATCGTCGGACCACGCCAGCTCAAGTCCGGCAAGGACGAGATGACATGCCACCCGTTTTCCGATTCGCCCCCAGCCCCAACGGCTATCTGCATCTCGGCCACGCTTTTTCGGCGCTGTTGAACTTCCAATGCGCGCAGCGGAGCGGCGGCCGCTTGCTGCTGCGCATCGAGGACATCGACCCGACCCGCTGCCGCCCCGAGTTCGAGCAGGCGATCTATGAGGACCTCGCCTGGCTCGGCATCACCTGGGAGCAGCCGGTGCGGCGGCAATCGGAGCACCTCGCCGAGTATCGCGCTGCGCTGGAGCGGCTGCAGGGCATGGGGCTGGTCTATCCGAGCTTCGAGAGCCGGGCCGAGGTCGCGCGGATGGTCGCGCAACGGAATGCAGAGGGGGCTTGGCCGCGCGATCCGGATGGCGCGCCGCTCTATCCGGGGACGGCGACCTCGCTCTCCGAGGCGCACCGTGCGGCACTGATGGCCAGCGGCGCGCCCTATGCCTTGCGGCTCGACATGGCCGCCGCGGTCGCGCGCGCGGGCCGGGCGGCCTGGGACGAGTATGGCGCCGGGCCTTGGGGCGAGAGTGGCAGGGTCGAAGCAAGGCCGGAGGCCTGGGGGGATGTGGTCTTGGCGCGCAAGGAGACGCCGACCAGCTATCACCTCTCCGTCGTGATCGACGACGCCCTGCAGGGGGTGACGGAGGTGGTGCGTGGACAGGACCTGTTTCATGCCACGAGCGTCCACCGGCTGCTGCAGGTCCTGCTCGGCCTGCCGGCCCCGGCCTATCGGCATCACCAACTGATTCGCGACGCGCAGGGCCACAAGCTGTCCAAGTCCACCCAGGCGACGGGATTGCGCGCCTTGCGCGCGGAAGGCGTCTCGCCGACGGAAATCCGACACAGGATCGGCATGGTCTAGCCGTGTCCTGTCCGCAGCCCTGATATCTCCGAATGTTTCCGGCGGGGACAACCTCCGGGGCATCGTGACACCCGGAAACGACCGTGCCATGCTGCTCAATGGCGCGGGTAATCGGGAGCTTCAATCGAAAGCGGCACGACGAGACATGACAGTACAAGTGCCCCTTCGTTTTTCGGAGTTCATGTCACAGGGGCCATGATGAAGCGCGTTCGGAAGATGAGTACGGGGCGTCAGGCCCGACCGGCCAAGCCGGCTGCGCCCAGGCCCGCCGGCGCGTCCAGAGCGCCCGCTGAAAAGGCGTCCTCCAGGACGACATCCGTCAGGATGCCGTCGTCCGCAGCACAAACGCCGAAGACACAACCGCCGAAGACACAACCGCCGAAGACACAACCGCCGAAGACACAACCGCCGAAGACACAACCGCCGAAGACACAAACGCCGAAGACCAAGGCCGCGAAGGCGGCGCCGGCCAAGGCGCGACCGCTCAAGAAGCACGTTCCTCAGGTCACGGCGATGGCGGGGAGCCGGCGAAGCGCGGCCAAGTCCGGAGTGAGGAAGCCCGAAACCGCGAAGTCAGTGCCCAGGGCTGGTGCCGGATCACCAGGGGTCGTCGAAGCCGCGCTGGCGGTGTTCGCCCATGAGGTGCGCACGCCGCTGACAGGCATTCTCGCCATCAGCGACCTGCTTGCCACCTCCGAGCTCGGCGAGCGCGAGCGGCGCTGGGTCGATACGATCAAGGCCGGCGCGGAGCATCTGTCGAGCCTCGCCACCCTGTTCGTCGATGCCGCCAAGGACGAGACCGCCGGCGCGCTGCTGCGTGAGGATCTGTTCGATCTGCGCGTGCTGGCGCGGGCCGCCGGAGACTCGCTGTCGGGCCGCGCCGCCGCCAAGGGGCTGGATGTCAAGGTCCACGTCTCCGACGACTTGCCGGGACTCGTGTTCGGCGATCCCGTGCGGCTGCGCGCTGCGCTGGAGAACCTGATCGACAATGCGGTGAAGTTCACCGAGCAGGGCGGCGTCGCGCTGGAGGTCGTTCCCGCACGTCGCGGTGGTCGCGGCAAGCCGAGCACGGGCGCAGGCCGAGGCGCGAACAGGGGCCGCGCCGCGATCGCCTTCCACGTCTCGGATTCGGGCATCGGCCTGACCCTGAAGGAGATCAAGCGGCTGTTCCGCCCGTTCAGCCAAGCCAATGTCTCGATCGCCTCGCGCTTCGGCGGCGCCGGCCTCGGCCTGTCCTCGGTCCGGCAGCTGGCGCGCGCGATGGGGGGCGACGTCGCCGTGGCGCCGCATGAAGGCGGCGGCACGACCTTCACGCTGACCGTGACGCTGACCGTTGCGGCCGCGCCGCACACCGCGGCGGGCGGATCGGAGAATGGCGTGACCCTGGCGCCGACAAGGCCGTTGCGCATCCTCGGGGTCGAGGACAATCCGTTCGGCCGCGTGGTGCTCAACACCATCCTCAACGAGCTCGGCCACCAGGCCGAGTTCATCGGCCGTGGCGAGGCGGCGCCGGAGCGGATCGCGGCCGGCAATTACGATGCGGTGCTGATGGACATGGTGCTGCCCGGCATCAACGGCGTCGAGGCGATTGCTCGCATTCGCAAGCTGGACGCGCCCCAAGGGACTATCCCGATCATCGGCGTGTCCGGACGCGGCGAGGACGAGGCGGCCTCGCGCGCTGCCGGCGCGGACGCGTTCCTGCTCAAGCCCGTTTCGCCGCGGGCTCTAGCGACTGCGCTTCTTGGAGCGATACGCCGCGCGGCAGCCGCGACTTGATGATCGAGGCGTTCAACTCGCCGCCATACACGAAAATCGCGGCGATGAAATACAGGAACACCAGCGCGATGATCACCGACGCGAGCCCCGCATACATCGTGACGTAGTTGTTGGCGAAGCGCGCCAGATACTGGCCGAACACGATGCCCGACACCAGCGAGGCGACGAAGGTGAAGACGATGCCGGGCACGATCTGCATGAAGCTGCGCCGGCCCGCCGGCAGCCAGGCGTGCAGGATGAACAGCGCGACGATCAGCGCGCTGATGGTGATGCCGTAGCGCGACAGGTTGACGAAGCGCTCGTTGGCTTCGACCGCCAGCGGCAAATAGCGCCGGGCTGTGGCCAGCATCAGCGGGCCGAGCACGATCAGGAACGACATCGCCAGCGCCGTGAACGCGGCGACCAGAGTATAGCCGATTGATTCCAGCCGCAGCCAGTACCAGCGGCGCTGCTCGATCACGCCATAGGCGCGGTTGAGCGCGACCCGCAGCGCCTCGACGCCATTCGAGGCGAAGTAGACCGCGAGCACGGCGCCGATGGTCAGCGCATCGGTCCGGGTCGTGGTCAGCACGTCGTGGATCTCGCCGGTCAGCGCATCCGCGACCTGCGCCGGCCAGGTCTCGAGCATCAGGGTGGCGGCCTGGTCGGCCAGGTCCTTGGAGCCGAGAAAGCCGGCGAGCGAGGTCAGGACGATCAGGAACGGAAACAGCGCCATCAGCGTCGACAGCGCGATATGGCTGGCGATCGCCCAGCCGTCGTCGGCGAGGAAGGTGTAGAACGCGTCCATGACGACGTGGAAGATGTAGCGAAGCGCCTTCACCTGTCCCTGCACTCCGCAAAAGAAACTTGGTTTGTACAATCCGATATTACGGGTCCAAAAGCCAGAAGTTGCAGCGCCGGCCGCGCGGATCCGCCATGGCGCTCTTGCGTCTGCGGTGTTATCTAGCCCCGATGGCTTCACTTCTCGGTAAATTCATCCTTCCCATCGCCGTCGGCGCGGTCGCCCTTGTGCTGTTTCTCGGCCTCGTCAACATGACGCGCGGCGGCTCGCCGAACCTGTCGCAGAAGCTGATGCGCTGGCGGGTGATCCTGCAGTTCGTCGCGGTCGTCATTGCCATGGCGGCGATCTGGGCGATGGGGCGCTGAGACCGAGACGCCGAGGCGTCGAGAAACGGACGTTGAGAAGCAGCATGGTGGTCCTGAATCGCATCTACACGCGGACCGGTGACGACGGCACGACCGCGCTCGGCAATGGCGAGCGCCGTCCCAAGTACGATCTGCGCGTCTCCGCCTATGGAACCGTCGACGAGACCAACGCTGCGATCGGCGTGGTCCGGCTGCATCTGGCCGATGCGCCCGAGATCGATGCGATGCTCGGCCTGATCCAGAACGATCTGTTCGACCTCGGCGCCGATCTGGCCGTGCCGCAGCGCGAGGGCAAGGCGGAGCGGCTGCGCGTCGTCGCCAGCCAGGTCGACCGCCTGGAGCGTGACATCGATACGCTGAACGAACGGCTCTCGCCGCTGACGTCGTTCGTGCTGCCCGGGGGAACCGCGGCGGCGGCGCATCTGCATGTGGCGCGTACCATTTGCCGCAGGGCGGAACGGATCATGACGGAGCTCGCCGGCAAGCCCGACGAGCCGGTCAGCGAGGCCGCCATTCGTTATATGAACCGGTTGTCGGATTTCCTGTTCGTGGCGAGCCGGGCCGCGAACCGGAACGGCGCCGGCGACGTGTTGTGGGTGCCCGGGCAAAACCGTTAACCCGGCGGCGTGCGGGCCTGCGTTTTTTCGCCCGTCGCGCGTTGACCGGGGGGGATGGGGGCTTTAGGTTCCGCGCCCGAAAGGTCAACCCCGGACAATTTAGAGCGAAAGAGGATCGATGAAGGTTCTGGTGCCGGTCAAGCGGGTGGTCGATTACAACGTCAAGGTCCGCGTCAAGAGCGACGGATCGGGCGTTGAGCTCGCCAACGTCAAGATGTCGATGAATCCGTTCGACGAGATCGCCGTCGAGGAAGCGCTGCGGCTGAAGGAAGCCGGCAAGGCGACCGAGGTGGTGGTGGTCTCGATCGGCCCCGCGCAGGCCTCGGAGACGATCCGCACGGCGCTCGCGATGGGCGCGGACCGCGGCATCCTGGTCAAGGCCGAGGGCAACGTGGAACCGCTGGCGGTCGCCAAGATCCTCAAGGCCGTCGCCCAGGAGGAGCAGCCGGGCCTGATCATCCTCGGCAAGCAGGCGATCGACGACGACTCGAACCAGACCGGCCAGATGCTGGCGGCGCTGCTCGGCTGGGCGCAGGCGACCTTCGCCTCCAAGCTCGAGGTCGACGGCTCCGACTTCAAGGTCACCCGCGAGGTCGATGGCGGCCTGCAGACCGTGAAGCTGAAGGGGCCGGCGATCGTCACCACCGACCTGCGCCTCAACGAGCCGCGCTATGCGTCGCTGCCGAACATCATGAAGGCGAAGAAGAAGCCGATCGCCGAGAAGACCGCCGCCGACACCGGCGTCGATCTCACGCCGCGGCTCGAGGTGCTCAAGACCACCGAGCCGGCGGGCCGCAAGGCCGGCGTCAAGGTCAAGGACGTCGCCGAGCTCGTCAACAAACTCAAGACCGAGGCGGGGGTGCTCTGATGGCCACGCTGCTGATTGCCGAACACGACAATGCCGGGATCAAGGACGCGACCAACAAGGCGCTGACGGCGGCCACTGCCCTCGGCGCCGATGTCGACGTGCTGGTCGCGGGCCAGGGCGCCAAGGGCGCGGCGGATGCCGCCGCCAAGCTCGCCGGCGTCAAGAAGGTGCTGCTGGCCGACGATGCGGCCTACGCGCACGATCTCGCCGAGCCGCTCGCCGACCTCGTCGTCAAGCTCGCCGCGAACTACGACGCGATCGTTGCGCCCGCGACCTCGCGCTTCAAGAACGTGATGCCGCGCATCGCCGCCCTGCTCGACGTGATGCAGGTGTCGGAGATCATCAAGGTCGTCGCGCCCGATACGTTCGAGCGGCCGATCTACGCCGGCAACGCGATCCAGACCGTGAAGTCGAAGGACGCCAAGAAGGTCATCACGGTGCGCACCTCGACCTTCGCCGCGGCAGGCGAGGGTGGCAGCGCGTCGGTCGAGACCGTCGCGGCGGCCGGCGATCCGGCGCTGTCGACCTTCGTCGGCGAGGAGGTCGCCAAGAGCGACCGTCCCGAGCTGACCTCGGCCAAGATCATCGTCTCCGGCGGCCGCGCGATGCAGAGCCGCGAGAACTTCGCCAAATACATCGAGCCGCTGGCTGACAAGCTCGGCGCCGGCGTCGGCGCCTCGCGTGCCGCGGTTGACGCAGGCTACGCGCCGAACGACTGGCAGGTCGGCCAGACCGGCAAGGTCGTGGCGCCGGAGCTCTATGTCGCAGTCGGCATTTCAGGCGCCATTCAGCATCTGGCCGGCATGAAGGACTCCAAGGTGATCGTCGCGATCAACAAGGACGAGGACGCGCCGATCTTCCAGGTCGCCGATTACGGCCTGGTGGCCGACCTGTACCAGGCGGTTCCCGAGCTGACCGAGGCGCTCGGCAAGCTCGGCAAATAACGCTGCTGGCACCGGCCGCATGGGACCGCGGCGGCCGGTGTTCTCACTTCCAAGGGCATGGACGGGCGCAGCAGGCGTGCCGTCCGGGTGGATGACAACATGGCTCAGATCAACAAGCTCGGTGTGATCGGCGCAGGACAGATGGGCAACGGCATCGCGCATGTCGCCGCGCTGGCCGGGCTCGACGTGGTGCTCAACGACGTCACTGCCGACCGGTTGAAGTCGGGCATGGCCACCATCAACGGCAACCTGACCCGTCAGGTGGCCAAGAAGGTCATCTCCGAGGAGGCCCGCAATCAGGCGCTCGGCCACATCTCGATCACCGAAACCCTCGACGGCCTGGCCGATTGCGATCTCGTCATCGAGACGGCGATCGAGAAGGAGGACGTCAAGCGCAAGATCTTCCACGATCTGTGCGCGGTGCTGAAGCCGGAGGCGATCATCGCCTCCAACACCTCGTCGATCTCGATCACCCGGCTCGCCGCCTGCACCGACCGCCCCGAGCGCTTCATCGGCATCCATTTCATGAATCCGGTTCCGCTGATGGAGCTGGTGGAGCTGATCCGCGGCATCGCCACCGACGACGCCACCTTCGAGGCGGCCAAGGAGTTCGTCGGGCGGCTCGGCAAGCAGGTCGCCGTCTCCGAGGATTTCCCGGCGTTCATCGTCAACCGCGTCCTGCTGCCGATGATCAACGAGGCGATCTACACGCTGTATGAGGGCGTCGGGAACGTCGAGGCGATCGATGCGGCGATGAAGCTCGGCGCGCATCACCCGATGGGCCCGCTGGAGCTTGCCGATTTCATCGGTCTCGATACCTGTCTGTCCATCATGCAGGTGCTGCACGAGGGGCTGGCGGATTCCAAATACCGGCCGTGTCCGCTGCTGGTGAAATATGTCGAGGCCGGCTGGCTCGGCCGCAAGACGCAGCGTGGCTTCTACGATTACCGCGGCCCCAAGCCGGTGCCGACCCGCTAATTTCCCGCCACCGCGGCTCCCTCGATACGCTTCGTTAAGCCTCCTCGGCTAGCGTGTGCCCCAGAGAGGTAAGCGCGTATGGATATGAGCTTGGTGGCTGCGGTCATGGCGCAGCAGACGGGTGCGATTCAGCAGCAGGTCGCGACGTCGGTGATGAAGCAGAACCTGAACGCCCAGAAGGATGCCGTCATGACGCTGCTCGGCGGCGCGCAGCAGACGCTGTCGCTCGCCAATGCCGGCCCCGGCGTCGGCGGCAATCTCAACATCGCGGCCTGATATCTCTGGTTACAGGCCCGCGGCCGCCTTCGATGTCGCCGCCTGGATCAGCTTGACCGCGTCGGCGCTGTCCCATTCGGCGGGACCCGCGATGGTCGCGATCTCGCAGCCATTCGAATCCACCAGCACCGAGGTCGGCATGCCCAGCGCGCGGCCGACCGCCTTCAGGTCCTGGAACACCTTGGCCTTCTGGTCGCTGAAATAGGCGAGCTGCGTCAGCTTGGCGTCGCTGAGGAACGCCTTCGGCTTCTCCGGATCGCGGGTGTCGATGTTGACGGCGACCACCTGGAAATCGTCGCCGCCGAGCCTGGCCTGCAGCCCGTCCAGCGCCGGCATCTCCTTGCGGCACGGCACGCACCATGTCGCCCAGAGGTTCAATAACACCGTCTTGCCGCGGAAATCCGACAGCTTCTTCGACGCGCCTGCGGCGTCCTCGAAGGCGAGATCCGGCAGCCGCAGCGGCACTGTTGCCGCCGTCAGCGCCGCCACCTCGCCCTTGATCAGCGGCGCGATCCGCTTGGCGGTGGCGACCGCCGCCTGGCACGCCTGGTCGCCCGACGGCCGTCCCTTCAGCAATCCGCCAAAGGCCACCGCGGCGATGCCAGCCGCGGCGACGACCGCGACGGCACTGGCCGCGAGCAGCGTCCGGCGCGAGCGGGCGGGGCGGGCAGGGGACGGGCCAGGCTTATCGTTTGTCATCTCGGGTCGGTTGCGGCTATCAGGAGCGCGAGTTTCGGGGCGGCGCCGGACGGTGTGTCCCATCCCATGGCGGTCAGCAAGGTCTAAGAAGCGGTTCAGGCATGAGCAACAAGATGTGGGGCGGACGGTTCTCGGAGCGTCCCGACGCGATCATGGAGGACATCAACGTCTCGATCGACGTCGATCGCCACCTCTACGCACAGGACATTGCCGCTTCCAAGGCGCATGCCGCCATGCTCGCCGCCCAGGGCATCATCACCGCGACTGATGCGAAAAATATCGGCAAGGGTCTAGACACGATTCTGTCAGAGATCACCAAGGGTTCGTTCCAGTTCAAGCGGGCGCTGGAAGACATTCACATGAATGTCGAGAGCCGGCTCAGCGAGCTGATCGGCCCGGCCGCGGGCCGCCTGCACACCGCGCGCTCGCGCAACGACCAGGTTGCAACCGACTTCCGCCTGTTCGTGCGCGACACCATCGACGACATCGACGCCGCGCTGGCCGCCTACCAGCATGCGCTCGCGACCCGCGCGCTCGATTACGCCGGCACGGTCATGCCCGGCTTCACCCATCTGCAGACCGCCCAGCCCGTCACCTTCGGCCACCACCTGCTGGCCTATGTCGAGATGGCCGGGCGCGACCGCGGCCGCTTCCTCGACGCCCGCAAGCGCCTCAATGAATCGCCGCTGGGGGCTGCCGCGCTCGCCGGCACCTCGTTCCCGATCGACCGCCACGCCACCGCCGAGGCGCTCGGCTTCGAGCGCCCGATGGCCAATTCGCTGGACGCGGTGTCCGACCGAGATTTCGTGCTGGAGACCTTGTCGGCGGCCTCGATCTGCGCCGTGCATCTGTCGCGCTTCGCCGAAGAGATCGTGATCTGGACCTCGCCGCTGGTCGGCCTGATCAAGCTGTCGGACAAGTTCACCACCGGCTCCTCGATCATGCCGCAGAAGCGCAATCCGGATGCCGCCGAGCTGGTCCGCGCCAAGACCGGCCGCGTCATCGGCGCGCTGAACGGGCTGCTCATCGTCATGAAGGGCCTGCCGCTCGCCTATCAGAAGGACATGCAGGAGGATAAGCAGGGCGCGATGGAGGCCTTCGCGGCGCTGTCGCTCGCCATCCGCGCCATGACCGGCATGGCGCTCGACCTCGTTCCGGACGAGGCCCGCATGAAGGCCGCGGCCGGCGAGGGCTATGCGACGGCGACCGACCTCGCCGACTGGCTGGTGCGCACGCTCAAGATGCCGTTCCGCGAGGCCCACCACGTCACCGGGCGGATCGTGGCCTTGGCCGCCAAGCAGGGCGTCGCCCTGCACGAGCTGCCGCTGACGGCGATGCAGGAGGTCGAGCCGAAGATTTCAGCCGACGTTCTCGGCGTGCTCTCCGTGGAGGCGTCCGTGAAGAGCCGCACCAGCTTCGGCGGCACCGCCCCGAAGAACGTGGCGTCCCAGGCCAAGAGCTGGCTGAAGCGGCTGGAAAAACAGCGAAAGTAGGGCTGCTGTCTGAAATTTGACCGGCGTGGCGTGGCTCTCCGGCACTCGCCACATCCGGTCAATCTCTGTATGGTGCCGCCCGCATGGGGATCTCACACGTGAATCGCAGTCGCCGTCCGCTGTCCGTAGCCCGCGCCCTCCTGGTCATGGGCGCCGCAGCCCTTCTGCTCGCCGCCTGCGGGCGCAAGGGCCCGTTGGACCTGCCGGCCAACTCCCCGCCGGCGCCGCAGATGTCGGCCGCTCCCGCCGACACCGCGACGGAAGCTGCGAACAAGCCCGGCCTGTTCAACTCCGGCTACGGCGCCGACGCCGCCCCCGCCGCCACCCGCGGCCAGAAGAAACCCTTCATCCTCGACCCGCTGCTCGACAGCAAATAGCGGCTGACGCGCCCGCGACGGGCACCACCCCTTCTCCGGGGGAGATCGCATCCGACCGACGCCTGCGCAGGCACCTAGGCCGCCACCGTCCTTCGAGACGCCCGCCTCCGGCGGGCTCCTCAGGACGAGGACTGAACTTGTGGCGCGACCTGGCCCCCGGCGAGATCTCCACCCTCATGGTGAGGAGCGCCGCGCGCGGCGCGTCTCGAACCATGAGGCCCGGACGGCGCGGCATCTGTGCCCCGGCGAGGACGGCAGCGTCAATTGACATTCCGGCTCATTTCCCGGCAATTCGCCGCCACAATCAACCTTCTCGCGGCCCCGTGCGCGGATCAGACCCATGAATCATTTCGACTACCGCGACGGCGTGCTGCACGCCGAGGCCGTCAATCTCACCTCACTCGCCGCCACCGTCGGCACGCCGTTTTACTGCTACTCCACCGCGACCCTGGAGCGGCACTACCGCGTGTTCGCTGAGGCCTTCACCGGCCAGGACGTGCTGATCTGCTACGCGATGAAGGCCAACTCCAACCAGTCGGTGCTGCGCACCCTGGCCAATCTCGGCGCCGGCGCCGACGTCGTCTCCGGCGGTGAATTGAAGCGCGCGCTGGCGGCCGGCATCCCCTCGCGCAAGATCGTGTTCTCCGGCGTCGGCAAGACCGAGGCCGAGCTGCGCGCCGCGCTCGCAGCCGACATCCACTGCCTCAACATCGAATCCGAGCCCGAGCTCGATCTGCTGGCGCGCCTCGCGGTCGAGACCGGCCACACCGCCCGCATCTCCGTGCGCGTCAACCCGGATGTCGACGCCGGCACCCACGCCAAAATCTCGACCGGCAAGTCGGAGAACAAGTTCGGCATTCCCCTGGATCACGCGCGCCGCGTCTACGCCCGCGCGGCGAAGATGGCGGGCATCAAGGTCACCGGCGTCGACGTCCATATCGGCAGCCAGATCACCGATCTCGGCCCCATGGAGACGGCGTTCCGCATCCTGACCGAGTTCGTGCAGACGCTGCGCGCCGACGGCCACGACATCTCCCATGTCGATTTCGGCGGCGGCCTCGGCATCCCCTATCACATGGACCGCGCGGTGCCGCCTGAGCCCGCCGCCTATGCCGCGATGGTCAAGCGCATCTCGCACAATCTCGGCTGCACCCTGATGTTCGAGCCGGGCCGCATGATCGTCGGCAATGCCGGCATCCTCGTCGCCCGGGTGATCTATGTGAAGCATGGCGAGGCCAAGAACTTCGTCATCATCGACGCCGCGATGAACGACCTGATCCGCCCGACGCTCTACGAGGCCCATCACGACATCCTGCCGGTGATGAAGCCGGCGCCGGGTGCGCCGTCGTTCGTGGCCGACGTCGTCGGCCCGGTCTGCGAGAGCGGCGACTACCTCGCGCTCGACCGCACGCTGCCCGAGCCCAAGCCGGGCGACCTCCTCGCCATCATGACATCAGGCGCCTACGGCGCCGTCCAGGCCTGCACCTACAACACCCGCGCTTTGGTGCCCGAGGTGCTGGTCAAGGGCGACCAGTCCGCGGTGATCAGGCCGCGCATCGAGGTCGAGCAGCTGATCGCCATGGACACGCCGGCGCCCTGGCTGTGAGGACGATCAATCGAACAGATCGGGCCTGATCTCGCGCGAGTGATGCATGATGGCGCGGATCACGACGCCGTCGCGATCTTCGGTGTAGAACACGATTATGCGCCTGGAACCGAAACCGCCGGTGCCCGGGCGCAATATCGTCCACACTCGCACCGATCCGCGGAAAATTCGCCAGCAGATCGAACGTCCGCTCAAGCCCGGCATGGTAGGCGTCGGCTTGGTACGTACCAAAAGTGCTGTTCGTATAATCGTAGATTTCAAGCAGATCAGCCTCGGCGCGGGCTGAGAGCTTGAACTCAGCCACGGCGAGCCGCCGCCCGCCGTTGTGCCTCGGCGCGAATATCGCTCATGGTCGAGCTGCTGATGCGCGCGCAATCGGTATGCTGCAGCACTTCGCGGTAGCGCGCGAGCTGCTCGTCGCGGCTCAAAGCCTGCCATTCGGCAAGCTCGGCTTCGCTCGGCGGCAGCGCGGAAGGCATTGCACGGGTGGTAGCGTCGGTCATATCCATAAAATAGCACGGGCCACCGGGAGATGCGAGGGGGGCCGGTCTGCCGCAGCGCGACAAGCGCACCCAGGACAGGGACATCCGGAACGCCCAGGACCTCGCGGCGACATTGGAGGATTGAGGATGAAGATCAGCAAGCTCAAGACATTCGACGCCGCTGAGCATCTCCGCACCCCGGCCGCCCGCGCGGAGTATCTCAACCTCGTGCTCGCCGACGGTGATCCCGCCGAGGTCCGCGACGCGCTCAATCTCGTCGCCCGCGCGCAGGGCATGAGCCAGGTTGCCAAGGCCGTCGGCGTGACGCGGGAAGGGCTCTACAAGACGCTCGGCGAGAACGGCAACCCGGAGTTTGCGACCGTCCTGCGGATCATCAATGCGATGGGAATCCGGTTGACGGCCGAGCCGGCCCGCGCCAAGCCGAAGACGAAAGCCGCGGCGTCGCGGTGATCATCCGCGTCGCCATCATCTCGGACGTCGTTCGAGACACGCGACGATCTCACCGATGACGGCCTGTAGCAGTCGATGGCTCGACAGGGCATCCTGAGGCGCGCTCTGAGCCGGGCTACGCCACCAATACGCTTCCCAGTCCTGGTCGCTCATCTCCATCGTCGAAATGTCCCGAAGCTCGGCCAGCAGTGGTTCAAGCTCGTCGTCCCCAAAGAACTCGATCAGGAAGACGCCCAGCTCATCTTCCGATGCGAAGACTTTCGACACCCCCTGAAAAAGCCCGCCGGCCATTCGATCGAAGAGCGGATATCGGCTTGGATCGATGGTGCTCATTGTTGTTCTTCACCCCTTGCGGGCAGGACCCGGGATACCGCATATGGCCCCGCCAGCCGGTTACCTCACTCAACCCGTTCCGTCACTCTACCAGCAGGACCCCACCCATGAGCATTCGCGTCGGCATCGTCGGGATCAGCGGTTTTGGCGGCGGCGAGGCGATGCGTCTGGTCGCGGGGCATCCGGCGTTCGAGCTGGTCTACGCCGCGGGCGAGGGCAGCGCCGGCAGCCGGCTGGTGGATCGCTTTCCCGGCGTGCCGGCCGAGCTAGCCGATCTCGTGATCGAGAAGTGGGACCCCGCGCGCCTGCCGAAGCTCGACGTGCTGTTCGCTTCGCTCCCCACCGGCGCCTCGAGGGATGCGCTGGCGCGCGTGCCGGCGGACGTGAAGATCGTCGACATCGGCGGCGACCACCGCTACGTCGACGGCTGGACCTACGGCCTCGCCGACGTCTGGCCCAAGGAGATCGCAGGCAAGACCCGCATCGCCAATCCCGGCTGCTTCCCCGCAGCAGTGCTGACCGCGCTGGCGCCGCTGCTCGCCGACAAACTGATCGCGCCCGACAACATCGTGATCGATGCCAAGACCGGCATCTCCGGCGCCGGCCGTGGCGGCGACAGCAAGTTCGGCTACGCCGAGAGCAACGAGAACCTGATCCCCTACGGCCTGCTCAAGCACGTCCACATGCCCGAGATCGAAAGCACGATCGCGCGTCTCAGCGGCGGCAGCGCGGCCGGGCTGGTGTTCACGCCGCATCTGGTGCCGATGACCCGCGGCATCCTCGCCACCATCTACGCCCGCGGCCGCGCCACGTCAGCGCAGTGCCTGGACGCCGCCCGCCGCTTCTACGCGGGCCGCGCCTTCGTCCGCGTCACCGACAAGCCCCCGCAGACCAAATGGGCCACCGGCTCCAACCTCGCCTTCGTCAGCTATGCCGCCGACCCCGAGCGCAACCTGGTGATCGCGCTGGGCGTGGTCGACAATCTCGGCAAGGGCGCCGCGGGGCAGGCGGTGCAGAACGCGAATCTGATGTGCGGGCTGCCGGAGACTGCGGGGCTGGACGGGGCGCCGGTTTGGCCGTGAGTTTCTATGGCGGCGGTCCGGCCGCGGATCGGGGTCGAGACATCATTTTTCAAGTGATGCGCGGGAGTCCGGGCTGTCAGCAGGCTATCGCCGTTGGACTACGGCGATGGTGCCCGTGGTAACGGCCCACGCGGTGAGATGGATTGGTGAGGCCAAGGCCTCTCGAAGACCGGTCCCTCGAACCTCGTCCGGCCGTCACATGACATCACGACGAAGCGGAAGCGGCCGTACATCGGAAAGTTCCTGTCGCAGCCCCGGGCGCATTGGGCCGAACAGGACATGCCGCTCCACGGCTTCGGTCGCAGACCGGGTTCGTCGATCCTCACGCATGTACCGGGTGGTTGGTCGCACGACGCCACGAGCTTGAGCGAGTCGCGATCGAGATCCTGAGCGCGCTCGAAGGTGCCGTCGGCGCGCTGCTCCTCGACGATCAATTCGGAAGCGAGCTCGACCGTCCCATGGGCGCGAAGTTCGAGTTCGCCGAACGTCGGCCCGTTGCGAATTTCGACGGCGGCGCCACCTCCGGCGTCTGCCGCGGGCGCGCGGGCGGGCCAGGCGAGCAGCATGGCGCAGGCCAGCAGGCCGATCAGAGCGCGCATCGGCGCCGCGATCATCTTCCGCCAAAGCGCCGAATGCGCGATCGACATGTGCATAACGATGATGCTCCCGGCTCGCCTGGTCGTGCGTATCAGCTACGATGCCAGTGCGCCTAATAGAAGGCCAGCGCGGGGGACTCAGGACTTAGGTGCACTGGCCGAGGCGAGGGGCATAGAGCATAAGTTCAGTGCACAGTCACTGTAATCCTGACGGCGAGCCAAGCCGAAGACGAAAGCCGCAGCGGAGCGGTGACAATGATGAACCGCATCGCAAATCCCCTGCCGGACGGAATGGCGGATTGACCAGCCGCAAGGTAGCGCTAGTCCGGAGTTTTGTGCAGCGTTACCGTAATCCTCTCGATTCGCACCGGAATTCTTGTTGACGGGCTTGCGGTTAAGTTCTCGTTATGTTCTTGTGAAGTCAAGCTGCGGATTTCCGGATAAGTTCGATCGCGGCAGGTTCAGCAACCCTACAGCGCGGCATGGAAAACCAGACAAAAATCGGAACGGGCGCTGCAGCCTGCATCACGCTGTTAGCTCTGCTCGAACCCCACCTCTACGAGCCGTATTCTCCTCTGATCTTTGTCATATACGGCTTGCTGGGATTGATTGTTGTTTGGGGTCTGTTGCCAGTCATCCGCAATTCGCACCTAGGGAGATTAGACCGTATGTGGCCGCAATATTTAATGGTTGCAGGTGGCGGTCTCTTCTTTGTCGGACTCGTGGCCTTTCTCCAAATGAATGTGTCACCGTCGAAGCATGCAGCGGATGCTCCTCGTTCGCAGCCCGCAGAAGAAAAGGCTTCATCCGCCCCGAACAATTCTGCGCGGAACGAGGGAGCGTCCCGCGAGTCTAGTCCAGTACCAGGGCAAAATGTCGGCATACTAAAGCCCCCAATAGAGCTTATCTACTCGGCCAAAGAAAGTGGTCCGATCCCACTTATACAAATTGGAAGTTCAGGCGTCGTATTAGGTCCGCCCGAGTCGGCTGCGCCGTATAACGAGCTTCAAACTAATGAATACCTGCAAGTGCTGATGCCCGCGCTGGAGGCAACGGACTTTCGAATCGAGACAATCGGAGGCGAGCTTAAGGTTTCAACTCAGATCGCTGACGAGAATGGGCGCCTAATCGCAGCAATCGAGCGGAATGAGTGGAAAGTAGCCTCAGCTCCGCAGAGTTGGGATAGAAATTACAATGAAAGCGCCTTGGAGGTTAAGGACGATAGGGGCCACGTTGTGCTTCAAATCCGTCTCCTTCCGGATCGCCTTCAACTGCAAGGCGTTTGGCCTACAGGATCGCAAGGAAGAGCCGCGGGTCTCGCGCGTGTTGTGCTAAGAAAGGACCCTGATGGTTCCGGTGCTCAATTTACGTTCCTACCTTCAAACCCAAAAGCGGATATGGTCTGGCCTAAAATTGAACCGATCTTTAAGTATCCTAGTGAGTTACATCTGGGAGAGTTAGATCTCCCTCGTCGCACCGCGCTGGAGAAATTTCAGGTACACATGTCGGATGTTGCTGGAGTTGGTCGCGCAACGTCGGACATAACGATGCGTCTTCCCGACGGTTCGAACTACCCCGTGAAAGTTGCGATCTATCGGAGCTGGATGAGCAAGAAGACTTTTGTAGCGCTGTATGTACCAGGAGAAGCTCCTGCGCTGAAAGCAATTTCGAGGTTCAGCAATGACTATAAGGACATCCTCAACTTCTTTAACACGCGATTTCATGCCGTGGGACACGTCGGCAAGCGTTCGATTGATCAAAGCGAGTTGACTTTCTCTGGCGCTCTTTACGTATTCCATCAATCTCCGATATCGACCGTAGAGCGCAGCACGCTTCTGAATGAGTACCGAGCGAAAGGTTTGAGTCTTACCTTGTTAGGAGGAGATGGCGAGCAGAAGTGACCGAGGTTCTGTGCGGCAGCCCGAAGCCGCGCTAACTAGCTAGACATGCGTCGTTTCGCTGCGTCGTGTGGGCAATCGCGGCCTTTATGGCGGATTACGGTGACGGTGCAGTCCAGTCCAGTGCATTAATGAATGCCGAGCCACGGACGCAGAACTTAAGTACACCGTCACCGTGGTCATGTCGCCTGATTTGCTTCCGCTTTCGAGCACAACCGGAGATGGCCGGCACGATCTGCTCGTCAACGATCCGACGCTGTCCTGCGATCTCTGGTCAGGCAAGTGAAGAAGCGGTAGCGTGACGGTCTGTTCAGAACGTTCTTTGCCTGCTTAGATGGCGCTTGTTGACGCGATACGTGATCTTCTTCCCCCTCTCTCTCCATTCGGAGAGGCGGCGGTGAATGCCTATGCTGCCCTTCCGGGCATCGAGAGGTGGATGCCGCCTGCCGGCTTCCAACCGATCGAAGCGCTAAGGCTCGTGCAAATGGGCTGGCCATTGGCGATCCTCGGCGAGAATGATGGTTTAAAGCGCATCCTCCGAAAATCGAACAGTGGTAAAATCGACGCCTCCGATTGGAGTGTTATCCATGCAGGAGCGTTGTTGAAGAAACTCGGAGCTCACGTCGAGTTTCCAAAAGAAGGCGAGGCTCGGACGCCGGATATTAGGGCCTACTGGAGCGGTGTTCCTGTCGATGCCGAAGTCAAGACGGCGATGGTCAAGGAGCGACAGACCGAACTGCGGCACATCATGGAAACGTTGACGCAGGTTATTGGAACACGGAGTGCTCCCTGGCACCCCCTCATTCATCTCGGAGAAGTACCCTTCGCCGATGTCCAATCAGAAGTCATCGACAGCGTGCTCCAGCTCAACGCCGGAAATCGAGCGGGCGTTCCGCGGGCGTGGGACGTCTATGCAGTTCCAATCGACCAAGAAGAGGCCCTTGTTGATCCCGAACGTCTGCGAACCCTTCGGCCAGCATGGTGGGAGGATGATGGGCCAGGCTTGGTCAGCACCGGACTATCCTTCTCCGCAAATCCTCGAGACGTTCGCCGCATCTTAATCGCCGGCAAACTTCAATTCGTCTCATACCTCAATCAAGTTCGGGACAAAGCGGAGCGCCCACAAGGTAACCCTAACCACTCGTTCCTTGTCGTGCTCGATCAGGGATCTGGAGAGGCAATGCCGATGCGCCATCACCGATGGCAATCCGAACTTGCACCGTGGTTATCCCTTTGGCCGCCCGTGTCCGGGGTCCTGTGCTTCGACCAACGGCCCTATGCCTTTGGTAGGTTCTGTTGGAAGTTGTCCTTCCACCCAAATCCACACGCAGATCGGCCTCTGCCCGCTGCGCTTTTGTCGTTGTCGCCGCACGATTCGGAAATTTGTGTCCGTCCTTTTGCATGAGTGGGATTTTTTTTAGATAGTAACGCCTCCGGATCGGCGTTTTCCTTTGCGATCGACAACCAGCCCTGCACCGCTTGGCGCGCCGAAAAGCTAGGTTCACGAACACTTTCAACGCGCCTCCCCCTGTCCCGCCCTCGCGCGCAAATATTCCTATTGCGCTTTATCCGAAATCGTGCTCTACTCCGCGCATCCCGTCCCGCTGAGGGGGCGCTTCGCGATCGTCACGGACGTCGGGTGCGGGATGCGGTGGGCGCATTGGGACGCAGCGTGGGCTTGCTCGCGCGGACGAACGATCCCGGTGCGACGGTGAAGTCGCGTGGTTCTGGCATCGCGGTGCTGATGCCAAGTTGGCGGTGACGAATCGCCGGCGACGGGGGCAAGACAGCCGTTCCCCGGGAAGATCGCGTATAAATCGTAACACCATCGCGCAGGGAAGGCCGGGTGATCTCGGCTGAGCCTGTGGTTCTGCCGCGTGCTTTTTGTTGCACGCGGACCATGGGCGCCGGCCGGCGCCCGGTCTTCCCTGCGCCCTCGCTTTCCGAGGGTGACGCCTTCTTGAAAAGCTCGGGCGACAACGCGCCGCGAGAACGGATCTCCATGCGACGTGCAAGCTGCAGATGCGGTCGCTACGTCAGTCTCATCGGTCCACGCAGGCTACAGTTGCGGGCCTCGCCCTTCGAGACGCCCGCCTGCGGCGGGCTCGTCAGGGTGAGGAGCGAAGGTGGTGCCCGGAACATGAATCTTGGGCAGGTGAATCTACGATCTCTGAGCTTACCCCTCATGGTGAGGAGCGCCGCAAGCGGCGCGTCTCGAACCACGAGGCCCCCGTGCGCCCCGTAGCTTTTCGGGAACCCGGCCGGTCACACTCCCGTGTGAACCGCCGCCGGCGCCGGGAAAGTCCCCGCAGAGCGGGTGCCTCACGGCTGCCTTTGTGCTAGGTTGAACATCCGGGCAACCTGGAGGGATTGTTGAGCGGTGTCACCCCCGAGCCGGCTGGGCCGGCAAGCAGCACGCCCGATGGCCTGACGCAGGATGGCCTGGCGCGGCTGAAGCTGGCGCAGGCGCTGAAGCGGGCGCGTCTCGCCATCGCCTGGGAGCGCGGCTGGCCGCATCTCGCCCGGCTGCTCACGGTGGTCGGTCTTTTCCTGATCGTCTCCTGGGCCGGCCTCTGGCTCGGCCTGCCGTTCGCGGTCCGCATGATCGGCGTCGGGCTGTTTCTGCTGCTGCTGCTCGGCGCCGCCGGGCCGATGCTGCGCTATCGCTGGCCGACCCGCGACGAGGGCCTGGCGCGGCTCGATCGCGGCTCGGGCATCGCCCATCGCCCCGCCACCGCTCTCACCGATACGCTCACCACCAAGGATCCGATCGCGCACGCGCTGTGGCAGGCGCAGCGCGAGCGCACCTTGGCCTCGATCAAGCGCATCCGCGCCGGCACGCCGCGGCCGCGGCTGTCGCTGCACGACCCCTGGGCGGTGCGCGCGCTGGTCATCGTGCTCTTGGTCGCGACCTCTATCGCGGCCGGTGACGAGCGGGCGCTGCGGGTGGCCTCGGCGTTCGACTGGAACGGCGTGCTGACGCCGGTCACGGTCCGGGTCGACGCCTGGGTCAAGCCGCCGCTCTACACCGCGAAGCCGCCGATCATCCTGTCCGCCGCCAACAAGGAAGGCGCCGTGCCGGCGAGCGGCCCGATCGTGGTGCCCCAGGGCTCGACGCTGATCGTGCGCTCCAGCGGCGGCAATCTCGATGTCATCACCGGCGGCGGCGTCGCCGAGGCGGCGCCCGGCGAGGGCGCGGCCGGCGAAGCCGCGCCGAAGGGCACCACCGAGAAGCACTACACGATCAAGACCGACGGCACCGTTCACGTCCGCGCGCCCGCAGGGCAACCGCAATGGGTGTTCGCGGCGACGCCGGACAAGCCGCCGGTCATCAGCATGGCCAAGGACCCCGAGCGGCAGGCGCGCGGCTCGCTGAAGCTGTCCTACAAGCTCGAGGATGATTACGGCGTCACCGAAGCCCGCGCCCGGGTCACCGCGCGGCCTGTCGAAGGTAAGGCTGCCGAGAGCAAGACGGCCGACGCGCCCGCCGCGCGGCCGCTGTTCCAGCCGCCGGAGTTTCCGCTGGTGCTGCCGAACGCGCGCACCCGCAACGGCGTCGGCCAGACCGTCAAGGATCTCAGCGAGGACCCCTACGCCGGCGCCGACGTCACGCTCACGCTGACAGCCAAGGACGAGGCCGGCAACGAGGGCACCAGCGAGCCGTTCGAGACCAGGCTGCCGGAGCGGCTGTTCACCAAGCCACTGGCGCGGGCGCTGATCGAGCAGCGGCGCATCCTCGCGCTCGACGGCAACCGCAACGGCGACGTGTTCACCGCGCTCGACGCGCTGGCGATCGCGCCGGAGCTGTTCACGCCCGAGCCCGGCCAGTATCTCGGCCTGCGCTCGGTGACGCGGCAGCTCGAAGCGGCGCGCACCGACGATGCGCTGCGCGAGGTGGTGGCGAGCCTGTGGGCGCTGGCCGTCACCATCGAGGACGGCAACATCTCCGACGTCGACAAGGCGCTGCGCGCGGCCCAGGACGCGCTGAAGCAGGCGCTGGAGCGCGGCGCCAGCGACGAGGAGATCAAGAAGCTCGCCGAGGATCTGCGCAAGGCGATGGACAACTACATGCGCCAGCTCGCCGAGCAATTGCGCAACAACCCGCAGATGGCGCAGCGGCCGCTCGACCAGAACACCAAGATCCTGCGCCAGCAGGACCTGCAGAACATGATCGACCGCATGGAGCGGCTGTCGCGCCAGGGCGACAAGGAGGGCGCGCGCGAGCTGCTCGAGCAGCTGCAGCAGATGCTGGAGAACCTGCAGATGGCGCAGCCCAACCAGGGCGGCGACAACGACATGGAGCAGGCGCTCAACGAGCTCGGCGACATGATCCGCAAGCAGCAGCAGCTCCGCGACAAGACCTTCAAGCAGGGCCAGGATTCGCGCCGCAACCGCAACAAGCAGCAGGGCGACCAGGACCAGAGCATGGGCGACCTGCAGCAGGACCAGCAGGCGCTGCGCGACCGTCTCAAGCAGCTTCAGGACCAGCTCGCCAAGCGCGGCATGGGCCAGAAGGGCGAAAAGGGACAGAAGGGTCAGAAAGGCCAGAAGGGGCAACAGGGTCAGCAGGGCGATCCCGGTGATCAAGGCGACCAGGGCGATTCCGGCGACGGGCTCGACGACGCCGACAGCGCGATGGGCGATGCCGGCAGTCAGCTCGGCGACAACAATGCCGACGGCGCGGTGGAATCGCAGGGCAAGGCGCTGGATGCGTTGCGCAAGGGCGCGCAGAGCCTCGCCGAGGCGATGCAGCAGGGCGACGGCGACCAGCCGGGCGACGGCCCCGGCCAGCGCGCCGGCCGCCAGCAGGGCGCGCAGCAGACCGATCCGCTCGGACGTCCGATGCATCCCGGCCGCGACATCGACGATTTCTCCCAGAAGATCCCGGGCGAGATCGACGTGCAGCGCGTCCGCCGCATCCTCGAGGAGCTGCGCCGCCGTCTCGGCGATCAGTCGCGGCCGCAGCTCGAGCTCGACTACATCGAGCGGCTACTGAAGGACTATTGAGGATGGGGCCGCCACGGGAGGTCATGCCCGTGGCTCACCGTTTTGACCGGAGGCCGCGTCGGTCAATAGCGTTTCTCGGACAGGATGCGCGCCGCGTGCTGCAGCCGGTCGACGGAGCGTTCGGTGTCGGTCAGCGCGCAGCAGCTGACCAGCGTATCGATGATCGCGAGCTGCGCGACGCGGCTGCTCATCGCCTCCGGGCGATAGCGCGTCTCGTTGGCGACGGTGTAGAGCAGCACCTCGCAATGCGCCGCCAGCGGCGACTTGCCGAGCCGGGTGATGCCGATGGTCCGCGCGCCCGCCGCCTGCGCCAGCCGCGTCGCCAGCACGGTCTCGACCGTGCTGCCCGAATGCGACACCGTGACGGTCGCGACGTCGGGCCCGGTCATCCCGGCGCTGACCGCCTGGACATGCGAATCGACGATCGCATTGGCCGCCAGGCCAAGCTGCAGCAGGCGATACGACAGATCCTGCGCGATCGGCGCCGAACTCCCGATGCCGTAGATCTCGACGCGCCGCGCCTGCCGCAGCAGCTTCGCCGCCTGCGCCAGCGCGTCCATCGACAGCAGCCGCCGCGTCTCCTGCAGCGAGGCGGCATGCGCCGCGAAGATGTGGTCGGTGACCGTCGCCGGATCATCCCCCCGATGCAGGTCCTCCTGGATCAGCCGCACCGGCTCGATCAGGTCCCGCGCCAGCATGATCTTGAGCTCCTGAAACCCCCGCACCCCGACCCGGCGGCAGAACGACACGATCGTGCCCTCGCTGACGCCGCAGGCTTCCGCGACCTCGGTGATCGACATGTGGATGAACGGCTCCGGCCGGGCGATGACCAGCTCCGCGATCTGCCGCGCTTTCGGCGGCAGCTCGTTCTGCAGCTCCCGAATACGAAACAAGATGCCGTTCACGCCCGGCCCAGAACGAAAGGTCGATCCCGTCACGCTGTGCCCCGATGCTGAGAAAATCTCATTCATATTCATTTCGTAAATAAAAATTTCACAGCGCTGTCAAGTCGCGCTGATACGCCAGCGACGTTCGCAGGAGCAGGTCGGGCTCGCCCCGCCAACCCTGAATACGTTCTTCAAGATTTCAAAAGGTCGTATCAGCATGACAACACGTCGCGATTTCTTGGCAGGCGCCACGGCGGCGGCTGCCTTCGCCAGCATCCGCCAGGCGCTGGCCATTCCGGCACGGCGCCGGACCGGCACCATTCAGGACGTCAAGCACATCGTCATCCTGATGCAGGAGAACCGCTCCTTCGATCACTACTTCGGCACGCTGCGCGGCGTCCGCGGCTTCGGCGACCGCTTCCCGATCCCGCTGGAGAGCGGCAAGCCGGTCTGGTTCCAGTCCGACGGCAGCCGCGAGATTCCGCCCTATCACCGCGACTCCACGACCTCCAACGCGCTGGTCGGCTACGGCACGCCGCATTCGTTCGGCGACAGCCAGGCGGCCTGGAACCAGGGCAAGATGGGCTATTGGGCGAAGTACAAGACGCCCTATGCGATGGGCTATTTCGGCCGCGACGACATCCCGTTCCAGTTCGCGCTCGCCGAGGCCTTCACCCTGTGCGACGCCTACCATGCCTCGATCACCACCGGCACCGATCCCAACCGGATCGTGTTCTGGTCGGGCTCCAACTTCAATCCGGCGCTGCGCGCGCAGGGCATCAACTCTACGACCAACGACTCCGAGCCCAACAACCTGCGCTGCTGGCCGAACCCGCACAATTGGGTCGCCGGCCAGCCGCAGCCGCAGGCGACCTACAAATACGTCGGCAGCGACTTCAACTGGGACACGCTCCCCGACCTGCTGAACAAGGCCGGCGTCAGCTGGCACATCTATCAGGACATGAACGACAACTGGACCGGCGCGATGCACGGCTGCCTGGCGTTCTCCAGCTTCCGTCATGCGCAGCCGGGCGATGCGAACTACGTGCACGGCCTGACCGGCGGTCCGGACTATCTCGACCGGCTGAAGGCCGACGTCATGGCCGGCACGCTGCCGGAGGTGTCGTGGATCCTGCCGACCCAGGCCAACTCCGAGCATCCCGGCGGCGGCAGTCCCACGCGGGCCGGCAATTTCACCGACCAGGTTCTGGAGGCGCTGACGGCCAACCCCGAAGTCTGGAGCCAGACCGTCTTCCTGCTGACCTTCGACGAGAATGACGGCTTCTTCGATCATCTGCCGGCGCCCGCAGTGCCGTCCTACGACGTCAACGGCAAGCTGATGGGCAAGGCGACCTTGCCGCTCGACGGCGAGTATTTCTCCAACACCGTCGGCAACGTGCTGACCGCGACCGACACGATCAGCGGCAACATCCGTCCCTGGGGCCTCTCCGCGCGGGTGCCGATGTACGTCGTTTCGCCTTGGAGCAAGGGCGGCTGGGTCAACTCGCAGGTGTTCGACCACACCTCGATCGGTCGCTTCCTGGAGAAGCGCTTCGGCATCAAGGTCGACGCCATCAGCCCCTGGCACCGCGCCGTCTCCGGCGATCTCACCTCGGCGTTCGATTTCGCCAGCCCGAACGATCCGCGCTTCCCGGAGCTGCCTGACCAGAGCAACTGGCAGGCGTCGGACGCGCACCAGAAGACCTTGCCGGCGCCGGTTGCGCCCGCGACACCGCAGCCGCTGTTCCAGGAGAGCGGCGCGCGCTATTCACGTCCGCTGCCCTATATCCTGCACGCCACAGCGAAGGTCGACGCCGCCGCGGGCAAGGTGAAGCTGCTGTTCGCCAACACCGGCTTCGCCGGCGCCGTGTTCCACGTCTACGACAAGCAGCATCTCGATCTCATTCCGCGCCGCTACACCGTCGAGGCCGGCAAGATGATCGACGATGAATGGAGCGTCGGCAGCGACGGCCTGTATGATCTCTGGGTGCTCGGCCCGAACGGCTTCCACCGTCATTTCAAGGGCGACCTCGACAAGGTCAGGCCGTCGAATGCCGCCAACCCGGAGATCTTCGTCGGTTACAACGTCTTCGAGGGCGGCCTGCACATGCAGCTGCGCAACGACGGCCATGCCCGCGTGAGCTTTGCGGTGAAGTCCAACGAGATCTATGGGCCGCTGCAGGCCGTCACCGCCTCGGTCTCGGCCGCGCTGGAGCCGCGGTGTCCCGGCTTCGGTCCGCTGCCCGGCTTCCATCCGGTGGGTTTTGGAGCGGTGCCGGGTTTCCGCTCGGCTCCCGACTTCGATGCTCCGGGCTTCGGCTTTGGCGCACCGACCTTCTTCCCCGGACCGGGCCATGGCGGTCCGTCCACGTCGTGGACGGTCAAGGTGTCCGCGCCCGGACGCCACGGCGAGCTGTACTGGCAACTGCGCAAGTCGGGCCATTGGTACGACTTCGTCGTCACCAGCGACACCGACGACAGCTTCTATCGCCGCGTCGCCGGCCACGTCGAGACCGGCCGTCCCTCGTTCAGCGACCCTGGGATGGCGCTGGCCGATCGCTTCTGATCGACGCATTTCATACGAGGTTCGGGGAGGGCGCCCATGGGCGCCCTTTCGCTTTGTTTCAGGCGCTGCCGAGATCGTGGATCGCGGGTGACAGTTGGCCTGCGGAGATGTTCAGCGTCGCCAGCGTGATCGGCAGCTTGAAGCGGCGCGGCCCTGCGCTGCCTGGATTCAGGTAGAGCACGCCGTCGCGCCTCTCGATGCCTGCGCGATGCGAGTGACCAGACACGACGATGTCGATGCCCGACGTTGCAGGATCGATCGCGAGGTCGTGGACGTCGTGCACGACATGGACGGCACGCGTGCCGAGCCTGATGGTTTCGGTGGCGGGATATGCATTCGCCCAGTCTGCCGTGTCGATGTTGCCGCGGATCGCAGTCACCGATGCGATCAGGCGAAGCCGGTCAACGATCTCGTGCCGGCCGATATCGCCGGCGTGGATGATGTGATGGACGCCCGACAGACATCGCACTGCCTCCGGCCGCAGCAGCCCATGCGTGTCGGAGATGATTCCAACTTTGAGCATCGTTTCCTGCCGGCGTGATGGATACCGCCTCAGGCGATCGTGAGAATCTCCAGCTCTTGTCCGGTAACCTCGACGACGTCGCCGACCGATTTGCCCATCAGCAGGCGAGCCACCGGCGAGACGTGCGAGATCATGCCGCGCTTCGGATCAGCCTCATCCTCGCCGACGATGGTGTAGGTCTGCACGCGGCCGTCGCCGCGCTTGAACGTCACGGTGCTGCCGAACGCGATCTGATCGGTCGATGTCGGCGCCGGCATCACCTGCGCGGTCCGGACACGCGCTGCAAAGTAGCGCGCGTCGCGCAGCGGCAGCGCCGACTCCCGTCGCCGCTCGTTGACGTCCTCGATTTCCTGCGCCGCTTCATAGGCCGCCTGCGCCTCGCGCAACTGCCTCTCGAGCGCCTTGAGTCCCGCCTCGGTGACGAGATTCGGATGCGGCGAGACCGGCCGGTCGGGCAGCTGCGTTTCGGCGGCCGTCTCGGCGCTCTCTTCCTTGGTGAATGCGACGCTCACGCCGGACTCCTGAAAAAGGCCGCGAGATGTCGCGGCCCTCAGGGAGAGATCATGCCGGCTGCGCAGATTTCAAGCCGTGCGCGCATGCGGCGTGCGAGCGCGCTTGACAGAAGCGGCTATGCGCATTCTAATATACGAACTATAGTTCGCAATCCGAACTATAGCAGATCAAAATGCCGGTCGTCAAGGCCGGCGTCAGCCAGGAAACGTCGGAGCCTCCAAGTGGACGAGGACAACAAGGCTGGGAAAAGCGTCGTGCAGTCGCTGGCCAAGGGCTTTCAGGTGCTGAACGCCTTTACCAGCGAGGAGCCCGAGCTGGTGCTCGCCGACGTCGCGCGCCGCGCGGCGCTCGACAAGGGCACCACGTTCCGCCTGCTCAACACGCTCGTGATGCTCGGCTATGTCGAGAAGGTCGGTGACACCAGGCGCTTTCGCCTCACGCTCAAATGTCTCGACCTCGGCTTCAACGCGATCGCGCGCTCTGAGCTGCGGACTCAGGCGCGCCCGATCCTGCGCAGCCTGGTCGGCGAGATGAATGAGGCCGCCTCGCTCGCCGTGCTCGACGGCAGCGACATCGTCTATGTCGAGCGCATCCAGGCCGGCCTGGTCCGGCTCGGCGTCGACGTGCGGATCGGCAGCCGGGCGCCGGTCTATTCGACCGCGGTCGGCCAGGCCATTCTCGCGCTGCTGCCGGTCGAGACGCAGATCCAGGTGCTGGAGGCGCAGCCGCGCATCAAGCGCACCGAGACCACGATCACCGAGCTCGACGCGCTGCTGCAGCGTCTGCGTCAGGTGAAGGCGGCGGGCTACGCGCTGTCAAATCAGGAAAATGCGCCCGGGCTGTGCGTGCTCGCGGCACCGGTCATCGATCGCGACGGCATTCCGCTCGCGGCGATCAGCATCGCTGCGCCCACCATGCGCATCACGGCGGACGACTTCGAGCGGCTCGGCGTGGCGCCGCTGCTCAGAGCGGCCGCCCAGCTGTCGCGGGCTCTGGAGGCGATGGGCGGGGCGACCGCGACGGTCTCCAAACGATGAACATCGATGTGACGAAACAGGAGCAAGCATGAGCGTCATGACCAACTTCAAGGGGATCATCCCGGCGATCGCCGTCCCCTTCAACGCCGACCATTCGATCGACGAGGCCGAGCTGTCGCGCTACGCGGCCTGGCTCGGCAAGCGCCGCGGCATCGTCGGCATCATGACCAACGGCCACACCGGCGAGGTATTCAGCCTCACCGCGAAGGAGCGCGCCGAGGTGACGCGCATCGTCGCCAAGGCGCTCACCGGCATCTGCCCGACCATCTCTTCGGTGGTCTGCGAGGGTATCAAGGACGGCATCGAGCACGCGCTGATGGCTAAGGAAGCCGGCGCCACCGCGCTGGACATCATGCCGCCGCATCATTGGCTGCGCTTCGGCTTCAAGCGCGAGCACTGCCTGGATTATTTCAGCGCCATCGGCGAGGCCACCAGGCTGCCGCTGATCGTGCATGTCTATCCGGCCTGGACCCGCGCCTCGTTCTCGTCCGAGTTGCTCGCCGAGCTTGCGCGTCTCGATCACGTCCAGGCGTTCAAGATCGGCACCCGCGAGATGAACAAGTACGCCCGCGACATCAAGGCGATCCGTGCGGCGGCGCCGCACAAGGCGCTCCTGACCTGCCACGACGAATATCTGCTGGCGTCGATGGTGCAGGGCGTCGATGGCGCGCTGGTCGGCTTCGCCTCGCTGATTCCGGATCTGATCTACGATCTGTTCGCGGCCGTCACCGCCGGCGACCTGAAGCTTGCGATGAAGCTGCAGGGCATGATCGATCCGCTGAAGGACGCCGTGTACGGCGGCGGCGAGCCGACCGGCGAGGCGCATGGCCGCATGAAGGCGGCGATGCAGGTCGCCGGCGTCATCCGCGACGCCACGGTGCGCCCGCCGACCCATGCGCCCAGCGCCGAGGAGATGGCCGCGATCCGCGCTGCGGTCGCGGCTGCCGGTCTGACGGTGCAGGCTGCGGCCTGATTGATCGACCAGCGACGGTCGGGTGTGGTCCGGCCGTCACTCCAGACGACAACGAATAACATTCCGGGTGGACGCTCATGCTGATGATGGATGTCGACAATGCGCCACGGCGCGCTACGGACGCGCCGAACGATGTGCTCATCGCGATCGACCAGCTGTCGAAGACCTACGTCTCTGCCTCGGGCGCGGCCGTCCATGCGCTGAGCCGGATCTCGCTCGACATCAAGCCGGGCGAGTTCGTCTGCGTCGTCGGCCCCTCCGGGTGCGGCAAGAGCACCTTGCTGCGTCTGCTCGCGGGGCTTGATAGTTACAGCGACGGCCGGCTGCTGCTCGATGGCGAGCACGTCGCCGGTCCCTCGCGCAAGGTCGGCGTCGTGTTCCAGGCGGCCAATCTGCTGCCGTGGATGACGGTGCGCGACAATGTCGGGCTGCCGCTGCGCGTCGGCGGCCAGCATGCGCCGGCCGGCGACCGCATCGATCGTCTGCTCGCCGTGACCGGCCTTGCCGATTTCGGCGACAAATATCCCTATGAGCTGTCCGGCGGCATGCAGCAGCGCGCCGGTATCTGCCGCGCGCTGGCGCGCGATCCCGAGATCCTGTTGATGGACGAGCCCTTCGGCGCGCTCGATGCGCTGACGCGCGAGCGCCTGAACCTCGAGCTGCAACGGATCTGGCAGGAGAACCGCAAGACCATCCTGCTGATCACGCACTCGATCTCCGAGGCGATCTTTCTCGCCGACCGGGTCATCGTGATGTCGGCCCGCCCCGGCCGCATCCTCGCTGATCTCCACGTGCCCATTCCGCGGCCGCGCACGTTCGACGACATCGTGTTGCATCCGGACTATGCGCGGCTTGCCAGGGAAGTCCGCGGACTGCTCAATGCGCAGGAGCACGGCCATGACTGATCTCGCCAACGTCGCCGCGCTCGCCATGTCCCAGAAGCCCGCAAGTCCGCGCCGCCGCATCCGCCTGGGATCGCCGATCGCCTGGATCGGCCTCGCGGTGCTGATCCTGAGCTGGATCGCCGCGGTCAACCTGCTGAACATCCCGTCCTACATCCTGCCGAAGCCCGAAGCCGTCGTCCGCGCGCTGTGGTCCGGGCTCGCGGTCAGCCCGGCCAGCCCGCTCGGCTATTACCTGCCGCTGTGGAGCACGCTCAGCAATGCCGCGGTCGGCTGCGCCATCGGTGTCGGGCTCGGCCTGGTCATCGGTTCGCTAATGGCGGAAGTGGAAGCGATCGAGCGCCTCGTGATGCCCTATGCGTTCGCGCTGCAGAGCCTGCCCAAGGTGGCGATCGCGCCGCTGATCGTGATCTGGTTCGGCTTCGGCGACGGCTCCAAGATCGCGATCTCGGCGCTGCTGTCGTTCTTCCCGGTGCTGATCAACAGCTTCACCGGCCTGCGCGCCGTCGAGCCGGAGCGCATCGACCTGATGCGCTCGCTGTCGGCGTCGCGTCTCGAGACCTATCGCATCGTCAAGCTGCCGAACGCCGCGCCCTTCATCTTCGCCGGCCTCGACATGGCCGTGGTCTATGCGCTGCTCGGCGCCATCGTCGCCGAGTTCCTCGGCGCGCAGCGCGGCATGGGCGTCGTCATCACCCAGGCGCAGGCGGTCTCCGATGTCGCCGGCGTGTTCGCGGCGCTGATCATTCTCGGCGTGCTCGGCATCGTGCTGCACGGGATCGTGCGCTGGTGCGAGGCCAAGGTCGTGCACTGGGGCGCCAACAGAAAGAAATAGTACAACAGGGAGGAGTGGAAGATGGTTTCGCGCAGGTCATTCCTGAAGGGCAGCGCCAGTGCGGCGCTGCTGATGAGCGGCGCCCCGGCCGGCCTGATGGCCGCGGACGCAAGGAAGATCCGCTTCGGTGTCGGACTCAAGGCGCTCAACGCCACCATCATCAATTGCGTGATCGGCGAGGCGCTCGGCTACAACGCGCAGGAGGGGTTCTCGCTCGACGTCCAGGCGCTCGGCACCAATGCCAACGTCCAGGTCGCGACCGACCGCGGCTCCGTCACCATCGGCGTCGGCGTGCCGTCGACGGCGCTGCCGCTGCTTGCCAAGGGCGAATGGGGCGGCGCGAAAATGTTCTATCAGTACACTTACCCTTACAAGTGGGACATCGCCGTCCCGCCCGGCTCGGCGCTCAAGAGCTACACGGACCTCAAGGGCAGGAAGATCGGCGTGTCCGACTTCGGCGCCACCGAATATCCGGTGACCAAGAACGTGCTGAAGGCGCTCGGCCTCGATCCGGAGAAGGATGTGAGCTGGGTCGCGGTCGGCAACGGCACGCCGGCGGGCGTCGCCCTGCAGCGCGGCGTGGTCGATGCGCTGGCCTATTTCGACACCGGCTTCGGCCAGATCGAGGCGGCCGGCATCGAGATGACCTATCTGCCGCGTCCGACCTCGATCCCGATGGTCGGCGGCCAGTTCCTGATGGCAATGCCCCAGACGTTCGAGAAGGACAAGGATCTGCTGATCGGCTTCGGTCGCTCGGTCTGCAAGGCCTCGCAGTTCCTGCTCGCCAATCCCGCCGCCGGCGCCAGGGCGTTCCTGAAGCTCTATCCGGAGACGGCGCCGCGCGGCGCCAGCGAGGACGAAGCCGTGAAGGCCGTGCTGCAGTCGATCAGCCGCCGCATCAAGCTCTACGCGCCGCCCTATGCTGATACGAAGATGGGCGCGATCAACGAGCAGGAGTTCCGCACCGAAGCCGCGATGAACGGGCTCGACATCAAGGACTACAATGCGCTCTACACCAATGAGCTGATCGACAAGATCAACAATTTCGATGCAGTGAAGGTCAAGGCCGAGGCGGCTGCGTACAAGGGATGACAGTGGATCACGACAGCAGTTCCGGTTTTCGCCACGCGGTGGTGACCGGAGCCAGCTCCGGCATCGGCCGCGCCATCGCCGAGCGCCTGCTGGCGGCCGGCTGGCGCGTGACGGGCATCGACCTCGCGCCGTCGGGGTTCTCACATGAGGGCTTTCGAAGTCTGCAAGCTGATCTCGCCGAGCCGCACGCGCTGGTCGCGCAACTCGCAGGCATCGGCGTCGTCACTGCGCTCGTTCATGCTGCCGGCTACATGCGCGTCGGAAGGCTCGGCGAACTCACGCATGAGAACGGCGAAGGCATGTGGCGCGTCCATGTCGGCGCGGCGGAGGTGCTCGCCGATGCGCTGGCGCCGCACATGACGGAGGGCGGGCGCATCGTCCTGATCGGCAGCCGCACCGCCACCGGCGCGGCGGGGCGCAGCCAGTACGCAGCGACCAAGGCCGCACTCACCGGCCTCGCGCGCTCCTGGGCCATCGAGCTGGCGCCGCGCCTGATCACCGTCAACGTCATCGCTCCGGCCGCGACCGACACGCCGTTCCTGCGCGATCCCGGCCGTGCCGGCACCGCGCCGGTGCTGCCGCCGATGGGGCGCTACGTCGATCCAGCGGAGGTGGCCGCGCTCACCGCCTTCCTGCTGTCGCCGGAAGCGGGCGCCATCACCGGACAGACCATCACCATCTGTGCAGGCGCCTCGCTGTAGAGCGGCGCGTGCGGCCCCGACCAGGAGAATGACCATGACCGTCCGTATCGTCGACGTCCGCGAGGTGACGAAGCCGATCTCATCGCCGATCCGCAATGCCTATATCGACTTCACCAAGATGACCTCCAGTCTCGTCGCCGTCATTACCAATGTCGAGCGCAACGGACGGCCCGTCGTCGGCTACGGCTTCAACTCCAACGGCCGCTACGGCCAAGGCGGCTTGATCCGCGAGCGCTTTCGCGCGCGCCTCCTGGAAGCTGACCCAACATCGTTGCTCGATGCCAGCAAGGACAACATCGATCCGGACAAGGCCTGGGCGGCGATGATGATCAACGAGAAGCCCGGCGGCCACGGCGAGCGCTCGGTCGCGGTCGGCACGTTGGACATGGCGATCTGGGATGCGGTCGCCAAGATCGCCGACAAGCCGCTGTTCCGTCTGCTCGCGGAGCGGCACGGCCGCAAGGCCGAACCGCGCGTCTTCGTCTACGCTGCCGGCGGCTACTACTATCCCGGCAAGGATCTCTCGGCGCTCCGCCGCGAGATGCGCGGCTATCTCGAGCGCGGCTACAATGTCGTGAAGATGAAGATCGGCGGCGCCCCGATCGATGAAGACCGTGAGCGCATCGAGGCCGTGCTCGATGAGATCGGCCCCGGCCATCAGCTCGCCGTCGACGCCAATGGCCGCCTCGACCTGGAGACCGCGATCGCCTACGCCAAGATGCTGCGCGACTATCCGCTGTTCTGGTACGAGGAGGCGGGCGACCCGCTCGACTATCACCTGCAGGCGACCTTGGCCGATTTCTATCCCGGCCCGATGGCCACCGGCGAGAACCTGTTCAGCCACCAGGACGCGCGCAACCTCATTCGCTATGGCGGCATGCGTCCCGATCGCGACTGGCTGCAATTCGACTGCGCGCTGTCCTACGGCCTGTGCGAATATCTGCGCACGCTCGACGTGCTCAGGACCTACGGCTGGTCGCCGTCACGCTGCATCCCACATGGCGGCCACCAGATGTCGCTCAACATCGCCGCCGGCCTCGGCCTCGGCGGCAATGAGAGCTATCCGGATCTGTTCCAGCCCTATGGCGGCTTCCCCGACGGCGTGAAGGTGATCGATGGCCACATCACGATGCTGGACCTCCCCGGCATCGGCTTCGAGGGCAAATCCGATCTCTATGCCGAGATGCGCGCGCTCAGCGCGTGAAGCTGAGCGGGGCGTCCGACGGCCGCCCCAGCGTCATTGCGAGCGCAGCGAAGCAATCCAGACGGTCTCCGCAGAGGGATTCTGGATTGCTTCGCTGCTGTTCAGCCCGGGGACATAGCTGACGGGTGTTCGGGGAGATGGTTGACACTTCAAAATCGGCTCGATTCGTCAAGCAGAGGGGCGAGCGATGCCGTGGCGAGAGGTGTCTGTCATGGACCAGCGACGAGAGTTTGTGATGCTTGCCAAGCAGGAAGGGGCGAACCGGCGGGAGCTGTGTCGGCGGTTCGGTATCAGCCCTCAGACGGGCTACAAATGGATCCAGCGGCATGACGCTGGGGACACGGCGCTGGCGGATCGGTCGCGGCGGCCTCATCGAAGTCCGGAGCGCACCGCGGCTGCGACCGAGCAGCAGATTGTCGCATTGCGCGATGCTCACCCGGCCTGGGGCGCGCGCAAGCTCGCACGGTGTCTTGAGCGTGATGGTCAAGCTGTCCCGGCGATATCCACCGT
This sequence comes from Bradyrhizobium sp. SZCCHNPS1003, assembly GCF_032381555.1. Lineage (NCBI taxonomy): Bacteria > Pseudomonadati > Pseudomonadota > Alphaproteobacteria > Hyphomicrobiales > Nitrobacteraceae > Bradyrhizobium > Bradyrhizobium sp. SZCCHNPS1003. The sequence goes on from NZ_JAUHIU010000011.1 coordinate 183,724, forward strand.
GCACACCATCCTGCGCCGCTACGATCGAGTGGTCGAGCCTGCAGGCACGCCCGGACAGCCCTACACGCGGTTCGAGAAGGATGCGCCCAATCAGCTGTGGCAGATGGACTTCAAGGGGCACAGTGCGCTGGAGAACGGTGTGTCCTGTCATCCGCTGACAGCGTTGGACGATCACTCCCGCTTCTCGTTGTGCCTGGCGGCTTGTGACAACGAGCGCGGCTCTACGGTCAAAGGACATTTGGAGACGACGTTCCGCCGTTATGGACTGCCGGATGCGATGTTCGTCGACAATGGTGGCCCCTGGGGATTTACCCTCGAAGACCCCTGGACCGCGTTGACGGTCTGGCTTCTGAAGCTCGGCGTTCGAACGATCCACAGCCGGCCCTACCATCCTCAGAGCCGCGGCAAGAACGAACGCTTCCACCGTAGTCTGAAGGCCGAGGTGTTTGCCTTCAGGCGCTACCGTGATCTTCCCGATGTCCAGCGGGCACTCGACGGATGGCGCTCCGTCTACAATCTCGACCGGCCGCACGAGGCCTTGAACTTCGACGTGCCGGCAAGCCGCTATCAACCGAGCCAACGTGCGATGCCAGACCGGCTTCCGATCGTCGAATACGACGAGGGTGAGAGCATCCGTTCCGTGTCGAGCACGAAGGCCTACGTCAGTTTCGAGGGGCGGCTCTGGAAAGTCCCGCAAGCCTTCCGAGGTGAGCGGCTGGCTATCCGGCCACTCAGTGCCGACGGAAAGTTCGGAATTTTCTTTGCCGCACATCAGATCGCAGCGATTGATCTGCGCGACCCCAAAACTGTCAACTATGTCCCCGAACAGGTGTAAGCTATGTCTCCGGGCTGAACACTGCGCTCGCAATGACGGAGGAGAGAGGATCAGTTCCTTCAGCGACCTTTACGCAGGCGCGAGCCCATCAGGCATGTCCGCGCTCCATCGCACCCATCGCTGTCGTCCCGGGCAAGCCGCGATGGCGCGAAGCGACGGCGTGGCGCCGACCCGGGACCCATACCCCCAGGGAGATGTGATGGCGCGAGATGTGGGACCAGTCTTGTCCCTCAACGGCGGCAGTGGCTATGGATCCCTGCGTTCGCAGGGATGAGTGCGTCCGTGAGGACGCTTTGTTGGAGTGGTGAAAGTCCGCTCTGGAGTTGGTCGCAACTCCATAATCGAAGGTAACTGCGTCGCCGTGAGGCGGGGTGGAGAGCAGCCGGAGGTGAACTGGCAGTCCGTAGGAGCACGAACCTGATTCGGCGGGGAGCTGTGGCGAGCCTGCTCGTCCTTGGCGAAGCCTGGAAGCAACCCTCGGCGCTGATGCGACGACCAAAGCGACCGAAGGACAGTCCACGTGGTTGAGGTCGGAATGTCGGGAAGGCAAAGCGGAGTAAGCGGAGAGACCTGACGCTCAGGTGAGGGCGTCAGGAGTCAGAGCCTTCATAATACCGTGGTCCGTTTTGACGGCGAGAGGGGCGGGAAGCAAAACCGTCCTGAGGGAAGGGAGGCAGGAAGCTGGATGTGTGAGGTTGGGGGATGAAGCAAGAGAACCCCGGCAGTGCCGACAAGGCTACGCAAGGGGGAGACGTCGCCGGCGGACAACCGCGGACTTTGTGGTGGATGGAAGCTTCGATCTGGGCCGCGCGCATGGTGTCGGCGCTGGGCAACGGCGTCAAAGGAGGCAAGTGAACGCCTTCTTCAAAAGCCAAGGACTGTTCACCTTCGACGCAGCCCTGGAACAACTCAGACACCCCCGATGAGGAAACCAGCGACTGGAGAGCCGTATGCGGGAGAACCGCACGTACGGTTCGGAGGGAGGGGAGGCCAAAAGCCTTCCCTACCCCTATCAGCGCGGACTGCAGCAACGTCGAGGATTATCGTTGGCGCGCTACGCCTTGCCCGCCTTCGACGCCAGCGCATCGGCGACCGCGGTTCTGATATCGGCGACCGAGAACGGCTTGGTGATGACATCATGCGCGATCGCGCTGAGATTCGACGCCCGCTCGCGCTGATGGGCAAAGCCCGTCATCAGCAGGATGGTCAAATCGGGAAAATCGCGTGCTGCCGACAGCGCCAGCGCGATGCCGTCCATGATGGGCATCTGGATGTCGGTCAGCAGCAGGTCGAAGGCGCCGGCCTCGCGCGTCAGGATGTCGAGCGCCTCGGCACCGTCCTGCGCCGTCACGATCTCATGTCCATCCATGGCAATGGCGCGCGCGACCAAGGTCCGCATCGAATCTTCGTCGTCGGCGATCAGCACGCGCGACATGTCGTTTCGTCTCCGTGTCGTGGGCCCCGCGAGAGAGCCGCGAGACCGGAACCATCATGCACTGCCGGCGGCGAGGTCGCGCCGGTTGAAGAACCGTATATCGATATTGCGGCCTTCGGGAGGGGGCGAGGCGAGCCGCGACTTGAACGTCGTGCGCTCGCCGGGCTTGAGCGCGGTCTGATCGAGCAGCGCGTTCCAGGCGTAGATCTCGGCGCCCTGCGCGTCACGGACGCTGAACCGAAGCCGCGGCAGGTCGACCGATTTCCTCGTCAAGCTGACGATCGTCCCCTCGATCACCAGCACCGGCTTGCCGTCGACGGTTTCGGTCGCCACCTTCAGGTCCTTGAAGTTCAGGCCGCGCAGGTTCACCTCGAGCCCGACCAGCTTGTAGAACGACGCCGTCTGCGGCAGCAGCCTGACGACGTCGGCGCGCCACACCACCAGCGCAATCGTGAGCGCCGCCATGGCGGCCGTCAGCACCGGCAGGTTCAACAGCCTATTGCCTGGGAAATCCGGCAACGTCGGGCGCCTGATGAGCTTGCGGAGACCGGCGAGGCGCGAAGCCCCGCCCTGCGCCGGCTGCTTGGCATCGGCTGTGTCGTCGTCGGGCTCGGCGAGGGCATCCTCGGGCCAGCCGGCAGCCAGCGGCGGACTTTCCACATCGGGCGTCCGTTCGTCGTCGTCTTCCTGGCGGGCGAGGGCTTCCCACTCGTCGGCGGCGTCACGGGGCGCGGCCGCCGCGCCGGCCTCCGCCATGGCGGGCATGGGGGCGGGCGCCTCGACCGCATCCTCCGGTCGCGCCAGCCAGACCTCTTTGCAACGGGAACAGCGTACGCTGCGGCCAGCCATACCCAAGGTTGCCAAGTCGATGGCATAAGATGTCGTACAATGAGGGCAAACGATGAACATCGCGCCTGTTCTCCAACGGCCATTGCCGCTTTGTTTCCGACAGTTCGTGCTACAAGGACCGCCATGTCGACGAACTTCGGAACTCAATCGCGCCAATGGTACACGGCGACCGTTAACGAACCGGAAACCATAACGGGCGCTCAATCGGGCCATCGTACCGCTGAGCTTGGAGCGTGCGGGTCTGCCGCGCACGCGGTCGAACGGAGCTGACGCTTTGGTTCGGTTCGAAAATGTTGGGCTGCGCTATGGATTGGGGCCGGAGATTCTCCGCGACCTCAGTTTCCAGATTCCTGCCCATTCCTTCCAGTTTCTCACCGGCCCGTCGGGCGCCGGCAAGACCTCGCTGCTGAAGCTGCTGTTCCTGTCGCTGCGGCCGACCCGCGGTCTGGTCAATCTGTTCGGCTACGACATCTCGCTGCTCAGCAAGGAAGAGATCGCCGATCTGCGCAAGCGCATCGGCATCGTGCTGCAGGACTTCCGGCTGCTCGACCACATGACGACCTATGAGAACGTGGCGTTGCCGTTTCGCGTCATGGGCCGCGACGAGTCGAGCTATCGCAAGGAGGTCATCGACCTCCTGAAATGGGTCGGCCTCGGCGAGCGCATGGATGCGCTGCCACCGATCCTGTCGGGTGGTGAGAAGCAGCGCGCGGCGATCGCGCGTGCCGTGATCTCGCGGCCGCAGCTGCTGCTCGCGGACGAGCCGACCGGCAACGTCGATCCGACGCTCGGCCGCCGCCTGCTGCGGCTGTTCATCGAACTGAACCGCTCGGGCACGGCGGTGATCATCGCAACCCATGACATCACGCTGATGGACCAATACGAGGCCCGCCGGCTGGTGCTGCATCAGGGACGATTGCACATCTATGAGTAGCGTAGACGATCGCGGTCTCCTGGTCGATCTCGGCGACGACCGCCCGCAACTGCCGGCGCAGGCCCGCATCGTGTCGCCGATCGTGCCGCGCGCCTCGATCGCGGGCCGTGCGCTGGTCGCCGTGGTGGCGATCATGACCTTCCTGGCCTCGATCACGACCGGCGGCGTGCTGCTGGTCAGCGAGTCCGCGGCCGAGTGGCAGTCGGAGGTGGCGAGCGAGATCACGGTTCAGGTTCGCCCCAAGACCGGCCGGGATCTCGAGCGCGACATTGCCCTGGTGACGGAGGCGATGCGGGCGCAGTCCGGAATCGTGGAGGTCCGGCCATTCACGAAGGAGGAATCGAGCAAGCTGCTGGAGCCGTGGCTCGGCAGCGGCTTGTCGTTCGATGAGCTTCCGGTGCCCCGCGTCATCATCGCACGCGTCCAGCCCGGCACCAGCTTCGATCTCAACGCCCTGCGCGCCCGCGTGATCCAGGTTGCGCCGACCGCCAGCGTGGATGACCACCGCGCCTGGATCGAGCGCATGCGCTCGATGACCGGTGCAACCCTGTTTGCAGGCTTCGGCATTCTCGTGCTGGTGATCGCGGCCACCATCATCTCGGTGTCGTTCGCGACCCGCGGCGCGATGGCCGCGAACCGGCCGATCGTCGAGGTGCTGCATTTCGTCGGCGCCGGTGACCGCTACATCGCCAATCACTTCCTGCGGCACTTTTTGCAGCTCGGACTGGAGGGGGGCGTGATCGGCGGCGGCCTTGCGATGCTCGGATTCGGGTTCTCGGAGTCGATCGCCAATTGGTTCTCCGGCACCCCCGTCGGCGATCAGTTTGCGGCATTGCTCGGGACGTTCTCGCTGCGCCCGCTCGGCTATGTTGCGATCGCGCTGCAGGCCATCGTGATCGCCGCGGTGACCGGCTGGGCCGCACGCCGGACCCTGTTCACGACGCTGGCGAGCATCGACTGATGGCGGCTTCTATCCCCAGCCGTCTCGTTGCGGATTTCACTTGGCCCGAAAACCGCCTAAAATCGTCTGCGCCGGGGTGAGGCAGGACGGGGTGAGCTGGGTCACGAACACGGCGGAGGTTGCGCGCCAGGATCGGCGGCGAGCGAACGTGATCGGGAGGCCGGCGAAACCTGCCTGCGTTCCCGGACTTGAACGACGGGATCGCGCGACGGCATGGCGCCGCGCGCAGGCAGGCAAGGACAAGCCAGGCGTTGCATGGAGCCGGAGACCGACCATAGCAGGCGAAAGCTGCCGCTCACCGTGGCGGTGTGGCGGACCCTCGCGGGCGCCGTGGCGACGCTCGGGCTCGGCTTCTTCGTCGCCGCGGTCGGTTTCGTCGGCTTCCTCTCGCAATTGCGCGGTGCCGAGATCCAGCCCGAGCGCAAGGCGGACGGAATCGTGGTCCTGACCGGCGGCTCGTCGCGCGTGTCGGACGCGGTGGAACTCCTAGCGGGAGGCTATGGCCGGCGGCTGCTGATCTCCGGCGTGCACCCGACCAACGAGGCCAGCAACATCACCAGGTCGCTGCCCGAGGCGCGATCATTCATCAACTGCTGCGTCGATCTGGATTATTCGGCGATCAACACCCGCAGCAACGCCGCGCAGACGCGGCGGTGGGCCAGCGAGCGCGGCTTCAAGTCGCTGATCGTGGTGACGTCGAACTATCACATGCCGCGGGCCATCGCCGAACTGTCGCATGCGATGCCGAGCATGGATCTCATTCCGTACGCCGTCGTCGGCGAGAAATGGCGTGACGAGCCGTGGTGGACCAGCGCGCCGACGCTGCGACTTCTGCTGTCCGAATATGCCAAATTTGTCGCCGCCGAGATGCGGCTGCGGCTGGCCGATCTCGGCCTCGATCTCGCGCCCGAGGTCGATCCGCCAACCGGCTCGGTGGCGCGCCGACCGACGACGGCGCAAGCCAATTGAACTGGGTTTCTGATGGTCTCGATCTTCCTGCGTTCGCTGCTGTTCAACATCCTGTTCTACCCGAACTTCGTGCTCTGGGCGCTGATCGCGTTGCCGACCCTGGCGATGCCCCGCAAGGCGCTGCTGCGCGTCGCCAATTGGTGGGCGCAGAGCAACATCGTGTTGATGCGCGTCGTCTGCAACATCCGCGTCGAATATCGCGGCGTCGAAAAGATCCCGAAGGGGCCGCTTATCGTCGCCGCCAAGCATCAGTCGATGTGGGAGACGATCTCGCTGCTGCATTTCTTCGATGCGCCGTTCTTCGTTCTCAAACGCGAGCTGCTGCGGATTCCCTTGTTCGGACAATATCTGGTCAAGGCGGACATGATCGCGATCGACCGCAGCTCCGGCGCCCGCGCGTTGAAGCAGGTGATGCGGCGGGCGGCGGAGGAGGTGAAGCACGGCCGTCAGTTTGTGATTTTTCCGGAAGGCACGCGGCGCCCGGCGGGCGCACCGCCGGACTACAAGGGCGGGGTCGGCTTGATCTATACGGATTGCGGCGTGCCGTGCCTGCCGGTGGCGCTGAACTCAGGGCTGTTCTGGCCGCGTCGCACATTCCTGCGCTATCCGGGCACGCTTGTGGTGGAGTTTCTTGATCCGCTGCCGCCGGGCCTGCCACGCGATGAATTCATGCAGCGGATCCAAAGCGTGATCGAGGAGGCCACCAATCGGCTGGTCGCCGCAGGGCAGGCCGAGCAGGCCCGGCTGTTCGGCCGCATAGCGGCGGCGGTGAAAGCTTGACGCGTGCTATGGCGGCGCACCTTCCGGCGCAGGATGCAGCGAGTGGCCGTCATCGTGCAGCATCGTTGCGAGCCGATGCAACTGCGTGTCGCGAAGGCCCTGCGCCTCGATCGCCTTCACGGTCGAGATCACGTAGTCGCGATTGGCGCCGGACTGGCCGTGACCCTGACGCACATGGCGCAACTGTTCCTGCGGCGACAACCGGCCGGCATATTGCACATGGCCGCGATCGACCACGTAGACCAGCGCGCTCACCCGCTCGCGGGCGTCGTTCTCCAGCCATACCGAGCGCGTCACTTCGCGATACACCGAGGTCACCTGCTCACGCGCCCGCAAATACGCGATGGTCTCGTCGCGCTTGTCTCCTGCCACCCGAAACGCAATGCCGCGACACGCGCCGCCGCGATCGAGACCGAGCACGAGGCCGGGCTTCTCCGGCGTTCCGCGGTGGACGAACGAATACACACAGAGCGCGCGATGCTCGCCGATCAACCGCGCCGGCACCTGCTCGAGAAAGGCGAATCCGGGTCGCCACATCAGCGAGCCGTAGCCGAAGACCCAGAGGTCGCCGTGGGGAAGGTCGCGTTCGGAGAGGGTCATTGCGGACATCAATGCGGAGGCCTAAGTGTGGTGCTCGCGAATTGTTAATCTAGATACACAATCCGTGATCGCCGAATTGCCAAAATTGCTGCCCAAAGGGTGTCCTGCATGTCTCGTTTGCCGCAACCGCCGCGCAGGCGCTCTCGCTGGGGGCTTTTCATAGCTCCCGTCCTGCTCCTGATCGCCGCCGTCGCGTGGAGCGCATTCTGGTTCTTCGCCGCTTCGCAAGTGGATGTCCAGGCCGACGCCTGGCGTGCGCGCGAAGCGAAGTCCGGCCGCGTCTTCGATTGCGCGAACCGCTCGGTCGCCGGCTTTCCGTTCCGGCTCGAGGTCCGCTGTACGGATCCGAACGTAGCCCTGTTTTCGCAGGCCGCCGGCACGCCCTTGATGAACGCCAAGCTCGACGAGATTCTCGTCGTCGCACAGGTGTGGGACCCGAAGCGGGTCATCGCGGAATTCAAGGGACCCGCTGTCATCACCGACGGTCGAGGGCCCGCTTCGTTCGCTGTCAACTGGCGCGTCGGTGAGGCCAGTGTCCGCGGCCTGCCAGGGTCGCCGCAGCGCGCCGACCTCGTGTTCGAACAACCGACCATCGACCGCATCGAGGGCAACACTGCCGTGCCCGCCGCGCGCGCCGATCATGCCGAATTGCACGGCCGTGTTGCCGAGGGCTCGCCGTCCGACCATCCGGTGCTGGAGACCGCGTTGCAGATCGCGAACGGCAGCATCCAAGGCAGCCATCCTCTGCTTGCTGAACCGTTCAATACCGACATCCAGGCCCGCGTCACGGGGCTCAAGGACTTCCGTCCCAAACCCTGGCCGGAGCGGTTTCGCGAGATCCAGGCGGCGGGCGGTCATGTCGAGATCGTCCAGTCGCGCATCCAGCAGGGCGAGCTGCTGGCCGTCGCGTCGGGCACGCTCAGCCTGACCGCCAATGGCGGCATCGATGGCGAAGTGCAGATGACGGTCGCGGGGATCGAAAAGGTCATCCCGGCGCTCGGTCTCGACAAGATGCTCGAAAACGGCGTGCCGCAGGGGACGCTCGATCGCGTGGCGCCCGGTGTGAAGTCGCAGGACGTCAACAACCTGCTCGGTGCGCTCGACCGCGCGATTCCCGGCCTCGGCAAGGTCGTCAAGCAGAACGCCAGTGTCGGCGTCGCGCTCGGTATCAATGCGCTCGGCAAGGAGGCCACCCTCGAAGGGCGCAAGGCGCGGACCTTCCCGTTGCGCTTCTCCGATGGCGTCGTCGTGCTCGGTCCGTTCAAGGTCGCCCGCGTCCCGCCGCTGTTCTGAAGCCTTCAGGGCTTCTTCAACTGCGGCAGCGGCCGGCCGAAGTCCGGCGCCGCCGAATCCTGGCCGATGTCGACGATGCCGCGGCGGATCGCGCGGGTGCGGGTGAAGTGATCGAACAGCGCATCGCCGTCGCCGCGGCGGATCGCCCGCGTCAGCTTGGAGAGGTCCTCGGTGAAGGTGCCGAGCATGTCGAGCACGGCATCCTTGTTGCTCAGGAAGATGTCGCGCCACATCGTCGGGTCGGAGGCGGCGATGCGGGTGAAATCGCGAAAGCCGCCGGCGGAGAACTTGATCACCTCGGACTCGGTCACCTGCGCCAGCTCGTCGGCGGTGCCGACGATGGTGTATGCGATCAGATGCGGCAGATGGCTGGTGATCGCGAGCACGCGGTCATGATGATCCGGCGTCATGATCTCGACCTTGGCGCCAAGCGCGGCCCAGAACGCGCGGAGACGATCGATCGCGTCGGCATCTACACCGTCGGGTGGCGTCAGGATGCACCAGCGGTTGATGAACAGCTCGGCGAAGCCAGAGTCCGGTCCCGAATTCTCGGTGCCGGCGACCGGATGGGCCGGTACGAAATGAACATGCGCCGGCAGGTGCGGCGCCATGTCGCGAACGATGGCGCCCTTCACGGAGCCGACGTCGGAGACGATGGCGCCGGGCTTCAGATGCGGCGCGATCTCTTCGGCCACGGGACCGCACGCGCCGACGGGAATGCAGAGGATGACGAGGTCGGCATCCTTGACCGCCTCGGCATTGCTCGCAACGACGCGGTCGACGATGCCGAGCTCGGTCACGCGGGCGCGGGTCTTGTCCGAACGCGCCGTGGTGACGATTTCGCCGGCCATGCCTTGCAGCCGCGCCGCGCGCGCGATCGAGCCGCCGATCAGGCCGAAGCCGATCAGCGCGATGCGTTCGAACCGTCCCGCGACGCTCACTTCGTCCTCATGAATTCGCTGAGAGCCTCGACGACCAGACGATTGGCCTCCTCGGTGCCGATCGTCATGCGCAGCGCATTCGGCAACTTGTAGTTGGCGAGCGCGCGCAGCACGAGGCCGCGCCGGGTCAGGAATTCGTCGGCCTCGACCGCGGTGCGGCCCTTGTCGGTCGGGAAGTGGATCAGGATGAAGTTGGTGACGCTCGGCGTCACTTTCAGCCCGAGCTTGCCGATCTCCTCGGTGAGCCAGTTGCGCCAGGTCTCGGTGTGTGCCTTCGACATCTGCTGATGCGCGGTGTCCTCGATCGCGGCGACCGCAGCGAGCATCGCGGGCGAGGAGACGTTGAACGGCCCGCGGATGCGGTTGATGGCATCGACGATGTGCGCCGGGCCGAACATCCAGCCGACGCGGAGCGCTGCGAGGCCGTGGATCTTGGAAAAGGTGTGGGTGACGACGGTGTTCTCGGTCGTGGCGACCAGCTCGATCCCGAACTCATAATCGTTGCGCGAGACGTAGTCGGCATAGGCGGCGTCGAGCACCAGCACGACATGCGAGGGAAGGCCGGCGCGCAGCCGCTTGACCTCGTCGAACGGGATGTAGGTGCCGGTCGGGTTGTTCGGGTTGGCGAGCCAGACCAGCTTGGTGCGCGGCGTCACCGCGCTGAGGATCGCATCGACGTCGGTCCGATATTCCGTCTCCGCGGCAACCACGTTCTTGGCGCCGCAGGCCATGGTCGCGATCGGATAGACCAGGAAGCCGTGCGCGGTGGAGATCGCCTCGTCGCCTTGCCCGAGAAAGGTGTGTGCCAGCAGATTCAGGATCTCGTCGGAGCCGGCGCCGCAGACGATGCGGCCGGGATCGAGGCCATAGGTGCGGCCGATCGCCTCGCGCAGCACCCGCGAGGTGCCTTCCGGATAATCCTCCAGATGCGTGGCCGCGCTCTTGAAGGCGTCGATCGCCTTGGGTGAAGGACCGAACGGAGTCTCGTTCGCCGACAGCTTGAACACCTTGCGGCCCGGCTCGGGCTTCGGGCTCTTGCCCGGCGTGTAGGGCGCAATCTCGAGGATGCCGGGATTCGGCACGGGGCGGTTCATCGTCAACTCCGGAAAATCATCACTGGCGCGGGGCGTCTCAGCTGGGAACCGTATAGCGTTTCGCATGGCCGCCGACGAGGGCCGTCGAGCGGACCGAGGCGCCCGCCGCGATCAGGGCAGCCTTGATCTTGTCGAGGTTCGACGGCGACTCGATCGACACCAACAGCGCCGCGCCGTCGAAGGCGGTATCGGGCACCGCGATGACGTCGGCGAGCGGCGACAGCGCGCGGGACACCTGCGCATTCCAGCCGGAGACGCGGATGCTCCAGGTCTCGACCTCCAGCACCAGCGCGTCGTCCGCGACGCGCGAGATCGCGAACACCGGCAGCGCCGCCGGATGGTCGGCCCGCTCGATGAACGGCATCCGCGCGATGATCTTCGGCGCGCCCGCGGGCTCCAGCGTGATCCACCACGGCGTATGCCCCGAGGTCGTCGACACCAGCGCGAGATCGCCCTTCGAGCGCGCCACGGCTTCGACGGCGGCCTGGGCGCTGAAATGGGCGACATAAGGCACCACGAAGCCGAAATGGAACCTGGCGGAATCGCGCATCGCGGATTCGCCGACCGACACGTCGGCGTGAACCGAGAACGGCGCCTGCACGTAAGTGAACGTCGAGACGATCACGCGCCAGATGCCCTCGACGGTGTCGAGCGGCAGGATGCCGCGATGGCGCTGCACCAGGCGCCGCATCATGTCGGCCTCGCGCGCCGGACGGAACGCCGAGCCGACCTCCTGGGTCTTCTTGACCTTGATCAGCCGGTCGATGATGTCGGCCCTGTTCATCAGCAGCTGATGGACCTGCTCGTCGATCGCGTCGATCTCCTTGCGCAAATCGGCGAGCGAGGGAGGGGCTGGCGGCGGGGTCGACATGGGCAGGGTCACTCTTCGCAGGCCGCGGGTCAACGCGCGGCGGACTGGAACGGATGCCGTTCTCTCCGATGCGGGGGACGTGCGCAACAGCAAGTTTACCTCGTGCTGCCTAGGCTTGGCTGACCTGCAGCCATGGAGCGCCCGATCGGCGGTCAACCCGAGCTTGCCTTGACGAGGAGCGCCCGCGGGACTAGTTTCTGCCCGTTCCGTGGTCATTTGAGCCGGCCGGCTTGCAGCCACGTTAAAAAACTCGCTAAACAGGCCGGGGACGTTATCGATCCCGGCCGAACCCCAGTTCAGGCCGGGTTTTTCATGGCCTGATGTGTCACGTGGTTCGGGAGCCCTTGCCGGATGGCCGGGGTGAGAGACATGACAGGCCTGACGCCGAAACCCACCTCCGCGCTGCGCACGATTGCGCCCGAAGAGCGCTCGCACGAGGTCGATCATCCGAGCTCGCTGGTCGCGCAGTTCGGTGCCGACAAGCCGCTCAGGCTCGATTGCGGCGTCGACCTGTCGCCGTTCCAGATCGCCTACCAGACCTATGGCGAGCTCAACGCCGACAAGTCGAACGCGGTCCTGGTCTGCCACGCGCTGACCGGCGACCAGCACGTCGTCAACCGTCATCCGGTCACCGGCAAGCCGGGCTGGTGGGAGACGCTGGTCGGCCCCGGCCGTCCGCTCGATCCCAGCCGCTATTTCATCATCTGCTCGAACGTGATTGGCGGCTGCATGGGCTCGACCGGCCCGGCCTCGCTGAACCCTGCGACCGGCAAGGTCTGGGGGCTCGATTTCCCGATCATCACCATCCCCGACATGGTGCGGGCGCAGGCGATGCTGATCGACCATCTCGGCATCGACACGCTGTTCGCCGTGGTCGGCGGATCGATGGGCGGCATGCAGGCGCTGCAATGGACGGTGGCCTATCCGCAGCGCGTGTTCGCCACGCTCGCGATCGCCTGTGCCACGCGGCACTCGGCGCAGAACATCGCCTTCCACGAGCTCGGCCGCCAGGCCGTCATGGCCGATCCCGACTGGGACCACGGCCGCTACGGCGACAAGGGCGTTCATCCGCATCGCGGCCTCGCGGTGGCACGGATGGCCGCGCATATCACCTATCTGTCGGACGCGGCGCTGCATCGCAAGTTCGGCCGCCGCATGCAGGACCGCGAGTTGCCGACGTTCTCGTTCGACGCCGATTTCCAGGTCGAGAGCTATCTGCGCTATCAGGGCTCGTCCTTCGTCGAGCGCTTCGATGCCAACTCCTATCTCTATCTGACGCGCGCGATGGACTATTTCGACATCGCCGGCGACCACGATGGCGTGCTGGCGGCGGCGTTCCGCGGCATCAAGACGCGCTTTTGCGTGGTGTCCTTCACCAGCGACTGGCTGTTTCCGACTTCGGAGTCGCGGGCGCTGGTGCATGCGCTCAACGCGTCCAGCGCGCGCGTGTCGTTTGCCGAGATCGAGACCGACAGGGGGCACGACGCGTTCCTGCTCGACGTCCCCGAGTTCTTCGAGATCGCCAGCGCTTTTCTCGATTCCGCCGGCAAGGCGCGCGGCCTCAAGGTCGCGACGGGAGGCTGAGACATGAGCATGCAGGGTGTGCTGCCGCTGAACGGATTCTCCGGCGGCGAGGTGCTGGCCTATCGGCCCGATCATCTCCTGATCGCCGGCATGGTCGAGAGCGGCTCCAAGGTGCTCGACATCGGCTGCGGCGACGGTGACCTGCTGCAGCTGCTCGAGAGCCGCGGCATCGACGGCCGCGGCATCGAGCTGTCGCGCGAGGGCGTCAACCATTGTGTCGCCAAGGGCCTCGCGGTGGTGCAGGGCGATGCTGACACCGATCTCGTCGATTATCCCGACGATGCGTTCGACTACGTGGTCCTGTCGCAGACCCTGCAAGCGACGCGGCGGCCCAAGACGGTGCTGGAAAATCTCCTGCGCATCGGCCGCCGTGCCATCGTCACCTTCCCGAATTTCGGCTTCTGGCGGCTGCGGCTGCAGCTGCTGGTCGGCGGCCACATGCCGCGCACCGACAATCTGCCTTTCACCTGGTACGACACGCCGAACATCCATTTCTGCACCATCAAGGACTTCGTGCAGCTCTGCGACGAGATCGGCGTCAAGATGGAGCGCGCCGTCGCACTTGATAGTTACGGCCGCCCCTTGCGTGTCGCCATGCCCTGGTGGTTCTGGAACATGTTCGGCGAGCAGGGGGTGTTTCTTCTGAGCAGGGCGGAGAAGGGGCGGTAGGGGGACGGGGGGCGACCGCAGCCCCGGGGCCTCGTTGAAGTTTGTGGCCCGCTCTCTCCGCCGTCATGGCCGGGCTTGTCCCGGCCATCCACGTCTTGCAGTATGGCGAGATGGCGGGCGGCTACGTGTACTTCATGACTAATCGTCCCAACGGTGCGCTCTATGTCGGCGTGACCAGCGATCTCGTGCGCCGTGTCTTTCAGCATCGATCCGGCTTGGTTGATGGCTTCACCAGGCGGTATGGCTTGAAGCGATTGGTGTACTTTGAAGTCTTCGACGATCAGAGCGCGATCCAACGGGAGCACAACATCAAGCATTGGTCGCGCGCCTGGAAGGTTGGACTGATCATTGCGAGCAATCCCGACTGGGACGATCTCTACGATAGGATCACAGCTTGAGGCGTGCACGAGGACGGACGTGGATGGCCGGGACAAGCCCGGCCATGACGAGCTTGGGGTGGCGGGATTTCACTTTTCAAAGAGCCGATGGCGGTTGAGACAAGGCTGCGCGTCCCCGCGGCGCATCTGCGCCCGAGCTATGCGTCATGCATCGCCTCCGATAGCGAAGAGGCGCAGGGAAGGCCGGATGCTGGCCGCACCCATGGCCCGCCTGCGGAAAAAATGCAGGCGGCAGGAACCACAGGTACGAGCCGGAACACCCGGCCTTCCCTGCGCGATGGTTGAACGGCTGCTTCGCATTCTCCTCGGTGCGCCGGGCTTTTTGGCCACCGTGTCGCGCAATGCGCTTGCGCGCATCGCGCTGGATACCAGCATCGGGGTATCAGGACCGCGCGACTTGACCGTGCGTGCCGGAATTGCTCGTCCGCGCGAGGAAGCCCCACGCGCAATCCGACACGCCCACCGCATCCCACCTCAGCGTTCGTGACGACCGCGATACGCCCCTCTTGCAGTGAGGCGGGACGGGCGGAAATCTGCGCTTGATTTGGCCGACGACGCAAGCCGCGATCGTGCGACAAACTAACACGACGGGCAGTCCGTGCATGAGGCTCATGCGCAAACTGCCCGTCGTGCAACGTCTGATGCCGTTCCTACGGCTTGCCCCGTGATCTACAGCAAGCCGACCTTGTGCATGATGTCGCGGATCTGCGCCGGACTGGGATCACCGACCGCAGGGCTGGACCACTCGCTGGTCGTCGTTGCCGGACCCCTGGCAACCGAACCGGCTCCGTTGAGCTTGCCATTGGGGGCCTGCGGCACCAGCGTCGGAGACGTCGCGCCGCTCTGCGCCTCGCCGCGCGCCAGTCCCAGCAGGCGACGGAGAACGTCGAGCGAGGGATCGGCCGTGGGCGCGGAGGCCACGCCCGCTTCCAGGCCGAGTGCGCGCATCGCGTTCGGCAGTCCGGCTCCCGAACGGTTGGGATCGCCGAACTGCAGCGGCGTCGATGTCTCCTTCAGGATCTGGAACAGCCGCTCGACACGCCGCGCGTCGCGCGTCGCGAACTGGCCCTTGAAGTCGGGATGATGCGCCAGCACGAGCGCGGCGAGACCGGTGACGTGCGGCGTCGCCATCGAGGTGCCATCCCAGGCGCCGAAGCCATCCGCCGGCAGCGAGGACACGATGCCGACGCCCGGCGCGCAGACGTCGATCTCCGGCCCGAAGCAACTGAACTTCGCCGGAAAATATCCGTCGGCGCTCCGGAAGCCGTCCAACCCCTGCTGGGCGTGGAAGCTGTCCTCGGGAAACTCGCCCCATTTGCCCATCGCGGCGACCGCCAGGCAATGCGGCGTCGAGCCCGGAAACTGGACCGGCCCCGACGAGTTTCCTGCGGCGACGATACAGGCGAGGCCCATCTGCTTGGCCCGCAAGATCCGCTCCTCGATGATCTGCGACGGCTCGCCGCCGCCCAGACTCATGTTGGCGACGTCGATGCCATTCTCCATGCAGTAGTCGAGCGCCGAGACGAGATCGCTGAACCGGCCGCCCGGGAAGATCCGGCAGACATGGATTTCGGCCGCCGGAGCGAAGCCGCGAATGCCTCCGCCGGAGCCGATCGGTCCGCCGGCGATGATCCCGGCGCAATGCGAGCCGTGACCGATGGTATCGACGGTCCAACTCGCGGGATCATTGCCGACGATGCTCTTGCCGATCGTGACGCTGTGCAGATTGCGATGCGTCGGCGCGGCGCCGGAATCGATCACCGCAATCTTCACTCCCGCGCCGTTATAGGCGAGGGGCAGGCGATCGAGGCCCATCGCGCGCTGGCCCCAACCCAGCAATTGCTGGCCGGGAAATCCGCGCAGATAGGCGCCGAGGGTCTTCGCGGCGATGCGGTTCACGCTGTCGGGGGTCAGTTGCGGACGATCGAGCCAGAAGGTCCAGTAATCGACCCGCGGCTTGATCAGGATCGAGCGGATGGTGTCGGGCGTCTCGCCCTGAATCTTGAGCGTGACGCGGCCGCTGGCGTCGGTGACGCCCTGAACCGGCCACACGCTGCCGAACACGTATACTTCCACCTCCTGCAGCGGGCCGCTCTCGCCGACCACTTCGATCGTCGTCGAGAACCCGTCGGCCAAGGGAATGAGAACGCCGGGATTGGGAAGCTGATGCGGCGCCGGCACCTGGGGGACGGTCGGATCGAGCATGTAGGTGAGCGGCGCATCGCGCTCGACCGCGAGCCGTGCTCCGGCCTGGGCCTTCAGCAATTCGGCCTTGTCGGGCGCCATGCGGGCCAGCACCATCGGGCCGAGCGGTGCTTGTCCTGGGTCGGCGCTCTGAAATCCGAGCAGGCGCGGCGGCTGAATTGTCTTCACCACGTCGATGTCGGGGCTGTTTGTCAGTTGCTGGACGATGAAGTCGGCGCTGAAGGTCCCAAGCCCCATCTGCTGGCGCGGTGCCAGGATGTACTGCGCCCGCCGTTGCGAGATCGTTGCGCCGGGTTGACCCGTTGCTGGCGCCGCCGTGCCGCCGTCGCTGCGGCTGGTCCCTTGTGCGGCTGGGGCTGATGCGGCGGTCACCCGTGCTGCGGCCTGCGGTGCGGCAGCGGCCTCGGCTGACGGCTGCGCCGCTCCGGGTTGTGCTCCGGTGCCGTTGACGGCCGTGCCGGCCGCATCCTTCTGATCCGAGATTTCAGGCTTGCTTCGTGCGGCCATTTGCGGGCTCCTTCATCCTCGCTCGTGACATCGTCGGGAGGCGCCGCTGAAGTCAGCCGGCGCCAAAGGGTTTCAGCGGAGCGTTCGGCTCCACCACGATCGTGCTGAAAGTCGATCGGAGGCGATCGGCCTGGCTCTTCGTCATCGACAGGATGACGACGTCGGGTGCGACCTGACCGACGCGTTTCACGCTGGGCTCGCGGCTCAAGTGATCAGCGAGCTGGCCGGACTTGACCGGCTCGCCTTGCACGATGAATTCCTGTTCTGAGTTCGGATCCGCCATGCGTCGTTCCCTCCATGTCAGGTCGGCGGTGGGCGGACTTTTCGTGCGCCCACCGCTTCACTCTCTTGGACCCGCGTTGCGATATCGCGGGTCGTTGCTTCCAATCGGTCGTCCTAGTGCATCGTGCCGGCGGGCTGGCCGGTGCTGAAGATGCCGAGCGTGTGCCCGATGTTGAGGCCGGTCTGCGCGCCCTGGCCGATCTTCTTGAGCACGCTCCAGAAGCCCTGCAGCTCCATGTCGGTCGGCTGCGCCGCGGCCTGCTGGCCCGGCTGGCCGGCGCTGAAGATGCCGAGATTGTGGCCGACGTCGAGGCCGGTCTGGACGCCCTGTCCGATCTTCTTGAGCACGCTCCAGAAGCTCTGCAGCTCCATGTCGGTGGGCTGCGCGGCCGCCGCCTGCTGGCCCGGCTGGCCGGCGCTGAAGATGCCGAGATTGTGCCCGACGTCGAGGCCGGTCTGGACGCCCTGGCCGATCTTCTTGAGCACGCTCCAGAAGCTCTGCAGCTCCACGTCGGTCGGCTGCGCCGCCGCAGCGGCTTGCGGACCGGTGCTGAAGATGCCGAGGTTGTGGCCGACATCGAGGCCGGTCTGGACGCCCTGACCGATCTTCTTGAGCACGCTCCAGAAGCCCTGCAGCTCCATGTCGGTCGGCTGTGCCGCGGCGGTGGCGGCTTGCGGACCGACGCTGAAGATGCCGAGGTTGTGGCCGACGTTGAGGCCGGTCTGGACGCCCTGACCGATCTTCTTGAGCACGCTCCAGAAGCCCTGCAGCTCCATGTCGGTCGGCTGTGCCGCGGCGGTGGCGGCTTGCGGACCGACGCTGAAGATGCCGAGGTTGTGGCCGACGTTGAGGCCGGTCTGGACGCCCTGACCGATCTTCTTGAGCACGCTCCAGAAGCCCTGCAGCTCCATGTCGGTCGGCTGTGCCGCGGCGGTGGCGGCTTGCGGACCGACGCTGAAGATGCCGAGGTTGTGGCCGACGTTGAGGCCGGTCTGGGCGCCCTGTCCGATCTTCTTGAGCACGCTCCAGAAGCCCTGCAGCTCCATGTCGGTCGGCTGCGCCGCGGCGGCGGCCTGCGGATCGGTGCTGAAGATGCCGAGGTTGTGGCCGACATTGAGGCCGGTCTGGACGCCCTGTCCGATCTTCTTGAGCACGCTCCAGAAGCCCTGCAACTCCATCTCCGACGGCTGCTCGGTGCCGGGGCCGACGGAGAACGGCGCGAACCCGCCCGCGATTCCGCCGATGGCGCCGCCGAAGTCCCGGCCGGTCTTGCCGCCGATCAGGCGTCCGATCGCTTGTCCGGCGAACCTGCCGAGAACGGAGCCGAAGATCCCTTCGGGATTCAGTTGACCAAAGTCCTCAGTCGATTGCTGCATGCCACTCATGTTGAGCCTCCTCGCTCGTTATCTGACCTCTGAGCGACGCGCCGCTTGACCTCATCAGGAGTAGTTGCTGCGCGACGTCGATCGAGGGCGATGTTGCGCGTGTGGCCGTGATGCAAGTGTCAAGCGGGGCGTGAAAGTGCCGTCAAAATCGATCATGTGAGGCACGCATGGAGCAAGGGTCGCGCGGATCGTCAGACGCGAAGCATGCGCCTGATTTCGCGTTGCAGGGTTTCGGTTTCGCTCTCCGGCGTGGCACCGACCTGCTTGCGCAGGACGGTGCGGCAGAAGTCATATTGACGCAGGGCGTCGGCGCGGCGACCCTGCTGTGCGTAGCAGCGCATCAGGGTGCGGTGGACGTCCTCCTGCAGCGGATCGGCGGCCAGCACGCGCAACGAGAATGTCTTGGCGATCTCCACATGTTCGGGGCCGCCGACGTCCAGCAGGCCCGCGATGGCCCGTATCGCTCGCGTCTTCAGTCGTTGACGCTCGGCGGAGAGCCATGCCTCGAACGCGCAGGACGTCGAGCTGATGCCGTCGAGCAACTCGCCCCGGAACAGCGCGGCGGCGCGCGCCATGGTTTCCAGATCGCCGAGCTGCAGCAGCAGCTCGAACTCCTGCACGTCGGTGCTGACGGCGTTCGGATGGATGCGGATGTCGTCCCGTTCCGCCGAAATGACGTCGGCGCATTGCGGCAGCACCCGGCGCAGCGTCAACAGGGCCTGGCGAAGGTTTGCGCGCGCGTTGTCGCCGAAGCGGCCTTCCCACAGGAGTGCGGCAAGCTTGCTGCGTGAAATGCCGTGCGGAGAGGTAAGGGCGAGATAGCCCAGGAGTGTTGCAGCCTTGCGGCTTGGGATGACGACCTGCTCGCCGGAGACGCTTTTGATTTCAAGACCGCCAAAGAGATTGATACGCAGCAGACTCATTGTCTCTCTCCTCTGAATGGCGACTCGCTGCGATCGGCGTCAGCCTGCAGAAGTCGAGCTTCTCGTGCGATGAGAATGAGCGGCTGCAGCCGGATCAGGTCTGCACAGTCGTCGCCGAAGGGCGAGCCGCCACGCTGTCGTTGTCATCGTCGAAATGAGATCGGCAATGCAGTTAAGTCTGTCCGAGCAACGTTCGGTTCAATCTTGGATTGTATGACGAAGCGACACCGGGCCGGCTGGGCTTGCAGTATGCACTCCATCGGGTCCAGTCTGCGCGCAGCCGGAACCGCACGCTGTGAGCTACGGCACACTCGAGGACGGACACGCGCGTTGCGGTATCCTCTGGCCATGGTGATGAAGCACGGGATTGTTCCGATGAGATCGTTCCGCAAGGAACTTTGGTTCCAGACACCGGGCCGTCGCGCCTTCATCAACATCACGGATGATGTCGAGGCGGCGCTGAAGGAGAGCGGGGTGCGCGAGGGACTCGTGCTGGTCAACGCCATGCACATCACCGCGTCGGTCTTCATCAATGACGACGAGAGCGGGCTGCATTTCGACTACGAGCAATGGCTGGAGGAGCTGGCGCCGCACGAGCCGGTGGCGGGCTATCGCCACAACCGGACCGGCGAGGACAATGCCGACGCCCACATGAAGCGCCAGATCATGGGCCGCGAGGTCGTGGTCGCGATCACCGGCGGCAAGCTCGATTTCGGTCCGTGGGAGCAGATCTTCTACGGCGAGTTCGATGGCGGGCGGCGCAAGCGCGTGCTGATCAAGATCATCGGCGAGTAGGCGAGTCCGTCGCGACATTGGCAGGGCTTGCTCGAACAGGCCGTCATTGCGAGGAGCGCAAGCGACGAAGCAATCCAGGGCCACGACGGTAGCTTGTCTGCGTAGCCCTGGATCGCTTCGCTGGCGCTCGCGATGACGGAGGAGGTAGCAATAGCCTCAGCTGTCATGCCCGCGCAGGCTGGCATCCAGCACACCGTGGCCTCTCGGGCGATCCCACTGCCATCTCGCAACACTGGATCGCGGCGCCGCGCGCGCTTGGCCTGATCGTCACGGCAGAGTCCGATTCATGCTGGAAGTGATCGTCGCTGGAATGGGCAAAGCCGGCTCGAAGCAGCCTGGTCCGCTGCGCGTGTCGAGCAAAGCGGCAACGCTTCGGCTGCGCAACTATCCCGCCATCGACCGCGGATCCCGCGGCCCCCATCGCCCGGCCTCGACCAGCGCGATGAAGCGCTCGACCGACGCGTTGAACAGCGCCGGCTCCTCCAGATTCAACACATGGCCGGACTTCGGGAAGAACGTCAGCCCCGATGCCGGCAGGTGCTGCTTGAGGAACAGGCTCGGCGCGATGCAGGCGTCGTCCTCGTCGCCGCAGATGATGAGGGCCGGCGTCGGCACGCCGCGGATGGCGTCCGTCATGGTGTAGATCGAGGGACGGCCCCCCTGGAAGCCGCGCATCGTGTTGGCTGAGCCGCGCGCGTCATGGCGGGCGAGGGCGGCGTAGAAGTCGGCGTGGCCGCGCGGGTCCTTGACCAGGAAGGGAATGCGGCCGGGCGCCTCGCGCGTCACCTTGGCGGTCTCGGCTGAGCCCAGGGTCTCGAACTGCTCGGCGGTCGCGCGGCACTGGGCGCGGAAAGCGTCGAGCAGCGTGAGGTCGGAGCCTGAGCCGACCCCGGCCAGCACCATCGAGCGGATGCGCCCGGGCGCGTTCAGCGCCACCTGCAGCGAGGAATAGGAGCCCATCGACAGGCCAACGAAATGGGCGCTGGCGATGCCGAGATGGTCCAGCACCGCCAGCGCGTCGGTGTAGAAGCGCACGTAGCTGTAGACGTCGGGCGCGGCCGGCACGTCCGAGGGCGTGTAGCCGCGCGCGGCGTAGGCGATGCAGCGGTGGCGCCGCGCGAAGTAGCGCAACTGCGGCTCCCAATTGGTGTGGTCGGCGGCGAACTCGTGCAGGAAGATGAGCGGCGTGCCGGCGCCGACCTCTTCGAAATAGAGGCGAACGCCGTCTTTCGTCGTTGCGTGGGGCATCGTCAGCTCCTCCCGTGTCACGTGCTGCATGATGACGAGTCGCGCGACACGCGACAATGGTCGGGCCATCGCCTTGTTTTCGCCGCGACATAGACTCGGAATCACCCTCTCGTCGCCAGTCTTTCGCCGTCGATGGTCATGGTTTCGTCACACCGCAACATTTTACGGACCGCCGCTGGCGGCTTGCAGAGGGGCCGCGCTGAGGGACCAGGGGGTGCCAAGTCAGGTACTGGGGGAAGTAACAGAAGGATTGAGTATGGTTGTGTCTACCCTTCGCCGGTCGCTTCACATCGTTGCGTTGACCATGTGCTCGGCAGTCGTCGCCGTCACCGCAACACCGGCTTCGGCCCGTCCGCATCACGGCTCCGGGCATCATGCCCACCGCAGCCACGGCGGCCATCACTACGCGAGGCATCATCACCACTGGCGCTCCGTCGCCCGGCTGTCGCGCTGGGAGCGCGGCGTGGCGCGGGTGGAGGTGAGCGGCATTGCCGACGCGCAGGCCAGCGTCATGATGCCGGGCACGGCGTCCGACGGCATGGCGTCGTCCGGCGGCTTCGGCGGCGGCAGCAGCGTCGTCTCCGCGGCGCGCAGCTTCATCGGCAGCGGCAATCCGACCGGCCGGCGCAGCCTGTGGTGCGCCCGTTTCATGAACATGGTGCTGGAGCGGACCGGCCATCGCGGCACCGGCTCCGACATGGCGCGCTCGTTCGCGAGCTATGGCCAGCGCGTCTCCGGCCCGCAGGTCGGCGCGATCGCGGTCATGAGCCGCCGTGGCGGCGGACATGTCGGCGTGGTCTCGGGCGTCGATGCCCAGGGCAACCCGATCGTTATCTCCGGCAACAACGGCAACCGCGTGCGCGAGACCGCGGTGTCGCGCGGCCGGGTGTATGCGTATGTGATGCCGAACTAACCAATCTCGAACGATGAATCGAGCCGTCGAGGCTCGCTCGGTGTGCGCCTCCCCCGCTTGCGGGGGAGGTCGCATCGCATCGAAGATGCGATGGGGGAAGTCTCTCCACACGAAGATTTTCGGGTGAGGCGCCCCCACCCCGGCCCTCCCCCCCCCGCACGCGGGAGAGGGGGCGCGTCGCCGATGCGGCCAGCGCTCGAACTACACCAGCCGCGGCTGCTCCACGGCGAGTTCGTCGCCAACGGCGATATCACCGGCTTCGATCACCTCGGCATAGATGCCGCATTCATTGTTGCCGCGCCGGGTCATCAGCGCGGGCGGGATGTCGAGGTCGCGGGCGGCGGTGTCCGGGTCGACGTTGACCGCGGCGCAGCGGGTGGTGGTCTTCACGACCTTGAGCCGCGCCGAGCCGATGCGCAGCGTCTCGCCCATGAGCGAGGTCTCGTGCCAGGCCGGCCAGCCGGTGACGTAGACGTTGGCGCGGAAGCGCAGCGGGTGCACGGGAGCGCCGACCAAAGTCTCGATCTCCGCGATGGAGGCGAGGTTGATGATCGAGACCACCTTGCGCGCCAGATCCGTAAAGGCGTAACCACCGCCTGACAGCAGCTTTGGCGGCCCGCGCAGCTCGGCGGCGAACTCGCCTGCGAAGAAGCGCTCGATCGCCGCGCGGCCGTCGGCGCTCTCGAGATCGCCTTGGGCGACGATCGCGCCGTCCTTGCGGATGGTGAGGATGTTGGTCGCGTCGTCGAAGATGGTCTTGAAGCCGGCGAGGCGCTCGTTGCGCATCAGCATGAGATACGCCGTCTTCGGCCGCCAGACCGGAGCGTCCGGATCGAACCCGCTGGGGCCGTTCTCCAAGGCGTAGCGGCGGTCGGCCGGCAAGGTCTGGCCGATCCGCAAAGGTGCCGTCTGCAATGGTTCCGGGGTAAGGCCCTTGACCGGATAGCGGTACAGGCCGGCGATGCGCGCGGGAGGGGTCTGGCTCATGCCGCCTCATAGGAGATTCCCATGGCCGCGGCCAGGGCACACGAATTTGTGAAACGGCCTCTTCCGTTTTTGGCCCGCCTTCCCACATTTCAGCTCAAGCCGGGCGCAAGCCGGCGACGTCAGGGGTGCGGCGTTGATGGACGTCAACGTGCGCGGTCCGAAACCCAATGAAGATGCTGAAACCGTGCCTTCGGGGCGTCACAGCAGGCTGAGGGAAATATCATGAATATCGAAAAATATACCGAGCGCGCCCGGGGCTTCATCCAATCGGCGCAATCGCTGGCCGTGCGCGACGGCCATCAGCAGTTCTCGCCGCTGCATCTGCTGAAAGTCCTGCTCGACGACGGCGAGGGACTCGCGGGCGGTCTCATCGACCGCGCCGGCGGCAATTCGCGCGCGATCCTGAAAGCGACCGAGGATGCGCTGGGCAAGCTGCCGAAGGTGTCGGGCAGCGGCGCCGGACAGGTCTATCTGTCGCCCGAGCTGGCGCGCGCCTTCGACGCGGCGGAGAAGGCGGCCGAGAAGGCCGGCGATAGTTTTGTCACGGTCGAGCGGCTGCTGCTCGGGCTGACGCTGGAGAAGAACAGCGAAGCAGGCGGCATCCTCGCCAAGGGCGGCGTCACCGCGCAGAACCTCAACGCGGCGATCGAATCCCTGCGCAAGGGCCGCACCGCCGACTCGGCGACCGCCGAGAATGCATATGATGCGCTGAAGAAATATGCCCGCGACCTGACCCAGGCGGCGCGCGACGGCAAGCTCGATCCGGTGATCGGCCGCGACGAGGAGATCCGCCGTACGATTCAAGTTCTGTCCCGGCGCACCAAGAACAATCCCGTACTGATCGGCGAGCCCGGCGTCGGCAAGACCGCGATCGTCGAGGGCCTCGCGCTGCGCATCGTCAATGGCGACGTGCCGGAGAGCCTGAAGGACAAGCGGCTGTTGTCGCTCGATCTCGGCTCCCTGATCGCGGGCGCGAAATATCGCGGCGAGTTCGAGGAGCGGCTGAAGGCCGTGCTGCAGGAGGTCACGTCAGCCGAAGGCACCTTCGTGCTGTTCATCGACGAGATGCATACCCTGATCGGCGCCGGCAAGGCCGACGGCGCGATGGATGCGTCGAACCTGCTGAAGCCCGCGCTCGCTCGCGGCGAGCTGCACTGCATCGGCGCGACCACGCTCGACGAGTATCAGAAGCATGTCGAGAAGGACGCCGCGCTGGCGCGGCGCTTCCAGCCGGTCTACGTCACCGAGCCGACGGTCGAGGACACCATCTCGATCCTGCGCGGATTGAAGGACAAATACGAGCAGCATCACGGCGTGCGCATCACCGATTCCGCGCTGGTGGCCTCGGCGACGCTGTCGAACCGCTACATCACTGACCGCTTCCTGCCCGACAAGGCCATCGACCTGATGGACGAGGCGGGCGCGCGGCTGAAGATGCAGGTCGATTCCAAGCCGGAAGAGCTGGATTCGATGGATCGCGAGATCATCCGGCTCAAGATCGAGCAGGAAGCGCTGAAGAAGGAGACCGATCCGGGGTCCAAGAGCCGGCTGCTGACCTTGGAAAAGGAGCTCGCCGATCTCTCGGAGAAGTCGGCTGGCCTGACTGCGCGCTGGAGCGCGGAGAAGGACAAGCTGTCGAATGCGCAGAAGCTCAAGAGCGAGCTCGACGGCCTGCGCATCGAGCTCGCCAACGCGCAGCGCCGCGGCGAGTATCAAAAAGCGGGCGAGCTGGCCTATGGCCGCATCCCGGAGCTGGAGAAGCAGCTGGCCGACATCGAGGCCAAGGAGAATGCCGGCGAGATGATGGAGGAGGCGGTCACCGCCAACCACATCGCGCAGGTGGTCTCGCGCTGGACCGGCGTGCCGGTGGACAAGATGCTCGAGGGCGAGAAGGACAAGCTCCTGCGCATGGAGGATTCTCTCGGCAAGCGCGTCGTCGGCCAGTTCGAGGCCGTGCATGCGGTCGCGACCGCCGTGCGGCGCTCGCGCGCCGGCCTTCAGGACCCGAACCGACCGATGGGCTCGTTCATGTTCTTGGGCCCCACCGGTGTCGGCAAGACCGAGCTGACCAAGGCGCTCGCCGAGTATCTGTTCAACGACGAGACCGCGATGGTCCGGCTCGACATGTCCGAGTACATGGAGAAGCACTCGGTGTCGCGGCTGATCGGCGCGCCTCCCGGCTATGTCGGCTATGACGAGGGCGGGGCGCTGACGGAAGCCGTGCGGCGCCGGCCCTACCAGGTCGTGCTGTTCGACGAGATCGAGAAGGCGCATCCGGATGTCTTCAACGTGCTGCTGCAGGTGCTCGACGACGGCCGCCTGACCGACGGCCAGGGCCGCACCGTCGACTTCCGCAACACGCTGATCATCATGACCAGCAATCTCGGCTCCGAGTTCCTGGTCAATCAGCCGGAGGGCGAGGATACGTCGGAGGTGCGCGAGCTGGTGATGGGCACGGTGCGCGGGCATTTCCGGCCCGAGTTCCTCAACCGCGTCGACGAGATCATCCTGTTCCACCGCTTGCAGAAGAGCGAGATGGGGCGGATCGTCGAGATCCAGTTCACACGGCTCCAGAAGCTGCTGGAGGAGCGCAAGATCACCTTGTCGCTGGATGGCGACGCGCGCGACTGGCTCGCCGCCAAGGGCTGGGATCCGGCCTACGGCGCACGTCCCTTGAAGCGGGTGATCCAGCGCAGCGTGCAGGATCCGCTCGCCGAGATGATCCTCGCCGGCGATGTCAAGGACGGCGACAAGGTCGCCATCTCCTCGGAAGGCAATGTGCTGACCTTCAACGGCAAGGCGCATCGCACCGCCGAGATCGCGACGTTCGAGGCGCCGATCCCGAAGCGCAAGCTGAACTGAAGCGGCGCTGCGCCGAATGCAAGCAAAGGCGGCCCGCGCTGAGCGATCAGCGCGGGCCGCTTGCGTCGGCAAAAAGACTTCCTTGGGTTGAACGGGCCAGCCCGGCGAGGCCGGGCTTTTAGCGGCTGACCTGGATCGGGCCGGCGTCGGAGATGCGCGAGGCACCGGCGCCGCGGCTGGTCATCATCTGGTCGACGCGATCGCGCTCCTTCTCGAAGCTGGCCATGATCTGGCCTTCGAGCGACCGGCCGCGCGGCAGCTTCACGCGCATCGGGTCGACGAAGCGGCCGTTGACCAGGATCTCATAGTGGACGTGCGGGCCGGTCGACATGCCGGTCGAGCCGACGAAACCGACGACCTGGCCCTGGCGCACGCGCTTGCCGGGCTCCATGCCCTTGGCAAACGCCGACAAGTGGCCATAGGCCGTCTCGTAGCCGTTGTTGTGCTTGATGCGGATGTATTTGCCGTAACCGCCTTCGGTGCCGACCTTCTCGAGAACGCCGTTGCCGGAGGCGAAGATCGGGGTGCCGTAGGCGGTGGCCCAGTCGACGCCGGTGTGCATCTTCACATAGCCGAGGATCGGATGGCGGCGGCCGCCGAAGCCGGAGCGCATGATCGCGTTGTTGACCGGCTTGCGCACCAGGAACTTCTTCGCGCTCTTCCCGGTCTCGTCGTAATAGTCGACGACGCTGTCGTCGGGGGTCTGGAACCGGTAGTATTTCTTGGTCTCGCCGCCGACCGTCAGCGCAGCGAACAGCACCTCGGTCTTGTCGTTGTTGCCGGGCTTGTCGTCATCGTCGCCGGCATAGAACACGTCGAACGAATCGCCCGGCTGCACCTTGCGCTGGAAGTCGACGTCGTAGGAATAGATCCGGACCATGTCCTCGATGACCGGCGTGGGCACCTTGTTGCGCATCGCCGTCTCGTAGATGCTCTGATAGAGGCGGACACCGGTGCCGTCATCCTCCTCGTCGTTGGTGTTGTCGGCGGTCTCGGTGACCGTGTTCATGCTCTGCGCGTCCACGGCGACGTATCGTCCGAGGTCCGACAGCGCGGCCACCGCCTCGATCATGGTGTCGTTGGCGATGATGACCCGGAACGGCTGCAGCCGGGCGCCGGGGGCAGGGCCGGACGGCGCCATCAGGATACGGAGCTTCTCGCCTTCCTTCAGCCCGCCGTCACGGCCGCGTGGGCCGAGCTGGGCGGCAATCGCCCTGGCCTCGTCGGGCGTCGCGCCCTGGTCGCGCAGGATCGATGTGACGGTATCGCCCTTCTTGACCAGGTGGACACGCTCGCCGAGCGGATTGCCGCCGGTGATCTGGTCCTTGGTCTTGGGGAGCAAGGTGACATTTTCCGGCACCACCCGGGTCTCGAAGCCGGCGTAAGGATCTGGCGAGGTGCCGTCATTGGCGTAGGACAGTTTCAGGTCGCCGCCTTGGACGGCCTGTGCACCGGCCGCGTCAGCGGCGGCATTGGCGAGCGAGGCGTAGCGGACGCCGCCATTGTTGCCGCGCCAGTTCGCCGCATCGCGAACCCGCATGACGATTTCGTCGAGCGCCACCGAGGTCGCGATCTTCGCCTTGGGGAGCACCGCGGCGAGATCCTTGGTGACGAACGAGACTTCGGCGTCGGGCTCGACGGCCTCCGGATTGTTCGGATCCTCGCCGGACCCGGTCTTGTCGTTGTCGGTGTCGCTCAGCAGGCGCTGGGCGTTGAACGGCGGGATCTTGGCGGAAAGATCGCTCGTCGTCATCGACAGGTTGCCCGAGATCCGGACATAGGGACGGACCCGGATCAGCTCGCGCGATCCGGCGCGGGTCACGGTCGAGATGCGCACCACATTGCGCGCCGCCGCCGCTTCGCTCGGCGGCGGCAGGCGATCGCTCTTGCGCAGGGTGGCAACGCGGTCATTGGCGCCGAAGGCGCCGCGCAGCGCGCTCTCCATCCGCTCCGGCATGCGAGCGAAGGTCATTTCGCCGTCGAGCGACGCAAAAACGGCGCCGCCGATCAGGGCTGCGCCGCATAGACCAGTCAGAATCGTACCGGAGAACCATTGCACGGAGACGCGGCGGCGATCGATCACCGCGGCCTCGGAGCCATCGACCGATAGCGGCGGCTCATGACCGAGATCGATCATGCCGACCTCGCGTCCATACCCCCCGCGTGACGTCCGATGGTTCAACCTTCGTCCCCCAAGTTCAAAGTCAGCGCCGAAATCACTCAGCTGCCGGTCGGCTTAACGTCCAAGACAAACGGCTCGGAATGATGGCGCGCTTCTGACGGTTCGAGACTCTCTGGCCCGAAAGCCGGAATCCGCGAACCGCTATTGTTCTTCAGGATCTCTCGATGTCGTCTCGGCCGTATGAGTCAGGCGAAGGGCTCGCCACTTCCTTGATCTGGATCATCCTTGAATCGATGGCGGTCCCCGCTGGACCCAAATCAACCCAGGTCGATGCTTAACAAATCGTCGCAGGATTGTGGCCCAAGTGGGGCACGAAGTCCGCAAGAAGTCTGGGTTCTCTGGCCGTCCCGGAAAAAATGATTCGATGCGACGATTTGTTGACATTGGGCGTTGACACCCCGATCGGACCCCCCTATAAGCACGGTCACTGAGCGCGGCGCCGCTTCGGGACACACCGAGGCGAGCATTCGCGCCAATATTGCTCCTCACTTCTGCTGAGCGATGCACAACCGGTAGAACCCGGTTGCTCATCGATGTCGGAAAAGGTTGGGCGACCCCTCCATCCGAGGGTGGGACTGAGGTCCCGGGCTGTTTGACAAGTGAAGATGAAGAAAGAGAAACGTGGACGGCGGAGTCCTTGCGGGTCTCGGGATTGAGAGCTTCGGCTTTTGGTTCTGGGATCGGACGAGAAGACTTCGGCGGACAATGTTTCAAAGGTAACACCATGGTTTTCGCGCTGTGAAGCGTGGAGATCGATTGGTGGGACCTCGTCAAACGTTGTGATCAGCCGGTTCAAGGCTTCAAGTTCAACTTGAGAGTTTGATCCTGGCTCAGAGCGAACGCTGGCGGCAGGCTTAACACATGCAAGTCGAGCGGGCGTAGCAATACGTCAGCGGCAGACGGGTGAGTAACGCGTGGGAACGTACCTTTTGGTTCGGAACAACACAGGGAAACTTGTGCTAATACCGGATAAGCCCTTACGGGGAAAGATTTATCGCCGAAAGATCGGCCCGCGTCTGATTAGCTAGTTGGTGGGGTAATGGCCCACCAAGGCGACGATCAGTAGCTGGTCTGAGAGGATGATCAGCCACATTGGGACTGAGACACGGCCCAAACTCCTACGGGAGGCAGCAGTGGGGAATATTGGACAATGGGGGCAACCCTGATCCAGCCATGCCGCGTGAGTGATGAAGGCCCTAGGGTTGTAAAGCTCTTTTGTGCGGGAAGATAATGACGGTACCGCAAGAATAAGCCCCGGCTAACTTCGTGCCAGCAGCCGCGGTAATACGAAGGGGGCTAGCGTTGCTCGGAATCACTGGGCGTAAAGGGTGCGTAGGCGGGTCTTTAAGTCAGGGGTGAAATCCTGGAGCTCAACTCCAGAACTGCCTTTGATACTGAAGATCTTGAGTTCGGGAGAGGTGAGTGGAACTGCGAGTGTAGAGGTGAAATTCGTAGATATTCGCAAGAACACCAGTGGCGAAGGCGGCTCACTGGCCCGATACTGACGCTGAGGCACGAAAGCGTGGGGAGCAAACAGGATTAGATACCCTGGTAGTCCACGCCGTAAACGATGAATGCCAGCCGTTGGTGGGTTTACTCACCAGTGGCGCAGCTAACGCTTTAAGCATTCCGCCTGGGGAGTACGGTCGCAAGATTAAAACTCAAAGGAATTGACGGGGGCCCGCACAAGCGGTGGAGCATGTGGTTTAATTCGACGCAACGCGCAGAACCTTACCAGCCCTTGACATGTTTGGGACCGGTCGCAGAGATGTGACCTTCTCTTCGGAGCCCGAAACACAGGTGCTGCATGGCTGTCGTCAGCTCGTGTCGTGAGATGTTGGGTTAAGTCCCGCAACGAGCGCAACCCCCGTCCTTAGTTGCTACCATTTAGTTGAGCACTCTAAGGAGACTGCCGGTGATAAGCCGCGAGGAAGGTGGGGATGACGTCAAGTCCTCATGGCCCTTACGGGCTGGGCTACACACGTGCTACAATGGCGGTGACAGTGGGAAGCTAAGGGGCAACCCTTCGCAAATCTCAAAAAGCCGTCTCAGTTCGGATTGGGCTCTGCAACTCGAGCCCATGAAGTTGGAATCGCTAGTAATCGTGGATCAGCACGCCACGGTGAATACGTTCCCGGGCCTTGTACACACCGCCCGTCACACCATGGGAGTTGGCTTTACCTGAAGGCGGTGCGCTAACCAGCAATGGAGGCAGCCGACCACGGTAGGGTCAGCGACTGGGGTGAAGTCGTAACAAGGTAGCCGTAGGGGAACCTGCGGCTGGATCACCTCCTTTCTAAGGATGGCTCTTCAGCATGATCTTCGGATCGACTGGTCTTCGGACCGGTCAGCTATCGAGCTGTTTTAGAAACATCAGGGGCCACCGAGACCGCCAGGTCTTGCGTGAGCTCCATTGGCGGGATTTCGCCGTCTTCGTTTCTCTTTCTTCGCGGACGAACACGCTGCCTGGGGCTGCGCGGTCGCTGCTTTTGCTTCGTAGGCTTTGGCCTTCGCGGGCCGGGTGGTGACGAGCTTCGAGCGTTAGGGCTTGTAGCTCAGTTGGTTAGAGCGCGCGCTTGATAAGCGTGAGGTCGGAAGTTCAAGTCTTCCCAGGCCCACCAGCCTTCGCGCCTGCCGGCGCTACGGCTCGGCAAGCCAGAAGATGCGCGAAGGCTGTCGCGCCGAAGCCCAAAGGGCGGAGGCGGACTGGTCGACGTGAACTTTGGTTAGCCGTCGTCTCGACGATCTTGCGGCTTTGCATTCGTCTTTCCGGT
>NZ_JAUHIU010000011.1:220000-302074 GCF_032381555.1 Bradyrhizobium sp. SZCCHNPS1003
CCCCAGCGCAGATCGCGAAACACCGGCCGTCCGTCGCGTTCCAGCGATGACACCACTTCGACCATGCCCGATCGTTCCAGCACGCCGCCGCGGTCGCGCGGGCGCAGGACATGGGGCAGATCATCGACACCGCAGGGTGGAAACAGCAGTCCGTCCGTGGGCACGTCGAGCCCGGTCGCGTTGGCGATCGCGGCCATCTCGATGGCCGACTTGGTGCCGTCGAGGAAGGAATTGAACATCTGCGGGTTCATGCCGGCAGACTGTGCTTCGCCCGCCGTCAGCCCGTAATGCTGCCAGACGCCGTCCGGCGTCACGTCGTGATAGGCCGGCAGATATTTCGTGCCCTTGCCGGCCGCGACCACGTGGAAGCCGGTCGCGCGTGCCCAGTCGACGAGTTCGGCTGTCAGCGCCGGCTGGTCGCCATAGGCCAGCGAATAGACCACGCCCGCCTTGCGCGCCTCTTCCGCAAGAAGCGGCCCGGCCAGCACGTCGGCCTCGACATTGACCATCACGATGTGCTTGCCAGCCTTGATCGCGGCGCGCGCATGGCGGATGCCGGCAGCAGGATTGCCGGTCGCTTCGACAACGACGTCAACGCCGTCACCCGTCGCCTTCGAACCATCGGGGCTGAAATTCGTGCGCGCGATCAGCTCGGCGCTCCAGCCGACCGTCCGGCACGCGTCGCGGGCGCGCTCGGGATCGAGGTCGATGATGACGGGGACCTCGAGGCCCGCGACATGCGGTACCTGCGCCAGAAACATCGAGCCGAATTTGCCGGCGCCGATCAGTGCCACGCGGACGGGCTTGCCGGAGGCATTGCGCGCTTGGAGGAGGGCGTGGAGGTTCATTGGAGAATTCCAGCGTTTCTTGGAGGCGCGGTAGGGCGGCTATCAGTTTCCCCGTCATGGCCGGGCTTGACCCGGCCATCCATCCCCAACGGGGGCCGTCGTCCTGATTGATGGATGGCCGGGTCAAGCCCGGGCATGACGACATTTTTCGTGGCGAGTGCTGTGCTCTACTCCGCCGCTTCGCGATGCGCCCGCGCCAGTTGTAGCAGCGCATCGTCCGGCACCGTCTCGATCGGCGTGAAGTCGCGATGCGCGATGTACTCCGGCCGCGTCGGGCTGCGGATATGGTTCGAGACGGCGTTGAGCGTGAGGTACACGATCTTGCGCGGATAGGGTGTGATGTTGCCGGCCGAGCCGTGCACAAGATTGCCGTGGAACATCAGCATGCCACCCGGCTTTCCGGTTGGCGCGACGATGCCGCCTTCCGCGACCAGCCGCGTCACCGTCGCCTCGTCCAAGGTCCACAATGGATAGGACGTCGTCGCGAGATCGTGCGACGCCTCGAGGTCGCCGGCATGCTGGCTGCGCGGCACCAGCATCAAGGGGCCGTTGATCGGCATGACCTCGTCGAGGAAGATCGCGATGTTCATCGCGCGCGGTTCCGGCATGCCGTCGTCGCGCTTCCAGGTGCCGTAGTCCTGGTGCCATTGCCAGACATCGCCGGTGAAGGCCGATTTGGCGTTGATCTTGAACTGATGCATGTAGACCTTCTCGCCGAAGATCTGCTCGATCGGCTCGATCATGCGCGGATGCGCCGCGAGCACGCGGAAGGCGTCGTTGTAGAGATGGGCGGCAAACGCCGTGCGCGGCGCGCCGCTCCTTTCGCGCCAGACCTCGGGCCTGTTGGCGGCGTAGATCGCCTCCGCCTCGTGGGCGAGGAACGCGGTCTCCTCCGGGCTGAACAGCTCGGGCAGGAACAGCCAGCCCTCGCGGTTGAAGAATGCAATCTGCTCCGGGGTCAGCTTCATGTCCTTCTCCCTCGCCTTGGCTTCCTCGGACGGGGCTCCCGCTCTTTGCACCGGGCTGCCTCTGCGTCGTGCTCCCATCCTCTCGGCCTGCCGATGGGCGTCACTGTGCTTCCGCTGTCGACATTGGCAGAATCCGGGTGGATCGCAACATTCTCCAAGCCTATTTTGACTGGCAGATGATACGGGGCAGATCGACGATGGAGCCCGCCATGTCTGACCACTTCTACGCACTTTTCGAGACCGCGATCGGCACTTGCGCGATCGCCTGGGGACCGCGCGGAATCAACGCGGTGCAACTGCCGATGGGCGGCGTCGCGCAGACCCGGACCCGGATGCAGCAGCGCCACCCGGGCATCGGCGAGGATGAGCCGCCGGCGCATGTGCAGCGCGTCATCACCCGCGTCAAGGCGCTACTGGCCGGAGAGCCGGATGATCTCACCGACGTGGCTCTCGATCTCGACGGCGTCAGCGCATTCCAGCGCGGCGTCTACGACATCGCGCGCCGGATCCCGCCGGGCCGGACCCTGACCTATGGCGACATCGCCAAACAGCTCGGCGGCGTCGAGTTGTCGCGCGAGGTCGGTCAGGCACTGGGCCGCAACCCGTGTCCCATCGTGGTGCCATGCCATCGCGTGCTCGCGGCCGGCAACAAGCCGGGCGGCTTCTCCGCCAATGGTGGCGTCGACACCAAGCTGAGGATGCTGGCGATCGAGGGCGCTGCGGTGAACCATACGCCCAGCCTGTTCGATTGACGGCAGAACGCTACTGGAAGGCGGGTTTGATCTCCAGCGCGGTTCGCTCTATGCGGTGGCGCGGTCTCGACCCCGCCAACCCATCTCCGAGCAGAGCGCGCCGATGAAAATTCCGACCCTTCCCTTCACCGTGACCGACTGGTCGGCCGTTCCCGTGACCGAGCATCCGGGAGAGCAGGGCACGGCCTATTGGCGGACGCTGATGATCGGCGACATCCGGGTGCGGCAGGTCGAGTACACGCCGGGCTATCTTGCCGATCATTGGTGCGATCGCGGCCACATCCTGCTGGTGACGGAAGGCGAGCTCGAGAGCGAGCTCAAGGATGGTCGCAGGTTCACTCTGTCGGCGGGCATGAGCTACCAAGTCTCCGACTTCGGTGACGCTGCCCATCGGTCCTTTACGCCGAAAGGCGCCAAGCTGTTCATCGTCGACTGAGATCTGCGAGCGTTACACGGTCTCGCGGACGAAGCCGTCGCCCTTGCGCCTGATGCGCCCGACCGAGGGCGAGGGAAAATGGGCCGTGCAGCACAGCGTCGCCGTGTCGCAATAGCGATCGAGAAAGGTGCGCCGCGTCGCTGCGGCCTGCGCCGGATCGACGTCGAATTTCGGTGACAGCTCGGGAAGCCCAAGCTGCAGCGGCGAGTGCATCAGGTCGCCGGAGAACACCGCGTCGTCCTTGCCCTTGCCGACGGCGACCGCGACATGGCCGGGCGTGTGCCCCGGCGTCGGCAGCAGGCGGACGTGATCGCCGATCGCGAATCCATCCTTCACGATGTCGGCGCGCTTGGCCTCGACCACCGGCAGCACGCTGTCGGCGAATGGAGGCACCTCGGCCTTGGCGTTCTGCGCCACCCAGTAATCATATTCGCGCTGCGCGAAGACGTAGCGCGCATTCGGAAAGGTCGGCACCCAGCGGCCGTTGTCGAGCCGCGTGTTCCAGCCGACATGATCGGTGTGCAGATGGGTGCACATCACGACGTCGATGTCGTCGACCGACACGCCCGCAGTCGCAAGCGCCCGCATGTAGGTGTCGTCGGTCTTCATGTTCCAGACCGGCCGCGCGCGCGGCTTGTCGTTGCCGATGCAGCTGTCGATCAGGATGGTGTGGTGAGGCGTCCTCACCACGTAGGACTGAAAGCACAGGATCAGAGTGTCCTGCGCATCGAGGGCACCGGCCGCCTGCAGCGCGCTGCGTTCCGCTGCCAGCATCTCCGGCGTCAGCTCCGGAAACATCTCGCGCGCCGGCAGGAACGTGGTTTCCTGCTCGATGATGCGATGAATGGTCGTGTCTGCAACCGAGAATGTCAGCGTCACGTCAGCTCCTGTTCGGCGATCAAGCCGCCGGCGGCACCGAGACCTTCACCGATTCCCGCTCCAGCATCTTGTTGTGGAACGCGTCGAGCGTCGGAAACGCCTTGCGCCAGCCGCAATCCGCAAACCGGAAATCAGCATAGCCGAGCACGCAGATGAGTCCGATCGAGACGATGTCGAACGGGCGCGTCATCAAGTCGGGCTGCGCATTGAAGCGCGCCATGCCCATCCAGGCTCTGTTCCAGTGGTCGTCGGACCACGCCTGCCAGCGCAGGCCCTCCGGGCGCACCATCGCCTCGTAGCGGCACAACAGCATCGAATCGAGCATGCCCTGCAGCATCGAATGCTCGCTCTTCACCTTCCAGCGCGAGGGACCCGATGCCGGAATGAGCTTGTTGCCGCCGGCGAGCTCGTCGAGATACTCGACGATCACATAGGAATCCAGGATCACGTCGCCGTTGTCGAGGATCAGCACCGGCAGCTTCTTCAGCGGCGTGATCTTCGAATACTCCTCATTGGCCTGGCCCGGCGTCACCGCTGCGGCCATGAATTCGATCTTGTCGATCAGCCCGAGCTCGATGGCGGCGATGCGCACCTTGCGGGCGAACGGCGAGGCGGGCGAGAAGGTGAGTTTCATCGGTAGTGTCCTCTGGCTGGTCATTCCGGGGCGATGCGAAGCATCGAACCCGGAATCTCGAGATTCCGGGTCTGGCGCTACGCGCCATCCCGGAATGACTCACAAGTCGATATCGCGCCTTACGCCTCGATGATCTCCTGGCGCTGCTCGCCGAGGCGCTCGATGCCGAGCGTGACGACGTCGCCGACGTTGAGGAAGGTCGGCGGCTTCATGCCCATGCCGACACCCGGAGGCGTGCCCGTGGTGACGATGTCGCCGGGCAGCAGGGTCATGAACTGCGAGACGTAGGAGATGCACTTCGCCATCGAGAAGATC
The DNA here is from genome assembly GCF_032381555.1 of Bradyrhizobium sp. SZCCHNPS1003. Classification (NCBI taxonomy): domain Bacteria; kingdom Pseudomonadati; phylum Pseudomonadota; class Alphaproteobacteria; order Hyphomicrobiales; family Nitrobacteraceae; genus Bradyrhizobium; species Bradyrhizobium sp. SZCCHNPS1003. Next base: position 224,833 of record NZ_JAUHIU010000011.1, read on the forward strand.
ATCGTCGCGGTGGTGCCGGTCTGGCGGCGCTGGCCGTTGACGTCGAGCCACATCGACAGGTTCTGCACGTCTGGAATCTCGTCCTTGGTGACGAGCCACGGGCCGACCGGGCCGAACGTGTCGTGCGACTTGCCCTTGGTCCACTGGCCAAGCCGCTCGATCTGGAAGTTGCGCTCGGAGATGTCGTTGCAGATCGTGTAGCCGGCGATGTGGTTCAGCGCCTCCGCCTCAGAGACGTATTTGGCGCGGGTGCCGATGATGGCGGCGATCTCGACCTCCCAGTCGAGCTTGGTCGAGCCACGCGGCTTCTCGACCTGATCATAGGGGCCGCACAGCGCGGTGTTGGCTTTCAGGAAGAAGATCGGCTCGGCCGGAATCGGGTTGCCGGTCTCCTTGGCATGGTCGGAGTAATTGAGACCGATCGCCACGAATTTCGAGATGCCGGTGACGGGGGCGCCGAGCCGCGGCTTGCCGGCGACGGCGGGCAGGGAGGCCGGATCGAGCGCGGCGAGCTTCTTCAGGGACTCCGGCGCATAGGCAGCGCCGTCGAGGTCCTTCACATGCGCCGACAGGTCGCGCAACTGGCCGGATGCGTCGATCAGGCCCGGCTTTTCCGCGCCCTTCTCGCCGTAGCGAACAAGCTTCATTGGTTTCTCTCCCTCAATTCCCTGGTATTCCAGAGCCCTGTCATGGAGCATGGCGGGAGGAAATTCAACCTCGCGGGCTATGCGTCGCCGCTGCCCTGTAATGCCTCGAAGCGGAAAGCGGCGCCGTCCCGCCGGATATGGCCGGCATGGAAATGGCCGCCGATCACCAGCGTCTCAGTGTCGGCAAAACGCGAGAACAGCGCCCGCCGGGTCGCGATCGCCTGCGCCGGATCGGAATCGACCGTCGAGCTCCAATCGAGATGCGCCATCTGGCAGGGATGATGGGCGACGTCCCCGGTGAGCAGGGCCTGCGCGCCATCCGAGCGGATGTGCAGGCCGACATGACCGGGGCTGTGGCCCGGCGTCGGGATCAGCGTGATCTCGTCGGTGATCACAGCCTCGCTTCCGACCAGCTCCGCACGTCCGGCCGCAACGATCGGCTGCACGGAATCGGCGAAGGTCGCGGTCTCGTCGGCGGCCTCGCTGTGATCGCGCCAATGCTCATATTCGCTGCGGCCGAAGACGTAGCGCGCATTGGCAAAGGTCGGGACCCAGCGGCCGTCGATCAGCCGCGTATTCCATCCGACATGGTCGACATGGAGGTGGGTGCAGATCACCATGTCGATGCTCTCAGGCGGGAGGCCAGCAGCGCTCATCGTCTCCAGGAACGGTGTCGCGCGGTTGTTCCACATTGGCACGCTGCGGCCCTGCTTGTCGTTGCCGAGCCCGGTGTCGACCACGATCCGCATCGTCGGTGTTTCCAGCACCAGGGTGTGGATCGACATCTTCAGCCGGCCTTCATCGGTCGCAAAATCGGGCGCGAGCCAGGACAGCTCGCGGATCGCCTCGGGCGTTGCCTGCGGCAGGATGAAGCGGGTGCCGCCGACAGTCTCCAGCTCGACGAATTTGGTGATCCTGACCCGGCCGATCGTCCAAGACATGCGCGCTTCCTCGTCGTATTCTTGATGCCGGTCACGATGCCGCGTGGCTTATTCCGGCGCAATGGATCAACTGCCCGGAACAAGCGTTGCTGCATTCCGTCCATGAGGAGAACGCCATGCCAGAGCTGACGATATCGCCCGAGAAGGTCGCCTTCCTGATCGAAAAGGCGCGCGAGTTCGACGTCAAGGAGCAGGCGACCGATGAGGAATCCGGCTCGAATGCCGTCGATGACGACATGGTCGACGTGCTCCAGGATAGCGGCGATGATCCTGTGGTGCGCGAGATCACCGGTTTCATCAACGCGATGACCGAGGACGAGCAGACCGATCTCGTCGCCTTGATGCGGCTCGGCCGCGGCGACGGCGATATCGACGAGTGGGACGATCTGCGCCGCGAGGCCGCCGGCCAGCGCGACCGCCACACCGCGCGCTATCTGCTGGGCGAGCCGATGCTGGGCGATCTGCTTGCGGAAGGTCTCGACGCCTTCGGCATCGACTGGACGGAAGGCCGCACCACGGCGGATTCGTCGAGCCCGAGCCAGCGCGACGAGGACGAGACCACGAAGCGGTAGGTCGTTCGGAAAGGTAGAGTCGCTGTATTCATAGCGCGGATGGCAAACAGAACTCACAGCTTTATTAGTTGGATTCGAATTCCTGTTGCGCCGGCACTGCGCTCCCTCGCCCCGCTTGCGGGGAGAGGGTTGGGTGAGGAGGATTCTCCACAGACACCCGCGTTCGCGGGAGAGCCCCCCTCACCCGGATTGCATCTTGCGATGCAATCCGACCTCTCCCCGCAAGCGGGGCGAGGTGAAAGCCCGGGGTTGGCGTAGCAGGTTTCCGCGCCAGACCGCCCAAGGAAGTCTGTCTTACAGCGTGCCTGGGAAGGCGCCGCCGTCGAGCAGGATGTTCTGGCCGGTGATGTAGCCGGCCTTGGCGCCGCACAGGAAGGCGCAGGCGAGTCCAAATTCCTCGGGATCGCCGAAGCGACCTGCAGGGTTCGTCTTGGCGCGGTCGGCGAGGATCTGCTCCGGCGTGACACCGCGCTTCTCGGCTTCGCCCTTTGCCGTCGAGAGCAGGCGGTCGGTCTCGAACGGCCCCGGCAGCAGCGCGTTGATGGTGACGTTGTTGATCACGGTCTTGCGCGACAGGCCGGCGACGAAGCCGGTGAGGCCGGCGCGGGCGCCGTTGGAGAGGCCGAGGATGTCGATCGGCGCCTTCACCGCGGCCGAGGTGATGTTGACGATGCGGCCGAATTTGCGCGCCATCATGCCGTCGACGGTCGCCTTGATCAGCTCGATCGGCGTCAGCATGTTGGCGTCGAGCGCCTTGATCCAGTCGTCGCGGGTCCAGTTGCGAAAATCGCCGGGCGGCGGGCCGCCGGCATTGTTGATCAGGATGTCCGGATCCGGGCAGGCCTTCAGCACGGCGGCGCGGCCCTCGGGCGTGGTGATGTCGCCCGCCACTTCCGTCACGGTGACGCCAGGATTGGCCGCGCGGATCTCGGCCGCGGTCTTCGCCAGCACTTCGGCGCCGCGCGCCGTGATCGTGACATGCACGCCCTCATTGGCGAGCGCGATGGCGCAGGCGCGGCCCAAGCCCTTGCTGGAGGCGCAGACGATGGCGCGGCGGCCCTTGATCCCGAGATCCACGATTGATCACTCCGATATGTCAGTGAGGCTGGAAGGAAGATGGGCGCATTCTAGCCAACCGAATTGCCGCTGATAAGAGCAGCCGGCCTGTGCCGAATTGCATGGCTCGCTATGACGGGAGAGGCGGCGCCGCCGTGTCCGTCAGATGCGCCGTTCCTGCTTCAGCCGGTCGATCAGGCTTGCGACCTCCGGAGGCAGCGAGCGGAAGCCTTTTGCGCCTGCGAGCGAGAGCATCGGCCGCAGGCGTGATCCCTCGAGGAAGCGCGGCTGACGCTCGGGGGGAACGATCCTGTCGAACACCAGCACCAGCGTGGTCGCGACCATGCCGGTGCGCACTGCGCCCAGCAGAGCGCCGCCGAGCCGGTCGCCGAAGCCGGCTTCGGAACCGATCGCCTCGTCGAGCAGGATGCGGCCGATCTTGCCCAGCGCCATGCCGATGACGACGAAGGCGGCGAAGAACTGCAGCCAGTTCTGTGCCAGCGGAGTCCCGTGCATGTCGCGCAGTTGCGGGCTCATCGCCGCGACAGCGCCCATCGCCAGCGGCATCGCGAGCAGGTAGGCCAGAATCGTGATGGCGCTGCGCAACAGCCCGGTCGAGAAGCCGCTGTAGACGGCAACCATCAGTGCGGCACAAGCGGCGAGGTCGAAAGCGTTCATGGTTGCTCCGCCGCGGTTGTAGGCCGGGCCCGGTAAACGATTCCGGTTTGCGCTGCTTCAAATCGTCTGTATCAATGCGCTGCAACAAATGAGGAAACTGTGGGAGGGACCATGTCCGACCTGTTCGATGTCAGCCGCGAGGTGATCCTGATCACCGGCGCGAGCCAGGGACTCGGCCGGCAGTTCGCACGGGTTCTATCGGCGCATGGCGCCGCCGTTGCGCTCGCGGCGCGCCAGACCGGCAAGCTCAAGGCGTTGGAGGAGGAGATCAGGGCGAGGGGTGGTCGCGCCGCCGCGGTCGAGATGGACGTGACGAGCACGGCGTCGATCGCCAGGGGCATGGATGTCGCCGAAGCCGCGCTCGGGCCCGTCACGGTGCTGATCAACAACGCCGGCATCGCGGTGGAGAAGCTCGCGGTCGAGCAGAGCGAGGCGGATTGGGACGCCGTGATCGGCGCCAATCTGAAGGGCGCCTATTTCGCCGCAACCGAAGCGGCGCGGCGCATGACGGCGCGCAAGGCCGGCGGCAACATCATCAACATCGCCTCGGTGCTCGGCTTCAGCGTCGTCAAGTTCATCTCGCCTTATGCGATCTCCAAGGCCGGCGTGGTGCAGGCGACCAAGGCGCTAGCGCTGGAGTTTGCGGCGAGCGGCATCCGCGTCAACGCACTGGCGCCCGGCTATATCGACACCGACATCAATCACGACGTCTGGGAGACGCCTGCGGGCGAGAAGCTGATCAAGCGCATCCCGCAGCGGCGCGTCGGCCATGAGAGCGATCTCGACGGCGCAATCCTGCTGCTGGCGTCCAGCGCCTCGCGCTACATGACCGGCAGCGTTGTCACCGTGGACGGCGGCTTCCTACTGACGTGAGGCCCTGCTGATCCGCAGGTTGATATCCCTCGATGGCAAGCGGACTCAGCCTTTCAGCTCGCTCCTGATCATGTCGGCGGCCTTCTCGCCGATCATGATGGTCGGCGCATTGGTGTTGCCGCCGATCAGGGTCGGCATGATCGAGGCATCGACCACGCGCAGGCCGGAGAGACCGTGCACCTTCAACTTGGGATCGACGACGGCGAGTGGATCGTCGACGCCCATCCTGCAGGTGCCGACAGGATGGTAGACCGTATCGACGCGGGCGCGCAGGACGGCGCGAATGTCGTCGTCGGTCCTGACGTCCGACGTGAACAGGTCGCGCTTGCCGAGGCTGCGCATCGCCGGCGTCTGCATCAGCCGCTGCGTCGTCTTGTAGCCGGCCACCATGGTCTCGAGATCCTCGGCCTCGCCCAGGAAGTTGGGATCGATCAGCGGCGCGGCGAGCGGATCGGCATTCTTCAAGCCGACCATGCCGCGGCTCTTCGGCCGGAGCAGACAGAAATGGCAGGAGAAGCCATTGCCGTGGCGCTTGCGGCCGTGATCGTCGGTGACGGCCATGCCGAAATGCAGCTGGATGTCGGGGATGTCGAGATCGGGCCGCGTCTTCAGGAAGCCGCCGCATTCGGCGAAGTTCGAGGTCAGGACGCCGCGGCGCTCGCGGCGATATTGGCCGATGCCCGCCAGCAGCCGACGCAGGCCTTTCGGCGACAGGGAAGAGAAGTTGGGGTTGTCGGAGGTGTGGGCGAAGATGAAATCCGGATGGTCCTGCAGGTTCTGTCCGACACCCGGCAGATGGTGGACGCTGGCGATGCCGAGCCGCGCCAGTGCAGTTGCGTCGCCGACGCCTGACAGCATCAGCAATTGCGGGGTCTGGAACGCGCCGGAGGCGAGGATCACTTCGCGCCGGCAGCGGATCTCCTTGACCTCCTTGCCCTGGCGATACTTCACGCCGACCGCGCGCTTGCCCTCGAACAGGATCATCGAGGCATGCGCCGATGTTTCGACTCGCAGGTTGCTGCGGCTGCCGAGATGCGGCTGGATGTAGGCCCGCGCCGCGCTCCAGCGCTCGCCATTGGCTTGCGTGACTTGATAGAGCCCGAGCCCTTCCTGCGTCTCGGCATTGAAGTCGTCGCGGATCGGAAACTGCGCTTCGCGCGCGGCCTGGAGGAAAATCTCGTGCACGGGATTGTCGGTCCGCAGCCGGTTGACGGGCAGCGGTCCCGATCGGCCATGATACTCGCCGTCGAACTCGGCATTGTTCTCGGAGCGCTTGAAGTAGGGCAGTACGTCGTCATACGACCACCCGGTATTGCCGAGTGCAGCCCAATGATCGTAGTCGGCGCGGTGGCCGCGGATGTAGACCATGGCGTTGATCGCCGAGGAGCCGCCGAGCCCGCGGCCGCGCGGCTGATAGCCGATGCGCCCGTCCAGGCCCTTCTGCGGCACCGTGGTGAAGGACCAGTTGTTCACGGGCCCCGCGACCATCAGGAACAGCATGTAGGGCGTGGTCACGATCCAGTTGTCGTTGCGTCCCCCGGCGTCGAGCAGCGCCACGGATGTCGCCGGATCTTCCGACAAGCGGCCAGCAACCGTTGCGCCGCCGCTGCCGCCGCCCACAACGATGAAATCGACCTCGTCCGTCACGCATCTCTCCCTGATGTTGTCTTGCTTGTTGTTTGAATGTCATTCCAAGGGCGGCGCCGCGCGCAGCTGGCGAAACCATTGGGTTAGGCTTGCACCCCATCATCTCGGGGTTCCGGGTTCGCACTTTGCGCGCCCCGGAATGACGATTGGTGTGGCTAGGACAGGAATCGCAGCAGCTTTTCGATTCGTGCGATGCTGGCGCCGTAGGGAGGATAGAGATCCTTCATGCGGTTGAAGGGCGAGCGGTAGAATACCGGCTTCAGCTTGCTGAAGCTGTTGAAGCCCCATTCGCCGTGATAGTGGCCGATGCCGGAGGCGCCGACGCCGCCCATCGGCTGGTTCATCTGCGCAAAATGCAGCAGGCAGTCGTTGATGGTGACGCCGCCGGAGACGGTGCGCGCCAGCACCGTATCACGGGCCGCAGCGTCAGTGCCGAACCAGTACAGCGCGAGCGGCCGGTCGTGGGCGTTGATGTGGCGGATCACCTCGTCGGACTGGCGATAGGTCATGATGGGCAGCAGGGGACCGAAGATCTCCTCCTGCATGATCGCCATGTCCGGGGTTGCACCGACCACGACGGTCGGTGGAAATTTCCGCAGCTTCTTCCAGGCCGGATCTTCCGGACTGGTCGTGCTCAGCGTCTTGGCGCCGCGCGCGATCGCATCGCGCAGCAATCCTTCCAGCCGGGCATAGTGCCGCTCGGAGATGATCGACGTGTAATCGGCATTGGCCGGGTTGGTGCCGAACATCTGCAGCATCTGCCGGTGCAGCTTGCCCGCGAATGCGTCGCGTTGCGGCTCGGGCACGAACACGTAGTCCGGCGCGATGCAGGTCTGGCCGGCGTTGAGCAGCTTGGCATAGGCGATGCGCTCCGCGGCTTCGTCGATGTCGGCGGAGACGTCGACGATGGTCGGTGACTTGCCGCCGAGCTCGAGCGTCACCGGGGTCAAGTTGCGTCCGGCGGCCTCAGCGACGATGCGGCCGACGCGGGTCGAGCCGGTGAAGACGAGATGATCGAAGGGCAGCGCCGCAAAGGCCTCCGCGATGCCGTTGTCGATGCCGGTGACGGTGAGCTGGGCCGGGTCGAAATTCGCCGCGATCAGCTCCTTGAGCAGCGCCGAGAAGTGCGGCGTCAGTTCGCTCGGCTTGATCATGACCCGGTTGCCGGCGGCGAGCGCGCCGATTGCCGGCGCCAGCGTGAGCTGCAGCGGGTAATTCCACGGCGCGATGATGCCGACCACGCCGAGCGGCTGCGGAATCAGGCGGTTGCGCGCCGGCCAGAACTGCAGCGCGGTGGCGATGCGCCGCGGCGCCATCCAGCGCGGCAGCACCTTGAGCGTGTGCCTGATCTCGGCCTGCAGGAACAGCGTCTCGGCGATCGTGGTCTCGACGGCGCAGCGGTGGCCGAAATCGGCCGAGATCGCCTGCTCCAGGCGCTTCTCGTTGTCCGACAGCATCGCTCGCAGCCGCTTCAGGCCGTCCAGCCGCGCCGCGAGGGCGGGTGGAGGCGCATTGCGGGAGGCCTCGACCTGCGCGTGGAACGCGTCGTCGAGCGCCGAGAGGGCTGGGCTCTTCAGGGACTGGTCCATGGACGTCTCCTCGCGTGTACCGCGGCCGCGTGCAGGGCCGTCATTCTGGTTGGCTTAAAGCTGCCGCGTTGCGGAACCCTTGGCAAGCACGGCATCGGTTTTGCGCCGCCTGGCGATAGCGTAGAGCCAAGCCGTTTGGCGGGTGTGTGGTTCGTCGATCCCTGCCGCCGCCCTTCGAGGAACTTTGTCGTCGTTCCCAGCCTGGGCCGTGCGCCTCATGCTGGCGGGCAAACAGGCCGATCTCATAAGAGATTGGATTATCGATGTAATTCGAGCAACGAGGCTCGTAGCGGGCGGTGTCACAATCCGGCAAAAAAACTTGCGGAAAGCCCTTTCCAAACCGGCCTCGCATTGGTACATACCGCCCGCACCCGATGGCCGACCCGGCCGGCGGGCTCAAGCCTTCTCAGGAAGCCTTTGGGATGGATCGGCAGCGCCTCAGGCGTCTGCCAGGACCGCCCGGCGCTTCTCTGAAGGTGACGCACAAGTTAACGCGGGGTGGAGCAGCCCGGTAGCTCGTCAGGCTCATAACCTGAAGGTCATAGGTTCAAATCCTATCCCCGCAACCACTGAGACCGAAACTCCCGTAGCCGACGAGGCTGCGGGAGTTTTGGTTTGTGCCGCGTCCTCCCTGTGAGCTGCTGTGCAGCTGAGGACAGTGCCGTCTCCCCATGAAGCGTGGCATCGGAAGATCCGGGGATTATCACCAGGACGGCGCGCACACGACCGTGTGAGCCGGAGGACAATTCTACGTAGCTCGCGTTGAACTGAAGTATTGAGGCAACGGCGAAATCCACAATCCGTCTGCCTGCGGTACAACGCCATTGCCCTGGCGTGGGGGCAAGCTTGCGCATTGCGAGAGCGCAGCCACCGTCACGATGTCAGACGCAACAGATTGCGCACGGCGGGGCGCCATTCTCCGGTCATGGTGTATTCGAGGCCGAGCCGTGCGCCGCAGGTGATCGCCAGCATCGTCAACGGCGCCGAGACCGCCAGCGTCGAGAATGCCGACAGGCCCTGTCCGATCGTGCAGCCCATCGACATGATGCCGCCGGTGCCCATCAGCAGCGCGCCGGTCATGTGACGCTTCAGCTCGCGCGCGTCATCGCAGGCTTCCCAGCGGAAGACGCGCGAAAACATTGCCGCGACGAACGAGCCCAGGATCACGCCGGCGACGGAGCCGATCGCAAAATCGGCCCGGCTGCCCGAAAGCGTGGCGATGTAGAGCACGGTATTGCCGAGCGGGGCAACGAAGGTCAGGGATGCCACGCGCGCCGGATCGAAATCGTCATTGCCGAGCCAGCTGGTGGCGAACCAGCCGAACGCCACCGCACAGCCTACGGCGAGGCCGGAGAGCAGCAGGCGCGGCGATCTCACGAGGCGCCCGTCGGCCAATGCCCAGGCCGCGAGCGCGACCGCTGCGACGGAAACGGTTGCCGGCCGCGCATATGAGCCAAGTGCGGGCGACAGCAGCACATCCATGCCCTGGGTCATCGTTTCGGGCAGGCGTATGGAGAGCGGCTCGATCAGCGAGATGCGCAGGAATCCCGTGAGCCCGCGCATCGCGGCCAGGGCTGACACGCCCAGCACCAGAAACACGACGATGGCGCGCAGATCACCGCCGCCGATACGGACCAGCGTTCCGAAGCCGCAGGTGCCGACCAGGGCCATCCCGATGCCGAACGACAGGCCGCCGAGAATGGCGCCGCCGAGCGGAATGGACGACGTCAAGTAGATCGAGCGCGACAGGTCGATCAGGCCGAAGCTGGCGAGCAACTGGGTTGCGACCAGCGCGACCGCGGCCGCCAGCGCGAAGGATTTGAGTCGTCGGGTATCGGCGCCGAAGAACGCGTCCTCCAGCATCGCGAGCGTACAGAAGCGGCCGGCGCGACCGGCGACGCCGAGAACGGCGCCCGCGAGCAGCCCACACATGAACGTCAGTGCTGATGGGCTGAGCATTCCTCTCCGACATCCTCGTTGGCTTCCTGGCATTGTGCGCCAGGAACGGCGGGGACGCCAGACCTCTCGCGCCGCTACAGGGCGCGCCGATGCGAAGCCCGAGACCGCGAGGGCCAACCTCTCAGCGGCGGCGCTTGCGGACCGGCTCGCAATAGACGTCGTAGATCGCCGTCAGGATCTTGCGGACATCTTCGCTCGCAAGGCTGTAGTAGATCGTCTTGCCCTCGCGCCGCGTCGTGACCAGCCGGTCGAGCCTGAGACGGGCGAGCTGCTGCGAGACGGTCGACTGCCGCTCGCCCAGGAACTGCTCGAGCTCGGTGACGGATTTTTCGCCTTCGGCGAGGATGCAGAGCAGCAAAAGTCGGGACTCGTGGGACAGCGCCTTCAGCATCTCGCTGGCTTCCCGCGCCTTCTCGATCATCTGCTCGAGCTCGGCAGAGGTTTCGATGTCCTTCAACTTCGGCAGCGGCATGAATTCTGAATCCCTCGGTTGGCGTCAGGAGCGGGCCGGAGCCCCGCTTGTAGCATTCATTATGCGGCCGAGCAGCCCAAAGAAGAACGCATCGCCGGGATAACCGCGGATGCGTCCGATCTCGCGGCCCTGCTCGACCACCACGAAGGTCGGGGTGAACGCTCCCGGATCGATGCCGGAAAGATCCGTCGGCAGCGGCTTGGCAAGGTCGACCCGTCGCAGCGGCAGCGCGCGCCCTTCGTCGGTCTTGGCATAGATCGGACCGATTTCTGCGTTGAAGCGGGCGCACCAGCCGCAGCCCGGACGTTCGAACATCACGAGCTCGGAGGCAAACGCCGGGGCCGAGAGGCAAATGCCGGTCACCACCGCCCCTGCGAGCGTTGCGAATCCGCGCGATGCACTTCTGCTGGACATGCCGAGATCCTCTCTGGACTTGTCGGTCAATCTATCATTAAATTCGAATATGTACTAGTGCGCGATTTCCGAATCCTGCCCGGCAGGCCGGGCACGTAGCGCTGGCCGACCGGGAGGAAAGATGGATCTCGACGTCACGCTGGGGGCCGCGCTGGCCGCGGGTCTGTTGTCGTTTCTGTCACCGTGCATTCTGCCGCTGGTCCCGCCGTTCCTGTGCTACATGGCCGGCGTCTCGGCGGCCGACGCGATCGGCGAAACCAGCATGGCCCAGCGGCGGCGGACGGTGCTGACGGCGCTGTGCTTCGTCGGCGGTTTTTCGCTGGTGTTCGTCGGTCTTGGCGCCACCGCCTCGGTGTTCGGGCGATTCATCGCCGGCCATCTCAGCCAGCTCGGCATCCTCGCCGGCCTCGTCATCATCACGATGGGGCTGCATTTCCTCGGGGTGCTCCGGATTCCGCTGCTGTACCGGAGCGCGACGATCGACGTCGGAAGCAAGCCGGCCGGTCTGCTCGGTGCGTTCGTGATGGGACTTGCCTTCGCCTTCGGCTGGACGCCGTGTGCGGGGCCGGTCCTTGCCGCCGTGCTGATGATGGCAGGCGCGGAGGCGACGGTCGGCAAGGGCGCGCTGCTGCTCGCCGCCTACTCGGTCGGGACCGGCATCCCGTTCCTGATCGCCGCGGCCTTCACAGGGCAGTTCATGACCATGCTCAAGGGCATCAAGCCGCATCTCCCCCTGGTCGAGAAGACGATGGGCGGCTTTCTCGTCCTGACCGGCGCGGCCTTTCTCGCCGGCGTGATCCCGCGGATGTCGGAATGGATCTTCGAGCGCTTTCCGTCGCTCGCCACCATCGGCTGATCAGCCGAAGCGGAAGTCCAATAGATTGACGAAGGACTGCAGCTCGATCTCATAGCGATGCACCAGGCCGGCGTCGCTCTCGCGCGCAGCGCGGCCGATCTCGCCGGCACTCGTCGTGGCGCCGTCGATCAGGCGGCGGAATTCGGCCTGGCGCGCCACGTCGGGCGCGGCGAGGCCGTTGCAGCGTTGCAGCCGGTCGCGCAGCGCTGTGCCGGCCTGGACGACCTCGCCGGGCTCGGCCTTGCCCGCTGCGAACCGCGCAGCTGCGTTGCGCAACGCGTCCATGACGGGTGACAGCTCGAACACGCAATCGCTGAGCTCGACCACGCCGGCGTCCTGCCTCAGGGCGTGAAGCGACCGGCGCAACGCGGCAATGGCCGCCGCAGCGCGCGCGCCGTCACCTGCGGTCAGCGCTTCGTCCGCCTGCTTCAGGCGATCGTTTCCGGTGGCGATCAGCTCTGCAAAGGATTTGGCCGAATAGGGCGCATTGGAGCGCTCGGCGAGCCGGCTGAGCCTGGCCCAGGCGATCCGGGCGTCGTCGAGCTCGATCTGCGCCAGGCCCACATTGCCGGTGCGGCCATAGCTCGCGGCTGTGCGCAGGCTGGCCATCGCCGAGCGCATGAAGGCAGCAACATCCGCGTTCTCTTCGGCGTGCCCACGGACGCCATGCGTGAGGCATGACAGCACGAGCGACAGCATGATGACGCGGCGCAGCATCGAATGTCCTTTTCACATTCTGTTATTCGAATATCATGTATCGAAATTCCGTGGACTTGGCAAAGTGGACTTGGCAAAGCGCGCGAGCAGGCTGATGACGACGAACCGGACGATGACACGGCGCGATCTGGTTGCGCTGCTGCCTGCCGCGGCGGCCGTCGGCCTGGCGTCAGCGCCGGCGCAGGCCGACGCGGCGCTCGGCGACGACGGGCTCTATCACCAGTCCTGGTTTCTCAACAGCTTCCTGGACCTGCGCGAGGATCTCGAAAGCGCGGCGTCGGAAGGCAAGCGGCTTGCGATCATGTGGGAGCTGCGCGGCTGCCCGTATTGCCGCGAGACGCATCTGGTGAACTTTGCCGATCAAGAGATCACGGACTACATCCGTGCCAATTTCGAAGTGCTGCAGCTCAACCTGCTCGGCGCGCGCAAGGTGATCGACTTCGACGGCAAGGAGTTCACCGAGAAGGAGCTCGCCGAGCGTTACGCGATCCGCTTCACGCCGACGTTCCAGTTCTTTCCGCCATCGGCCGAGGGCGTCTCTGCGAAGGAGCCGCTCGCGCGCGAGGTGGCTCGCGCGCCGGGCTATCTCAAGCCGCCGCATTTCCTCGCAATGTTCCGCTTCGTGCGCGACAAGGCCTATGAGCGCGGCACATTCCGCGACTATCTCGCTTCGACCAAGGGTTGAGTGCACTGCGGCATCGAAATACGCTTGACACCGATCACATTATCAAATCATAATTCTTGAATATGATGGATCGTAAGTCCGTCATGTCATCGTAAGGCGAGGGGACGCCTCGTCGGTCAGGGTGGAAACATGCGCCGTTTGATTCCGGCCGCCTTGCTCTGCGTGTTGCTGTCGGCAGCCGCGCGAGGTGACGAGCCGATCAGGCTCGATGTCGTCGACTATGCCATTCCGAAATCGCTGACGGGTGCGCCCGGCAATGCCGATGCCGGCAAGAAGGTGTTCTTGACGCGGACGCTGGGCAATTGTCTCGCCTGCCATCAGGTGTCGTCGCTGAAGTCCGAAGAGTTTCACGGTGAGTTCGGTCCGTCGCTCGACGGCGTCCCGACCCGCTACAACACGGCGCAATTGCGCCTGATCGTCGCCGATCCCAAGCGCATCTTCACCGATACGGTGATGCCCGCCTTCTACAAGAACGACGGACTCAATCGCGTCAGGCCGGAGTTCGTCGGCAAACCCGTCCTCACCGCCGCGCAGGTCGAGGACGTCGTCGCCTTTCTCGAAACATTGAAATAACCGCCTCTGGAGGATGATGCATGGGCGCAATCAACAGACGACAGGCGTTCCTTCTCGGCGGCGGTTTCGTCGCCCTGACGGTGCTGCCGATGGCCGCCAACGCCGAGCCGAGCAACGACGCGGCCGAGATGATCAAGAAGTTCACCGGCGGCAAGGAAGCGGCCAAGGGCAAGATCACGCTCGATCTGCCTGAGATCGCGGAGAACGGCAACACCGTGCCGCTCGCGCTCTCGGTCGAAAGCCCGATGACCGCCGAGAACTACGTCAAGGAAGTGCTGTTCGTGGCCGACGGCAATCCGAATGCCGGCGTCGCCACGCTGATGTTCACGCCGATGTCCGGCAAGGCCGAGGCATCGATCCGCATCCGTCTGGCGCAGACCCAGAACGTGATCGCGGTCGCGAAGATGAGCGACGGCTCGCTCTTCACGGAGCGTAAGACCGTCAAGGTCACCATCGGCGGCTGCGGCGGCTGAGACAGGGGAGAGACGAACATGGCAGACAAGCCGCGCATCAAGCTTCCGAAGGAAGCCAAGAAGGGCGAGATCATCCAGATCAAGACGCTGGTCTCGCATCTGATGGAATCGGGTCAGCGCAAGGATGCGCAGGGTAAGCCGATCCCACGCAAGATCATCAACAAGTTCACATGCGAGTTCAACGGCAAGCCGGTGTTCTCCTGCGCGCTGGAGCCGGCGATCTCCGCCAACCCGTACATCCAGTTCGACGCAAGGATCGACGAGGAAGGCACGTTCAAGTTCGCATGGACGGATGACGATGGCTCAGTCGTGACGGCCGAAGAGAAGATCGCGTTGAAGGCCTGATCGGCCGCGTGTGATCGCTAGGAGGAGTGACGGATGTCCATTCGCTACGGTTCTCTCGCCGTCCTGGCTTCGGCCGCGCTGGCCCTGTCGGCAGCCGCGACGTTCGGCCAGGAGGTCGAACGGAAGGGCATTCCGGCGCCTCCCGGTCACGTCTTCAAGACCATCATCTCGGGCTATCAGTTCCGCACCAAGGAAACGCGCGCGCTCCAGGATGACGACCTGGAGAATCCCGGCTTCCTCGCGGTGGAGCGGGCCGCCGACGTCTGGAAGACGGTCGACGGCAGCGAAGGCAAGTCGTGCATGAGCTGCCATGGCGAGGCGGAAAAGACCATGAAGGGCGTCGGCGCCGCCATGCCCAAATGGAGCGATAAGCTCAACAAGCCGGTCAATCTCGAGCAGCAGATCAACATCTGCCGTACCGAGCACATGAAGGCGCAGCCCTGGGCCTTCAAGTCGAAGGAACTGACGGACATGACGGCGTTCGTCCGCTACCAGTCGCGCGGCATGCCGGTGGCGGTGAAGACCGACGGTCCGATGTCGCCATGGTTCGAGAAGGGCAAGGAGATCTACTATACGCGGGTCGGGCAGCTCGATCTTGCCTGCGCGTCCTGCCACGAGAAGAACAACGGCAAGTTCATGCGCGCCGATTTTCTGAGCCAAGGCCAGACCAACGGCTTTCCGACCTACCGGCTGCGCGATCAGCGCCTGATCCCGCTGCATGAACGGTTCGAGGGCTGCATGTTCGACGTTCGCGGCGTGCCTTACAAGCCGCTGTCGGACGAGTTCCTCGCGCTCGAAGTCTACGTCGCCTGGCGCGGCATCGGGCTGCCCGTCGAGACACCGTCGGTCCGCAACTAGTCGCGGACACAAGGAAGATACATCATGATATCGCGTCGCGAATTCGTTCAGGTCGCATTGGCGGCGGCTGCCTTGACGGGTGGCTCCGGTCTTGCGGGTGCGACCCGCGCCTTTGCTCAGCAGAAGCTGACCGAGAAGGAGCTGCTGGCGTTCGATCCGGTCGGCAACGTCACCTTGGTGCATGTCACCGACATCCACGGCCAGCTGATGCCGCTGTATTTCCGCGAGCCGTCGACCAATCTCGGCGTCGGTGACGCCAAGGGCCAGCCGCCGCATGTCACCGGCAAGGATTTCCTCGCCCGCTTCGGCATCGCGCCGGGCTCGTCGTCGGCCTATGCGCTGACCTCGGAGGATTTCGAGGCGCTCGCCAAGACCTACGGGCGGATCGGCGGGCTCGACCGCGCCGCCACCGTCATCAAGGCCATCCGCGCCGAGCGCGGCGACAAGGTCGTGCTGCTCGATGGCGGTGACACCTGGCAGGGATCATGGTCGTCGCTGAAGACCCGCGGCCAGGACATGATCGACTGCATGGCGCTGCTGAAGCCGGATGCGATGACGGGGCATTGGGAGTTCACCTACGGCACCGAGCGCGTCAAGCAGGCGGTCGATGGCCTCGGCTTTCCGTTCCTCGGCCTCAACATCCGCGACACCGAATGGAACGAGCCGGCGTTCGAAGCCTCGACGATGATCGAGCGCGGCGGCGTCAAGATCGCGGTGCTCGGCCAGGCCTTCCCGTATACGCCGGTCGCCAATCCCCGCTGGATGATTCCGAACTGGTCGTTCGGCGTGCGCGAGGAGGATGTTCAGACCCAGGTCGACAAGGCGCGCAAGGACGGCGCCGGCCTCGTGGTGCTGCTGTCGCACAACGGCTTCGACGTCGACCGCAAGCTGGCCAGCCGCGTCAAGGGTCTCGACGTCATTCTCACGGGTCACACCCATGATGCGCTGCCTGAGGCCGTGAAGGTCGGCAAGACGCTGCTGATCGCGTCGGGCTCCTCCGGCAAGTTCGTCTCGCGGCTCGATCTCGACGTCAAGGACGGCGAGGTGAAGGGCTATCGTTACAAGCTGATCCCGCTGTTCTCCGACGTGATCACGCCGGATCCGGCGATGGCGGCCAAGATCGCCGAGGTGCGCAAGCCGTTTGCCGCCGATCTCGCCCGCCCGCTGGGCCGGACCGAGACGCTGCTGTATCGCCGCGGCAATTTCAACGGCACGTTCGACGACCTCATCTGCCAGGCGCTGCTGCAGGAGCGCGATGCGGAGATCGCGCTGTCGCCGGGCTTCCGCTGGGGCACCAGCGTGATGCCGGGCCAGGACATCACCTTCGAGGACGTCACCAACGCCACCGCGATCACCTATCCGGCCGTCTATCGCATGGGCATGACCGGCACGCGGCTGAAGGAGATCATCGAGGACGTCGCCGACAACCTGTTCAACGTCGACCCCTACTACCAGCAGGGCGGCGATATGGTCCGCATCGGCGGCATGTCCTACGCCATCGACGTCAACAAGCCGCAGGGGCAGCGCATCTCCGACATGCGCCTGATCAAGAACGGGGCCGCGATCGATCCGACGCGCGAGTATCAGGTCGCGGGCTGGGCCAGCGTCAACGAGGGCACGCAGGGGCCGCCGATCTGGGAGGTCGTGTCGAGCTATCTGCAGCGCCAGAAAACCGTTCGTCTCGAGCCCAACCGGGCCGTCAAAGTCTCCGGAGTGTGACGACGATGTCCAAGGACAAACTACTTCCCTCAGCCCCACGCGCGTCGCGCCGTGGTTTCCTGACTGCCGCCGGCGGTCTTGCCGCCACGGCGCTGGCCTCGCAGGCGCGTGCCGGCGCCGGCAATCCGGCCAACCAGCCGCCGAACGTGCCGGAATGGACGCGCACCCTCGGCGAGGGCGTCGCTGTGCGCCCCTACGGCAAGCCGTCGAAGTTCGAGAAGGACGTCGTCCGCCGCGACGTCGAATGGCTGACGGCTTCGCGCGAATCCTCGGTCAGCTTCACGCCGCTGCATGAGCTCGAAGGCATCATCACGCCGAACGGGCTGTGCTTCGAACGCCATCACGGCGGCGTGGCCGACGTCGATCCGGCCGATCACCGGCTGATGATCCATGGCCTGGTCGAGCGACCGCTGCTGCTGACGCTCGACGAGCTCAAGCGCTACCCGCGCGTCAACCGCATCCACTTCATGGAATGCGCGGCCAACTCCGGCATGGAGTGGCGCGGCGCCCAGCTCAATGGCTGCCAGTTCACGCATGGCATGATCCACTGCGTGCAGTACACCGGCGTCTCGCTGCGCACGCTGCTGGAGGAGGCCGGCGTCAAGACCAACGGCAAATGGCTGTTGGTGGAGGGCGCCGACTCCGCGTCGATGGATCGCAGCCTGCCGATCGAGAAGGCGCTCGACGACTGCATCATTGCCTACAAGATGAATGGCGAGGCGCTGTATCCCGAGCAAGGCTATCCGATGCGCCTGGTCGTGCCGGGATGGCAGGGCAATCTCTGGGTCAAATGGCTGCGCCGCATCAAGGTCGGCGACCAGCCCTGGCACACCCGCGAGGAAACCTCGAAGTACACGGACCTTTTGCCGAACGGCAAGGCGCGGCGCTTCACCTGGGCGATGGATGCCAAGTCGGTGATCACCAGCCCGAGCCCGCAGGCGCCGATCAAGCATGGCAAGGGCTTTACGATCGTCTCGGGACTGGCGTGGTCGGGCAACGGCAAGGTCAGGCGCGTCGACGTGTCGCTCGATGGCGGTCGCAACTGGTGGCCGGCGCGGATCGACGGCCCGGTGCTCGACAAGGCGCTGACCCGCTTCTACTACGAGTTCGACTGGAACGGCGAGCCGCTGCTGCTGCAGTCGCGGGTGCAGGACGAGACCGGCTACGTCCAGCCGTCCAAGGCCGAGCTGCGCAAGGTCCGCGGCTACAACTCCATCTATCACAACAATGGCATCCAGACCTGGCACGTGCAGGCAAACGGTGAGGTCGAGAATGTCGAGGTCGCCTAAGCTCATCATTGCCGCTGCGGCGCTGGCAACACTTGCGGGCTCGGTGGCATTCGCCGGCGGTCCGAGCGAGAAGACCGAGGCCAAAACCGAGGCCAAGCCGCCGCAGCGCTTCAACATCGGCCGCGCGCCGAGCGCCGAGGAGATCCGCGGCTGGGACATCGACGTGCGTCCGGACGGGCAGGGGCTGCCAGTCGGCAAGGGCACCGTCGCCCAGGGCGAGAAGCTGTTCATGGACAATTGCGCCAGCTGCCATGGCGAATTCGGCGAGGGTGCCGGCCGCTGGCCGGTGCTCGCCGGCGGCAAGGGATCGCTGACATCAGACAATCCGGTCAAGACGGTCGGCTCCTACTGGCCCTACGCCTCGACGCTGTTCGACTACGTCCGCCACGCGATGCCGTTCGGCAGCCCGCAGTCGCTGAAGGTCGACGAGTACTACGCGCTGGTTGCCTATGTGCTCTATCTGAACGACGTGATCACCGATCAGAACTTCGAGTTGAGCAACAGCAATCTCGCCACGATCAAGATGCCGAACGAGGGCGGGTTCATCATGGATGACCGGAGCACGAGCGAGAAGGCGTTCTGGCAGAAGGATCCGTGCATGAAGAACTGCATCGCGCCGGTCAAGATCACCGGACGCGCGACAGCGGTCGACGTCACGCCGGAAGACAAGGACGGCAAGCCGCGAGGCGTCGAGTGAGGATTGCCGGATGCAGCCGCCGCCAGATGCTGTTGGCGGCCGCATCCGTCGCCCTGGCCGGAAGCGGGGTTGCGTCCATCGCCACTGCAGCCGAGCCACACAGGCTCGCGTTGCAGATCAGCGACGAGGATCCGGCCAAGATGCGTGCGGTGCTCGACGTGGCCGCGAATGTCTCCCGCCACTATTCGGGCGAGGGCGCGGAGGTCGAGATCGTGATCGTCGCCTTCAATGGCGGCCTCGACATGTTGCTGGCCGACCGCTCGCCGGTGAAGGAGCGGGTGCTCGGCTTCGCCAAGTCGATGCCCAATGTGAGCTTCATCGCCTGCGGCAACACCTTGGAGACGCTCGCGAGCAAGGAGGGACGGCAGCCGCCTCTGCTCGACGGCGTCACTGTCGTCAAGACCGGGGTCGCGACCCTGCTGGAGCTGTCCGAGAAGAACTGGACGATCGTGCGTCCCTGAAGGAATTTGCGATGCGGTGGTGGCTGGCTCTCGTCCTCTCGTTCATTGCGTCGATCGCCTTCGCGGCCGAGGAGCCGCGCGAGCTCGCGATCGGCGGGCGTACGGCGCTCGGCACGCTCCGGCTGCCGGCGCAGTCGGGACCGGATGTGCCGCTGGTGCTGATGACGCACGGCACGCTCGCGCACAAGGACATGGAGACCATCCAGGGTCTGTCCAAGGCGTTGGCCGAGCGGGGCATCGCCTCGCTCGCGCACAATCTCGTGCTCGGCCTCGATCGCCGCACCGGCATGTACGATTGCGCCAAGCCCCATGACTATGCGCCTGACGATGCGATCGCCGAGATCGCCGCCTGGCTGAGCGAAGCGCGCGAGACCTCGTCGCACGTCTTCGTGCTCGGACATTCGCGCGGCGCCAATCAGCTCGCGCGCTATCTGGTCGCCAATCCCAAGGCCGCGATCGACGGTGTGATCCTGCTGGCGCCGGCGACGGCGAGCATCGAGACCGGCTTGAGAGACGCCTATGCGGAGAGCTACGGTCAGCGATTGGCGCCGCTGCTCGACAAGGCTGAGGCCGCGATCGCCGCCGGGCGCGGCGGTGATTGGATGTCGGTGCCGGGCTTCATCTATTGCCGCGATGCCAAGGTGACGGCGCGCGCATTCGCAGCATTCTATCGCGCCGACCGGCGCCAGGATACGGCGGCGCTGATCGCCGACGTGAGCCTGCCGGTTCTGGTGCTTGCGGCAGCGCAAGACAAGACGGTACCGGACGTGGCAGCGTCGTTCGCGCCGCTGGCGTCACGCGCCGGCAGCCGTGTCCGATTGGAGACGATTGACGACGCAGATCACTTCTTTCGCGATCTCGCCGCCGAGGATGCCGCTGATCGCATCGCAGGATTCATTGCAGCCACGCGTTAGGAGTCACCATGGAACGTCGATCTTTGATGCAAGCTGGTCTTGCCAGTGTGTTTGGAATCTTCGGTGTCAGCCGCGCACGCGCGGCGACGGAGTCTCCGCGCCAGCGCGTCGCCTATCATCTCGCCGATCAGGACCGCGCCCTGTTCGTTCTCGGCAACCTCCAGAATCACGTCGATGGCACCGGAGGACCTGGACGCGCAGACATTCGCCTGGTGATCCACGGTCCGGGCTTGCGGGCCTTTCATGCGATTTCGGCCGACCAGACCATCTCGGCTCTGGCCGAGCGCCTCATGAAGGCCGGCGTCGGCTTCGAGGCCTGTGCCAACACCATGAAGGCGCAAGGCGTGAAGCTCGACGATCTCTTGCCAGGCTTCGCGGTGGCGGAGAAGGGCGGCGTCGTGCGTCTCACCGAGCTGCAGCAGAGTGGATACGCCTATCTGCGCCCGTGACGGGCGCATGCGTCCTTGCCGATGCCGCCCGGTATGTTGAGCGGCAGGCCTGAACGACGGGAGCGCCTGTGCTCACCGCATTGATCGACCTTCTGGGTGAGGAGCTGGTGTCGCTGCTTTGCGGGCTCGCGGCCGGCGGCGCGTTCGGCTTCTTCGCCCAGCGCAGCCGCTTCTGCCTGCGGGCGGCCACGGTCGAGTTCGCGCGCGGGCAGGGCGGTCCGCGGCTGGCGGTATGGCTCCTCACCTTCGCCTCGGCGCTGCTGGGCACCCAGGCACTGGTGGCGATGGGCCTGCTCGACGTCTCCGAAGCGCGCCAGCTGGCGCAGCAGGGCAGCATTTCCGGCGCGATGATCGGCGGCACCCTGTTCGGCTGCGGCATGATCCTGGCGCGCGGCTGTGCCAGCCGTCTGCTGGTGCTCTCGGCCAACGGCAATTTGCGGGCGCTGCTGTCCGGCCTGATCTTCGCGGTGACGGCGCAGTCCGCCTATCGCGGCCTGCTCGCGCCGGCACGCGAGTGGCTCACCAATCTTTGGCTCGTCGACGGCGGACCGTCGCGCGACATCATGAGCCTGTTCGGCGGTGGCACGCCCGAGAAGCTCGGCTTCGGCATGCTGTGGTTCCTGGCCGGGCTCGCCGCCGTGTCGAAGTTTCAGGTCGGCCCGAAGATCCTGCGCGCGGCGGTGGCCGCGGGTGCGGCGGTCGCCGGGGGCTGGCTCCTCACCTATCAGCTCGGCCAGGCCTCGTTCTCGCCGGTGCCGCTGAAGAGCCTCACATTCAGCGGTCCTTCGGCGGAACTGCTGATGCAGGTGCTCGCCAGCCCGCAGCTGAAGCCGGGCTTCGATCTCGGCATCATTCCGGGCGTGTTCATCGGCTCGTTCGTTGCGGCCGCGCTGGCGCGCGAACTCAATCTCGAAGGCTTCTCGGATGGGCGCGGCATGCGCCGCTACATGATCGGCGCCGTCCTGATGGGATTCGGCGCCATGCTGGCGGGCGGCTGCGCCGTCGGCGCCGGCGTGACGGGGGCATCGGTGTTTGCGCTCACAGCGTGGATCGTGCTCGGTGGCATGTGGTTGGGTGCGGCCGTCACCGATTTTGTCGTCGACCGCTGGCTGTTCGCCGCCAAGCCGGCGCAGAGCCCGGTTCAGTCGCCCTCCGTCATGCCTTCATGAGACATCTTGCGGAAGCGAGCCTGCTTCTGCTGAGCGGCATTGAAAATGCAGCGTCAAAGAGCAGCATCCATGAATCTCCGGGACCTGTCTGTCACAGGCTCGTCGACGCCTGGCGTGTCGGCGCACTCCAAGCCTTTGACAAAAACATTGTCTGATCAGATCGGATCGAACCCGAAGACACGTGTCTTTGCGTCGTTCACGCCGGAGCGCAGATCGCGTAGTCCGCGGGTCGACCACAGGAGATGCGCGCCGAACAGGGCATTCGGACCATCGCGCCCGAACATGACGTTGGTAGATCCCAGTCTCGAGATCCCGCTCGTTAACCAATTTGCGAAGGTCGAGTGTTACCGTCGCGAGGGGTACGGCGCAATCATGCGGCGGACCGATACGAATCGCCGGGACTACGAAAGGCACGCGAGATGTCGCAACTCTCCATTCGAGCAAAAATGGCGGCCGTCATTGCGCTGCTGCTGCTGGCGATGACCATCGTCGGATTGCTGGCCGTCCGCGGCATGCAGACAATCAACACGCATACCGAACAGATCGCCAAGAACTGGCTGCCGAGCGTGCGCGTGCTCGGCGAGTTGCGTTCGGCGATCAATCTCAATCGGGCGCAGCTCCGAGCCTACATGACGGCTGATACGACTGAGGAGAAGGACAATCTCGACCGCAACATGAAGGCAACGCTCGCCGTCATTGCGACGGCGCGCCGCTCCTATGAGGCGATGATCTCGTCTTCCGAGGAGCGCAGCCTGTTCGAGAGCTGGTCGCGGGGCTGGGAGCAATATGTCAAGGCTGCCGATGGTGTGCTCGAGGTGCTGCGCGCAGGGAACGGCAATGCGACCAAGCAGGCAAGCGATCTGTTCAACAAGACGGTCCGGGGCGTCGCCAATCAGTCGGACGAATATCTTCGAAAGCTGATTGACCTCAACAATCGTGGCGCCGACGCCGAGACGAAGATCGCCGCGGATGGCTATGCCGAGGCATTTGCATTGATGTCGACGGTCATCGTCCTTGCCGTTCTCGCCGGCATCGGCGTCGGAAGCTGGTTCGTTCGCGATATTTCCCGGTGCATCGCTTCCATCATCAGGCCGATGCAGGCGCTCGGTGAGGGCAACCTGGCGACGGAGATCCCCTATCGCGGCCAGAAGACCGAAGTAGGCATGATGGCCGACGCCCTGGAGGTCTTCAAGACCGCCTTGATCGCGAAGAAGCAGGCCGACGATATCGCTTCGAAAGAGGCAGAGGTGAAACTGGAACGCAGCCGGCGGCTTGACGAGATCACTGGCCGCTTCGAGGCCGTGGTCGGCGAGATCGTCGACACCGTGTCCACGGCATCGAGCACATTGGAGGGTCACGCCGGCGGGCTCAGCAACACGGCGAGCCGCGCACAGAACCTGGCCACGTCCGTCACCGCGGCTTCCGAGGAAGCCTGCGCAAATGTGCAGTCGGTGGCATCTGCGACCGAGGAGCTCTCCGCGTCCGTCAACGAGATCAGTAGGCAAGTCCAGGATTCGGCCCAGATGGCCAATGAGGCGGTGGCACAGGCCCGCAGGACCAATGAACAGGTCAGCGAGCTCTCGAAGTCCGCTGCCCGCATCGGCGACGTCGTCGAGCTGATCAATACGATTGCCGGACAGACCAACCTGCTCGCGCTGAATGCAACGATCGAGGCCGCACGCGCCGGCGAGGCCGGCCGTGGATTTGCGGTGGTCGCATCCGAGGTCAAGGCGCTGGCCGAGCAGACGGCGAAGGCCACGGGCGAGATCGGCCAGCAGATCTCCGGCATCCAGTCCGCCACCCAGCAATCGGTCGGTGCCATCCGCGACATCAGCATCACCATCGAGAAATTGCAGGAGATTTCGTCGACGATCGCATCGGCCGTGGAGCAGCAGGGCGCTGCCACGCAGGAGATCTCGCGCAACGTCCAGCACGCGGCGGCGGGAACGCAGCAGGTCTCAGCCAACGTTGCGGATGTGCAGCGCGGCGCCGTCGATACCGGAACCGCTGCGTCCCAGGTGCTGTCCGCCGCGAAATCGCTGGCCGACGACAGTGCCAGACTGAGCATGGAAGTGAAGAAGTTCATCGCCGGCGTGAGAGCCGCCTAGGGTTCGTAGCGACTGAGAGCCGCGCAGATCCGATCTCGCCGCCATTTCGGCCGGCCCGCGTCGGGTGTGCTGACAGGTGCGCCGGCCACGCTGCCATCGCTTCTGCGGTGGCTTGCGAGGCTCATCTCGAGGATCTTTCGCGCGGCCGCGGCAAGCTGCGTTACCGAGTCGCCTGGTGACGATGGGCTTGCGAGGCCCGCGCGGACATGAACAGAGCGTGGGGTCGCGGCGGATCATGCTCCGCCGCGCTTGCTCGGGGCTGCCGTCCCCGAGTTCGTCAGTGCCGCTATTTCCTCGCAGTCAGGCTGCCGCAGAGCCCCGCCTTTTCACCTCACCTGTCGGCATCGGCTGAATTATAATTGCAGAAATTCGAATATATGCATATAGTAACGTAAGTCGGTCGCGGCGCTGGGCCGCGTCAGCAGGGAGGACCCGTCGTGGCAATGATGAACGACGTCATGGTCAAGGATCTGGGCAAGTCCAAGCGCATCGACTGGTCGCCCTATCTGGTCGGCGCCGGCATCGGCGTCCTCAGCTGGGTGGCCTTTGCCGGGTTCGGCGACCCGCTCGGCGTCACGACGGCGTTTTCGCGCATCGCATCGCTGTTTGCCGCTCCGGTGATCGGATCCGACGCCGTCGCCGCCAACAGCTATTGGAAGTCGATGCCGTTGAAATGGGACTATGGCGTCTGGTTCCTGGTCGGCATTCCGTTCGGCGCATTCCTGTCGGCGATCATCTCCGGCACGTGGCGCCTCGAACTGGTACCGGAGGTCTGGAAGGAGCGCTTTGGCCCGTCTGTGGTCAAGCGCTTCGTGGCCGCGTTTCTCGGCGGCATCGTCATCATGTATGGCGCGCGTCTGGCCGGCGGTTGCACCAGCGGACACGGCATCTCCGGCGGTCTGCAATTGGCGCTGTCGAGCTGGCTGTTCCTCGCCGTGATGTTCGCGACCGGCCTTCTGGCGTCGCGCGTCATGTTCCGCAAAGCATAGGAGAATGGCCATGACGTCATTGATGAGCATCGCCGGCCCGCTGCTGATGGGCGCCGTGTTCGGCTATCTGCTGCAGCAGGGCAAGGTCACGAGCTGCAACGTGATCGAGAACCAGTTCCGGCTGCGCGACTTCACCGTGCTGAAGGTGATGGGCACGGCGATCTTGGTCGGCGGCATCGGCGTGCTGCTGCTGGTTGATACCGGCAACACCAAATATTACGTCAAGGACGCCAACATGCTCGCGGTCGCGCTCGGCGCGGCGCTGTTCGGCGTCGGCATGGTGGTCTACGGCTACTGCCCGGGCACCGCGCTCGGCGCCATCGCCAGCGGCAGCGTGCATGCCGCAGTCGGCGCTTTCGGCATGATTGTCGGCGCGATCCTCTATGCGCTGAGCTTCGACTGGGTGAAGGCTCACGTCCTGAATGTTTGGGCGCTCGGCAAGGTGCGGCTGCCCGACATCACCGGCGTGCCGGATGGCGCCTGGTTCGCCGCGCTCGCGATCGGCGCAGGTGCGTTCTTCTTCTGGGTCGAAGCATCCGAGGCCAAGGCGAAGCGGACACAGGGGTAGGCGGAGTCGCCGAGTGCCCCCTATGTCAATCAGTGAGAGGTTCCTCCCATGCTATCAGGACTGTTCAGCAAGCTGACCGGATCGACCAGCGTGCCGGCGATCGAGCATGACGAGCTGGTGCGGGCGCATCAGCAGCGGAGCTGCGTCATCGTCGACGTGCGCGAGCCGCATGAGTTCAAGGGCGGACACATTCCCGGCGCCGTCAATCACCCGCTGTCGCGTTTCGACCCGGGCGACCTCGTGCACGACAAGCCGGTGGTTCTGATCTGTCAGGCGGGCGGCCGCTCGGCCACCGCGCTGCGGCGGGCGCTGTCGGCGGGGCGGCAGGATATCCGCCACTATGCCGGCGGCATGAGCCGCTGGCGGGCGCGCGGCGGTCCTGTCGCCTGAACGCGCCCTGTCCGACAGATCGGACGTTCTGCTCTGTCAGGACGTTCCGAACGGATCTGTTCTGGTTGAGATGAAATGACCTGCAACCAGCGTGGGTTGCGGCAGGCTAAGAGCAAAGTGTGCGGCGGAATGCTTCGATAGCCGTTCTCGCCCGCAGCAGCTAATTTGTTGTTGGTCCACTCCATTGGTTGATTCGTTCAGGAATAATTAGTTGCAACGCTGCAATACTCGAACACCGGTCGACGTTCGAGGATTGCATGCTGAAGCTTGTTGGCTTGAGAACCCGGATCACCCTTTCTCTGGTGGTCGGCGCGGCCGCGACGGCCCTCTTCGTGCTGCTGGTCGCCATGTGGATCATCGGCGGCATCATCGACCGCGCCAATGAGCGCGAGCTCCACGCCCAATATGACGCCTTCAATTCGCGCCTGCAGCTGGAGTCGACCCGCGCGGAAGCCATGAGCGCGGTGGTCGCCAAGATCCCCGCCGTCCAGGACGCCATGGCGCAGAACGACCGCGACGCCTTGATGCGGCTGTTCGGCGCGGGCATGGCCAGCATGAAGTCCGATTACGGTGTCGACCAGTTTCAGTTTCACACGCCGCCGGCGATGTCCTTCCTGCGCGTGCACCAGCCGGCCAAGTTCGGCGACGATCTGTCGGGCTTCCGCAAGACGGTGGTGGCCGCCAACACCGACCGCAAGCCGATCGTCGGGCTGGAGGGCGGCGTTGCCGGCCTCGGCCTCCGCGGCGTCGTACCGATCGTTTCCGCCGGCAAACATCTGGGCTCGGTCGAGTTCGGCCTGACCTTTGGCCAAAACTTCTTCGACGAGTTCAAGCGCAGCCGGAATGTCGACGTCGCGTTCCGCCTGGCTGGCGACAACGGCTTCAAGCTGTTCGCGACAACGATCGGGGAGACCTCCTTCTTCGCAAGCGGCGACTATCGGGAGGCATCGGCCGGCAGCTTCCTGTCGCGCCAAGGACAGCTCAAAGGCGTTCCGGTGGTCGCGCTGCTGGGCCCGATCAAGGATTTCTCCGGCAAGCCGATCGGCGCCGTCGAGATCATCATGGACAACAGCGAGTTCATCCAGGCTCGCAATCGCGCCGGGGCGCTAGCGATCGGGATGACGCTGGCCGGCCTCGTGCTGATCGCGCTCGCCGGGCTGTTGATCGCGCGCAGCATCTCCCGCCCGATCGTCCAGATGACGAGCGCCATGCGCGAACTCGCCGATGGCAACCTGGACGTCAGCGTCCCGGCCGACTGGCGCAAGGACGAGGTTGGACAGATGGCGCGCGCCGTTTCGGTCTTCAGGGACAACGCCATCCGGATGAGGGATCTGCAGGCGGAGCAGGAGAAGGCCCAGGCTCGTGCCGAGGAGGACCGGCGCCGCATGCTGATGGAGGTGGCCGATGGCTTCGAGGCCAGCGTCCGCGGCGTTGTCGACGCAGTGTCGGCTGCGGCCATTGAAATGGAGGCGACCGCCCGTTCGATGTCGGTGACGATCGATCAATCGAAGCAGCAGGCCCTGACGGTGTAGCAGGCGTGCGGCTCCGCATCGGATAATGTCAACACCGTTGCCTCGGCGGCCGAAGAGCTGTCATCCTCGATGAACGAGATCAGCAAGACGCTCGAGCGTGCGTCGTCCGTGGTTCGCAAGGCCGCGGACGAAGGGCAGCAATCCAACGACAAGGTGCAGCGGCTCAACGTTGCCGCCAGCAAGATCAGCGAGGTCGTCGCACTCATCAACCAGATCGCCAGCCAGACCAATCTGCTGGCGCTGAATGCGACGATCGAGGCCGCGCGCGCCGGCGAGTCGGGTAGGGGATTCGCCGTCGTCGCCAGCGAGGTCAAGACACTGGCGACCCAGACGGCCAAGGCGACCGAAGAGATTGGTGCTCAGATCGCCGCGGTTCAGGCCGAAACCGCCGCCGCGGTCCAGAGCATCGGTATGATCTGCACCACGATCCAGGAGGTCGACGAGATCTCGACCATCATCGCCTCATCGATCGCGCAACAGGACGCCGCGACCCGCGAGATCGCCGGCAATGTGAACGTCGTCGCCGGCAAGACCCAGGACGTCACGCGCAACATCGCGGGCGTCACGTCCGGGGTCGTGCAGACCGGCCACGCCGCCAACGAGGTGCTGTCGGCGGCCGGCGAGCTCGCGCAGCAGTCGACCCGGCTGCGCAGCGAGGTCAACCAGTTCCTGGCCCATATCAGAGCGGCCTGACCGGTCGTTGGGTGGCTGAAGTATCAAGCTCGCCGACACGCCCGTCGCCCCGGCCGTATCCGCCACGGGGGTGATTCCCGTGTCCGACCGGCATGAGCTGTGTCCTGGTGCCGTGGTCTCGAGAGCGCGAGGCGGGGCGGCGCCTCCTGTCCCGTGGCTCACGCCTGCTTCGCGGCCGCCTTCTCGAGCCGCTTCGCCATCACGCGCCAATAGGTGCCCGGCATGAACCGCTGCAGGAGATCCATGAAGCGCGCATCGCCGCCGATCAGGATGCGGGGCTCATTGCGCTCGACGCCCTCGATGATCCGCAACGCGGCGTCGCGCGGGCTGGTCCTGGCAAGCCGCTCGAACCGCTCGATGGCCTGCACGCGGCGCGCATTGTCGGTCATGCCCTGGCCGGCGCGGGCATTGCGCGCAATCGCCGTGGCGATGCCGCCGGGATGCACGACCGACAGCCGCACGGGACTGCCGGCGGCTGTGAGTTCGTGACGCAGGCTCTCGGAAAATCCCCGCACCGCGAACTTTGCCGCGGCGTAGGCCGATTGGCCGGGCGGAGCGATGATGCCGAAGATCGAGGACAGGTTGACGACATGCGCTTCGCGCTGGCGCGAAAGATGCGGCAGGAACGCGCGCGTGCCGTGCACGACGCCCCAGAAATTGATGTTGAACAGCCACTCCATCTCCGCCTGATCGATCTCGGCGAAGCTGCCGAACAGTGCCACGCCGGCATTGTTGACGACGATGTTGAGGCCGGGATGCGCGCGGGCCGCGTCCTCCGCGAACTGGTTGACTGCAGCGACGTCGCTGACGTCCAGCCGGTGCGTGGTCACCTTGCGACCGCTCGCGGCGAGCTCGGCGGCGAGGCTTGCGAGGCCCGCCTCGTCGCGGTCGGCGAGCGCGAGATCGCAACCGCGCGCCGCCAGCTCCTGCGCCAGCGCACGGCCAATGCCGCTGGCTGCGCCTGTCACGGCGGCAGATGCGCCTCGAATGATCGTCATTGTCGCTTCACTCCCCTGATCGACCGGATCTACGTGCCTGTTCCAATTGCAGCTGGGTTTTCTGCCACTTTTTCTGATTGGAACCGAACCATCCGGCTGTTCAGCTTTTAACTCACATTACTTTACGAGCACACATTCGTGGAGGACCTGCATGGGACAGTCGCAACCTTTCCGTGCCACCGCACTGATCGTGGAAGACGATCTGGCGCAGCGCGAGATGATCACGCTGCTGCTCGAAGAGAGCGAGTACGACGTGATCGCGTGTGAGAGCGCGGAGGCCGCCGAACTCGTCCTGAACAAGCCGGGTCATCGCATCGTGCTGCTGATGACCGACGTCAATCTGGCGGGCCGCATGAACGGGGTCGAGCTTGCCCATCTCGCCAAGGCGCGTCACCCCCACATCAATGTGGTCGTCACTTCTGGCCGGCCGCTGTCGCAGCCGCTGCCGGGCGGCACGAAGTTCTGGAGCAAGCCGTGGGCGCCGCTCGATGTGCTGCGCGAGGCTGAGGTGACGCTCGAGCGCGCGCCCGATATCGGGTGAGGCCAAGGTCTTGCTCCGCCAGCGTCGCTCAAAGGGTGATGCGTGGCAAATGCCGACCGGTGGAGACGTGGGATTGGCTAGCGGCCGAGCCGACTGAGAGCCGGGTGGAAGCCGCGCTCCCACCCGGAAGTGCAACTACTTCTTCTTGGCAGCCTTCTTGGTCTTCTTCGCAGCTTTCTTGGTGGCCTTCGCGGCCTTCTTCGCCTTCTTCGCCATGGCATCCTCGTCAGGAGTTGATGGATTGCAACGCGACTTCGAGGCTTCGCTGGCGCACGCCAGCCATGCATTAGCCTCGGGTGTCGATCCCAGCAGATTCGCGAAGCTCTGCCTCACGCTGTCACCAGCGCGGTTGCGCTTATCCACAGCTCGATGCATTCGCCGGCCAGTTGCGCCGCTGGCACGCAGGTCGTGACAAGGTTAGCGGATCGTAAAAGGTGTCTTCATTGATTCAAAACCAAGGCGCAATCTTGGTTGCGACCTTGAGGAACCGTTAACTGCGCCGCGCCCATGTTGCCGCGAACAACAGGGTAGCTCATGAGCGCGGCGCTATTGAACATCGAGGACAGGAGCTGCGGCGTCCTGCTGTCGGGATGCTGAACGTTCCGACGCTATGGACCGCCTTCGTGGTCAATTTCCTCGCGCTGGGCCTGATCTGGGCCTACGTGATGCGCAGCTATCCCAATCTGGATTCGGCGCGGTACTGGACGGCGTCTGCGTTCATGTGCGCGCCGGCGGCGACGTTCGCGCTGACGCGGTTCTATTTCGGCTCGTTCGTTCCGCTGCTGGCCGGCGGCTCGCTGATGACCTTCGCGATCTGCCTCGCGGCGATGGGCGTCGAGCGCTTCTATGGCTACAGGGCGTCGTGGCGGCTGAGCTTGATCGTCGTCGCGATGACCTGTGCGTCGATCGCATTCTTTCAATACGTGTACGACCACGGCCCGCTGAGGATCCTGTGCTACTCGATCGGGCAGGCGGTCCCCATGGCGATCATCGCGCGGCTGGTGCTGGATGCGAGGCGCGGGCCCGTCAATCCGGGAGCGCGGCTGGCCGGCCTGCTGTCGGTTCTGATCATCGCGGTGTTTGCCGCGCGGTCGATCGGGGCGTTCGTCGGCGCCGATTTCAATTTCAGCCACTCCACCAGCGGCCAGGCCGCCGCGGTGCTGCTGCTGATCTTCCTGTCGATGTCGCTCAACTTCGGCTTCCTGCTGATGGCGGTGGACCGGCTGCGCAACGAGGTCGCCGATCTCGCGCTGCTCGACGATCTCACCGGCGTCGCCAACCGCCGTCACCTGATGCAGCGCCTGAGCGAGGAATGCGCGCGCGCCGAGCGCTCGCGGCGGCCGTTCGCGCTGCTGGTGATCGACCTCGACGGCTTCAAGACCATCAACGACACCCATGGCCATGCCGCCGGCGATGCCTGCCTGCAGCACTTCACGCTGATGGCCCAGACCCGGCTGCGCCCCGGCGACATGCTGGCGCGCACCGGCGGCGACGAATTCTGCATCGTGCTGCCGGCGTCCGCCCTGCGCGAAGGCGCGATGATCGCGCGGCGCATCCTGCAGGTCTGCCGCGACGATGCGGAGGCCTGTGCCGGCGCCGAGGTGCCGATCGAGGTCTCGATCGGCATCGCCGAATGGACCGAGGATGTCGGCGCCTTCCCCGACCGGCTGATGGCGCGGGCGGACCAGGCGCTCTATGCCGCCAAGAAGGAGGGCAAGAACCGCTATGCCGTCTTCGCCAGTGACCATGAGACGCCGGCATTGGCGCCGGACCAGATCGAGCCGATGATGGCGCCGCCGCGCCGGCAGGATGCCACCGCCGGGTAGCCGGTGCTATCGTTGCCGGCCATGAGGCCGGTTCTGTTCTTCCTCCGCGCAGCGCTCGCGCTGCTTCTTCTTCCTGCGCCGGTCTCGGCCGAGGATCTCACGTCGCTCGCCCGCTCGTCCGGCACGCCGGTCATCCCCGGGCTGAAGATGGTCTGGCTGGCGCCGTGGGGCGATCCGGCCCAGGCCCATCCCTGGACCAACATCATCGTCCACCAGACCGAAGGGCCGGCGGGATCGGCGCGATCAGGGGCGCTGGCGCAAGCCAAGAACCCGAAACGGCGCGGCGTCACCGTGTGGGTGGAAACCGACGGCACGGTGTATTGGGCGGTGCCGGAAACCCTGGTGACGCTGCATGGCGACGGCGCCAACCGCAACGACAACCGCTATATCGACAACGGCCCGACCTATCGCAAGGTCGTCCGCGATAATTCCATCGGCGTGGAGTTCGCCGGCAACTATCCCGACGTCACCCGGCCCGCCACCGAAGCCCAGATCGCCGCGTGGCGCATTCTCTCGAAGCTGCTCCGGCTGCGCTATCAGATCCCGCGGGAGCGGATCTATGCGCACAACTGGATCGACTACAAGGATGCCCGCTATTGCGAGGGCTGTGCGCTCGCCGGGCTCGCCCGCGCTGCGCCGGACTGATCACATAACAAACTGATCACATAACAAGAAGCCGGCGTCTCCGCCGGCTCCGATCGCATCCAAAGACCACCTTCAAGCCGCAAGCCGCGCCGCTAATGCGCGGCCTCCAGGGCCGCCGCCTCCTGCTTGGCGATGGCGCCCTTGACGGCGGACTGCACCTTCTCGAACGCGCGCACCTCGATCTGGCGCACGCGCTCGCGCGACACGCCGAACTCGGCCGCCAGGTCCTCGAGCGTCATCGGCTCGTCGGCCAGGCGCCGCGCCTCGAAGATGCGGCGCTCGCGCGCGTTGAGCACGCCGATCGCGCCGTTCAGCGCCTGCCTGCGGTGGTCATATTCCTCGTGCTCGGCCATGATGGCTTCCTGGTTGGGCGAGGTATCGACCAGCCAGTCCTGCCATTCGCCCGCTTCGCCGTCGTCGCGGATCGGCGCGTTCAGCGAGGCGTCGCCGCCGAGGCGGCGGTTCATGTCGACCACGTCCTGATCGGTCACGCCGAGGCGCTTCGCGATCAGCTTGACCTGATCCGGATGCAGATCGCCTTCATCCAGCGCGGAGATCTTGCTCTTGGCCTTGCGCAGGTTGAAGAACAGCTTCTTCTGGTTCGCGGTGGTGCCCATCTTCACGAGCGACCAGGAACGCAGGATGTACTCTTGTATCGACGCCTTGATCCACCACATGGCGTAGGTGGCGAGGCGAAAGCCCTTCTCGGGCTCGAACCTTTTCACCGCCTGCATCAGGCCGACATTGCCTTCCGAAACGACTTCGGATATCGGCAGGCCGTAGCCGCGATAGCCCATGGCGATCTTGGCCACGAGCCTGAGGTGGCTGGTCACGAGTTTATGCGCTGCGTCGCTGTCGTCATGCTCGCGCCAACGCTTGGCGAGCATGTACTCCTCCTGCGGTTCCAGCATCGGGAACTTGCGGATCTCGGCGAGGTAGCGTGAAAGTCCGGATTCTCCATTGAGAACCGGCAGTGTAGCTGTACGGGCCATCGAGCGCCCTCCAGTTGGTTCAGGCCCCCGATAGCGGCGGGCCAGGCAAAGCGGTCGCTTGGTTAAAGCCGGCCGGTTTGCGACGTTCCATGCGTCGACCATTCGACGCAGGCGCAACATACACCATTTTCGCCCCCCGGTGGAAGGATTCCGGGGGTCACGTCCCCGTGTGGCTGCCATAACCTGCTGGCATGCTTGCGTTTTTCTGAAGGCGCTGCGTCATAGCGCCGCTCGCAGGGCGCTCCTCAACAGCATGAGATCCTCCGGCAGCTCCGATTCCCAGTGCATTGTTTCTCCCGTCCGCGGGTGCTCGATGACCAGCAGATAGGCGTGCAGCGCCTGCCGTCCGAGCGCCGCGAGCGCGTCCCGCGCGGCCGGCGCGAGCTGGTTCGCCTTGGTCTTGAAATGCGGGCCATAGACGGCATCGCCGAGCAGCGGATGGCCGAGGTGAGACAGATGCACCCGGATCTGGTGGGTGCGCCCGGTCTCGAGATGGCAGGCGATCAGCGACGCCACCGGCTTGCCGTCGCGGCCGAGAAAGCTCTCCTGCACCTCGTAATGGGTGATGGCCTCGCGCCCCCGCGGGCGCACCGCCATCTTGTCGCGCGCATGCGGATGCCGGTCGATGGCTGCGTTGATGGTGCCATGCGGCCGGTGCGGCACCCCCCACGCAAACGCCAGATAGCCGCGCTCCATCGCGCCGGTGCGGCCGTGGTCGGCGAACTGCGCGCTGAGCGAGGCGTGCGCCCGATCGTTCTTCGCGACCACCATCAGCCCGGTGGTGTCCTTGTCCAGCCGGTGCACGATGCCGGGCCGCTTCACCCCGCCGATCCCGGAAAGACTGGCGCCGCAATGCGCGATCAGCGCGTTCACCAGGGTGCCGGTCTCGTGCCCGGCCGCGGGATGCACGACGAGGCCGGCCGGCTTGTCGATGACGACGATGTCGTCGTCCTCGTAGATGATTTTCAGCGGGATCGCCTCGGCCGCGGGCTCGGCCGGCACCGCTTCCGGCACGTCGATTGTGATCGTGTCGCCGGCTGTGACGTGATAAGCGGGGTCCCGCACCGCCTCGGCGCGGAGGCTGACCTGACCGGCCAGGATCAGCGCCTTCAGCCGCGACCGCGACAGCTCCGGCAGCCGGGCCGCGAGCACGCGATCGAGCCGTGGCGAGCCTTCGTCGCCGGCGACCGTGACCGTCATCAGACCGTGGGATTGTGAAGTCGAGATGTCCATGAATTCCACCGTTGCGCCCGAGCCGTCATCGCCCGAGCAGGCCCAGCTGATGGCGCGGCTGCGGCGCATGATGATGATCGCGGGCGTGACCACCTCGATCGCGATCGCAGTGCTTCTGGTCGCCATCGGCTACCGCCTTTTCCGCGGCGATGGAAGCACAGCTTCGGGCCCCGACCTCACCGCCATGCTGCCCAAGGGCGCCCGCATCGTCGCCACCGGCACCGCCGGCGACCGCTTGGCCGTGACGCTGGACATCTCCGGCATCACCGAGATCCGCACTTTCGACGCCAAGACCCTCAAACCCACCGGCCGCCTCCGCTTCGCGGTGGAGCCGTAAGGGCAGGGGCGGTTTCGCCCGCCCATTTCGGCCCATCTCTCTCGACACGGGCAGTCAGCGCCTCCCCCGCCTGCGGGGCGAGACGAGCGAAGCTCGCTCTGAGAGCTCGCAGCGCATCGAAAGATGCGATGCGGGTGGGGGAACTCTCTCCACACGCACCGCCGCCCGCCGCGCCCCCACCCCAACCCTCCCCCGCAAGCGGGAGAGGGAGCGCACCGCCGGCGTGGCGGGCTCTCTCCATCGATGGCCGATCCCTTCGCCACCCGGGCAGTCCACTCCCCTCCCCCTTGCGGGGAGGGGTCGGGGGTGGGGGTCTCCACAGGGAAAGACCCTCGAGGCACTCACCCCACGAAATTTCCTATCCCCCGTCTTGCGGCGCGGCGATTTCGAGGCTATGCGGTTCACCTCACGCTCCCTTCGTCTAGCGGTTAGGACGCGGCCCTCTCAAGGCTGAAACAGGGGTTCGATTCCCCTAGGGAGCGCCAATAAAATCAGATACTTAGCTGCGTGCGGCCGAAACCGTCGAATATTCGTTGAATAAGTGTCCGCGGACGGCAGCGACAATCCGAGCCACGCCTGTCTGATTGCGTGCTATGGTATGATGAGTTTGTGGCGCGTAGGCGTCCTCATAATGCTAGTCCGGGGCGGGCGTTAGAATTGTTCGGGCCCGCCACCTACGAACAAGGCCGGGCACCCCGGCCGGGGGCTTCCCTGCCGCTCAAGACACTCCGGCATCGTGCGAACGCCTTTTCTGCCTCGTGACGATCTGCACGCAAGCCCTGTGGACAAGGCGGTCCACGCTTGAAAATTGCGACCACTCTGTCCTCTATGCCCACTCTTCGAAGCTTTCGGGACACAGCATGAAGACTATGCTGCCCGGCCGCTAAGAATGGCTTCGGCTTGCTGCTAGACGCGGACGCCGATGGGATTCTTTTTGATCGCATCGTGATCTATAGAAGAGCACTGGTCCGGCGGTCGTTGTGATTTCCGTGGAAGAGTTCGCGCACCTTTCTGCCGCGCCAGGTAAGGCAGGGGCCGCAGCGGCGTGTGGCAATAGATAGAGTGATTGCAAAAAAGCGATGAGACTGAGCGGGGGCCATAATAAGAGCAAGCGTGGAGTCGGCAAACCACTGATCCGTGCCGTCGATTTGTTCTGTGGCGTCGGAGGTCTCACGAGAGGCCTCGAGAAGGCGGGCATCAACGTCCGTTTGGGCGTCGACATTGACCCTGCCTGCGAATATCCGTTCACCGCCAACAACGACGCCGAGTTTCTGCTCGAGTCTGTCGTGAGTCTCTCACCGTCACGTCTAATCGAGGCCATCGGTGGAGCGCAATTCACGCTGCTTGCCGGATGTGCGCCCTGCCAGCCCTTCTCGACATACAAGCAGAAGCTGGGCCCATCCGACGGGCGATGGCATTTGCTCGCGCACTTCGGACGCCTCGCCCAAAAGGTCGAGCCCGATCTGATAACGATGGAAAACGTTCCGAATCTTCGCAAGCAGCAGGTTTTCCGTGACTTCGTTTCTGCTCTCGCGCAGCTCGGCTTCCATGTCAGCCACCAGGTCGTCAACTGCGTCGACTACGGTGTCCCGCAACTAAGGCAAAGGCTCGTGCTGCTGGCTTCGAGGCTTGGACCGATCGAGTTCGCCCGTCCCAAGATCAAGCAAGTCAAAACCGTTGGTGATGCTATCGCAGAGCTGCCGCCGATCGAAGCTGGTGAAACATGCGAGCGCGACCCGCTTCATCAAGCGGCCACCCTTTCCCCGCTCAACATGAAGCGAATCCGTGCCTCGACGCCGGGCGGCACCTGGCACGACTGGAAGCGCGACTTGATAGCGGAGTGCCATAAGCGAAAGACCGGCAAATCGTATTTCAGTGTCTACGGCAGGATGTCATGGGATGAGCCTGCACCCACCATGACCACTCAGTTTTACGGCTTCGGCAGTGGCCGCTTCGGCCATCCCGAACAGGACAGGGCAATCTCTCTGCGCGAAGGCGCGATCCTTCAGAGCTTCCCCAAGGGCTACAAATTCGTTGCCAAAGGGGAGCCGGTACACTGCAAGACGATCGGCCGACTGATCGGCAATGCAGTTCCGGTCAAGCTCGCTGAAGCCATCGGCGAGTCAATCATCCAACACGTAAACGACTACAGATCACCCGCTAGAAGGGCCGTCGAATGAGCGACGCAGCTCAGAAGCGTCCGGTCGCCGAGAGCGCCATTGTCCGGTCCGCTCCCGAGCCGGGTCAACTCGTCGAGGTCCGAAGGCGTCAATGGATTGTCGCCGAGACTGATGCATTAAACGGAAGCAAACAGCTCACCGCCCCGCAGAACCGTCTTACACTCACCTCGATAGACGAGGACTGCCTGGGCGAGCAGCTTGAGGTTATTTGGGAGATCGAGCCGGGCGCTCACGTTATCGAGCGCGCTGGCCTGCCTTCGATCACGGGCCGAGACGATACAGAAAGGCTAGAGGCGTTCCTCGACGCCGTCAGATGGGGTGCGGCAACCAACGCCGACAGAGGTTTCCTCCAGGCCCCGTTCCGCAGTGGCGTCAGCATCGAAGATTTTCAGCTCGACCCGCTCGTTCGGGCGATCGATATGGCTCGCGCCAATCTTCTGATCGCGGATGACGTCGGTCTCGGAAAGACGATAGAGGCGGGCCTCGTCATACAAGAACTACTTCTACGGCACCGCGCCCGTACCGTTTTCGTCGTATGTCCGGCGTCGCTCCAAGAGAAGTGGCGCGTCGAGATGCAGGAGAAGTTCGGTCTGGAGTTCAAGATCGTCGACCCCGCATACGTCAAGGAGCTTCGGCGCGGCCGTGGCATCCACGCCAATCCCTGGACCTCGTTTCCGCGGCTGATCACTTCCATCGATTGGATCAAGTCCGGCGAAGCGCTGCGCATGCTGCGCGATGTCCTGCCCGTCAGATCCAGCTATCCACGCAAGTTCGATATCTTGGTCGTCGACGAGGCGCACAACGTCGCGCCTGCCGGCTCAGCTCACTACGTGCTCGCGAGTCAGCGCACGCAGCTCATCCGAAAAATCGCGCCTCACTTCCAACATCGCCTGTTTCTGACTGCGACGCCGCATAACGGTTACACGGAGTCGTTCACGTCACTGCTCGAACTCCTCGACGATCAACGCTTCTCGAGGAACATCCTGCCCGACGACAAACAGCTCTCGCAGGTCATGGTTCGGCGCCTCAAGACGGACCTCTTGGACAAGGCCGGCAAGCCGCTCTACCCGAAACGAAACTTGCAGGCGCTGGCCGTGCCGTTCACCGCGGACGAGCGCCGGATGCAAAAGCTGCTTGAGGCCTACTGCGCCAGCCGTGAAAAGACGTGCGCACAAGCAGGGACAGCCGCTACCAGCTTCATCAACAACCTTCTCAAGAAGCGCCTCTTTTCGTCTCCAGCCGCCTTTGCATCGACCTTGGAGCGGCACTACGCGACACTCACGAGCGGCAAAGCTGCTGGGAAAGCTGACGAGCTGTCGGATCGCATCTTGCGCAAAGCGATCCTCAAGGCGGAGGAGGATTATGCCGACGACGCCGAAGTGGAGGCCGCTCAAGCCGAAGCGGTTGACGAAGCCACCAAGCGCAGCGCACCGCTGACGGCTAATGAAGAGCGCATGATCGATGAAATGCGAGAGTGGGCGCAGGAAGCAAGCCGCCGCATCGACTCCAAGGCCAGGGCGATCATCGATTGGTTGGAGGCCAACCTCAAGACCTCAGGTGACTGGAACGGCCGAAGGGTCATTCTGTTCACCGAGTACCGGACGACGCATCAGTGGCTGCAGCAAATCCTCGCGTCCCACGGCTTTGGCGGGGACGGCCTTTCCCTGATTCACGGCGGCATGGATCACGAGGAACGTGAACGGGTCAAAGCCGCGTTCCAAACCAATCCCGAAGATGCTCCCGTGCGCATCTTGCTCGCGACCGACGCGGCCTCGGAAGGCATCGATCTCCAAAATTACTGCAATTGCCTTATCCACGTGGAGATTCCGTACAATCCCAACGTAATGGAGCAGCGCAACGGCCGCATCGACCGCCACGGTCAAAAGGAAGCGGAGGTGCTGATTTGGCATCCCGTGGACGGCGGCGCGGCGGCCGACGGCTCTTTCGGCGGGCACAGCGAGGACATCATTCGCGCGTTGAAAAAACTCGAGGCGATGCGCGAGGACATGGGCAGCGTCAACCCGGTGATCGCGCCGCAGATGGCTGGCCTGATCGAAGGCAGCCGCCGCGAACTCGACACGCGCGAAGCCGAAGCGCGCGCCGCGAAAGTAAGGCGCTTTGTGAGAGCTGAGCAGAAGCTCAAGGAGCGCATAACCAAACTGCATGAACGGCTTCAGGAAACCTCGAAGGATTTCCACCTGACCCCTGCGCGCATCTGTGCGGCAGTGAAGACCGCGCTCGCTCTCGACAAGAGGCCGCCGCTCAAGCCGGTCGACCTTGCGGGCGCACCGGCGGGCACGGTGTTCGAAATGCCGTCTCTCACCGGTTCGTGGTCGCGCTGCGGCGAGGGCCTCCATCATCCTCACACCGGCAAGATACGTCCGATCACCTTCGATCATGCCGTTGCCAAGGGCCGAGACGATGTCGTTCTCGTTCACCTCAATCACCGCCTCGTGCAAATGTGCCTTCGGCTACTTCGTGCCGAAGTCTGGGCTCAGAATGACGTCAAGAAACTCCACCGCGTCGATGTTCGCGCGCTGCCGTCATCGATGGTCGATGATCTCGCGGTCGCGGTGATATCGCGCCTCGTCGTGACCGGCGGCAACCACCACCGTCTGCACGAGGAGCTCACGGTTGCTGGCGGTTTCCTGAAGGACAATGCGTTCGGCCGCGAAACGCGCGTCACGCAGGTCAATGACTGGTTGGACAAGGCGGTTTCGATCGAGGCCACCGATCGCTTGTTCGAAGGATTGAAGCAGCGTTTCGAGAGGTCGCTGGAAGGCATCCAGCTGGCTATAGAGGCGCGTTCGCGAGAGCGACTTCGGAATCTCGAAAATTCCCTCGAAGCCCGAGAGCAGCAGGAGATCGCCAACATAACCGCGGTGCTGGACGAGCTTGAGCGCGCCATCACCGCCGAGCTTCGCAAGGAAGACGAGCCCGAGCAGCTCGACTGGATCAAGACGCTTCATGAAGACGAGCGCTTGCAGGTCCGGCGCGATATCGACGGCTTGAAGCATCGGCTTGCCCGCATCCCCGCCGAAAAGCAGGAGGAGATCGAGGCGATCCGCAAGCGCTTCGCCCGATATCAGGTCAACACCTTCCCTGTCGCCGTCATCCTGCTCGTCCCCGAAGATCACCCGTGGAGGCGCGCCGCATGAGCGATCGCACGCACCACTCCGAATGGCTGTCACTGATCGATGTGTCCGGGCCGTTTCTCGCCGAACCGGTCTTGAAGGAGGCCTTTCCTCAGGGGCTCGGCGGACTGGATTCGGCGAAGAAGACGATGCTTCGCCAAGCATACGACGAGTGGCGCGAAGCGCGCGACCTCGACGATCCGCTGCTCCCGAAGATTCACCCGGCCTGGATCGATCTCGTCCTGAAGCAGGGCCTGGAACTCGACGAACAAGGCAAGGGCGACGTGCTCAAGCCTCGTGCTGCCTTGCCCGAGACGCTGGCGTACGCGCTGCCCGAACACGGCGTCACCCTCCGTCCCGACTATGCGGTCGTCGATGCCGAAGACAAGCCGCTTATGCTGGTGGCCGCGTACGACCCGGACATCTCGCTGAGCGATGCAAGGAAGGGCGATGCCTGGGCCGCCTCGCCCGCCGAACGCATGGTCGAGCTGTGCAGGGCCACCGGAGCGCGCCTCGGTCTAGTTACCAACGGTGAGCACTGGATGTTCGTCGACGCGCCGGTAAATGCCGCGACGACAATGGCGAACTGGTATGCGCGGCTCTGGGGGCAGGAGCCGCTCACCCTGCAGGCCTTCGTTAATCTGCTCGGCATCAGGCGCTTCTTCGTCGACCGAAGCGAGCAACTGCCCGCGCTCCTCGACAAGTCGCTGGAACATCAGGACGAAGTCACCGACGCACTCGGCGAGCAAGTCCGGCGCGCGGTCGAAGTTTTGATCCAGGGACTCGAACGGGCGGATGTCGACCGCAAGCGCGAGCTGCTCGAAGGAATCGAGCCTACGGAACTCTACGAGGCCGGCCTCACCGTCATGATGCGCATCGTCTTCCTGCTATCGGCGGAAGAGCGCGGCCTATTGCTGATGGGCGACCCTCGTTACGAGGCCAACTACGCAATATCGACGCTGCGCCTGCAATTGCGCGCGAGTTCGGATGAAATCCTCGAACGCCGTTGGGATGCGTGGTCTCGGCTCCTCTCGATGTTCCGCGCCGTGTACGGCGGCATCGATCATGATTCCATGCGTCTGCCTGCCTTGGGCGGATCGCTTTTCGATCCCGACCGATACCCGTTTCTGGAGGGCCGCACCAAAGGTTCGAACTGGAAATCCGATCCTGCGAAGCCGCTGCCGATCGACAATAGAACAGTCTTGCTGCTGCTCGAAGCAGTGCAGCTCTTTCAGGGCCGGACACTTTCATACCTCGCTCTCGACGTCGAACAGATCGGCTACGTGTACGAAGGCCTCCTTGAGCGCACGGCCGTCCGCGCTGCCGAAGTTACGCTCGATCTTGCTGCGACCAAGAGTGCCGACAATCCGTGGGTCTCATTGCCCGAGCTCGACGCCGCTGCTGCCAAGGGTGGCAAGGCATTAGAAGACTTGCTCAAAGAGCGGACGGGCAGTGCTGCGAGTCGCGTGCGCAATGATCTGGGCCGGCAAGTCGACGACGCGTCCACCGAAAGGCTTCTGGCCGCGTGCCACGGCGACCGCGATCTGCGCGATCGGATAAAGCCGTACTTCCATCTGCTTCGAACCGATCCGTGGGGCTATCCGCTCGTGTACCCCAAGGGCACGTTTATGGTCAGAACAAGTTCCGACCGGCGGGAAACGGGCACGCACTATACGCCCAAGCCTCTGACAGAGGCCATCGTAACGGAGACATTGGAGCCCCTCGTTTATATTGGCCCCTCCGAAGGCGAGCCGCGCGACGAGTGGAAGCTCAAGACGCCGTCGGAGCTGCTCGATCTGAAGATTTGCGACCCGGCCATGGGTTCGGGAGCGTTCCTTGTCCAAGTCTGCCGATGGCTGTCTGAGCGTCTTGTCGAATCCTGGCAGGCGGCGGAGGCGCAAGGCAAAGCCATCACAGCCGAGGGCGACGTGCTGGATGCGCTCGGGGCGAACGAGCCTCTTCGTCCCGATCCCGCCGAGCGACTATTGATTGCCAAGCGCGCGATAGCGGAACGATGCCTCTATGGCGTCGACATGAACCCGCTGGCCGTCGAACTTGCGAAGCTGTCGATCTGGCTAGTCACTTTGGCCAAGGGCCGCCCGTTTGGCTTTTTGGACCACAATCTTCGCAGCGGAGACAGCCTGCTCGGACTGCAGTCGCTCGATCAGTTAAAATACCTCGAGTTAAAGCCTGGGCACTCCAGTTCCAAACGCCTTTTCGCCTCGAACATTGACAAGGCTATCGAAGAGGCTCTTGCACTTCGCGCGGCGCTGCGGACGCGTCCGATACGTGACATCCGCGATATTGCAGCCATGGCGGACCTCAATGAAGAAGCGACCAAGCGCCTGACGCTGCCACATGCGATCGCCGACGCGCTGTTTGCCCAAGTGCTCAAGGCCGAAGGTCGCCCGATCGATGTCGTAGACCTCTCTGTTGAAGCTGGCGAGGCGGTCGCCGGGTCACCTACCGCGCTCGAAGCATTGCGACGACGAGCGCTCGATCTAGCATCGGCTAGCACTCCGTTTCATTGGCCGCTTTCATTCCCGGAGGTGTTTGCATCCAAACGAGGCGGCTTCGATGCTTTCGTAGGCAATCCTCCCTTTCTCGGTGGTCAACGTATTTCTGGGGTCCTTGGCGTATCCTATAAGGAGTATCTTGCTCATAGACTGAGTTTCGGTGATCCCGCGACAGCAGATTTAGTGGTTTATTTTTTTCTGCGAGCATTTCGTCTTTTGTCAACTCGCGGGTATCTCGGATTTCTTGCTCGTCGCAATTTCTCCGAAGGCAAGAATCGAGAAATCGGGCTTGAGCAAATAATCAATGCGGGAGCCACGGTTCACGCGGCACGCACAAACATACCTTGGCCAGGCAAGGCCGCGGTTGTTGTGCACCAGATCCACATTGCGAAGAGTCCTTGGGCTGGCCCGCTCCGTCTCGACGACAAGGCTGTCGCTCGCATTGACTCTCATCTCGGCGATGTCGCGCTTCCTACGCCCCGGACGTTGTCCGAAAACACTCGCAAGATGTTCCAAGGCATCATTCTGAACAATGAGGCGTTCAAACTTCGAGACGGTGAAGCACAAGCACTCCTAGAGAAAGACACAAGCAACAAGGAAGTCGTGTTTCCGTTCATTGGCGGAAACGAGATCAATTCATTTCCAGATCAGCGGCCAGCATACTGGGTAGTGAACTTCTGGGATTGGCCGCTGAATAAGGCGCAAAAACACGAGGCGCCCTTTTCTCTCATAGACGCAAGGGCGACGCGCAAGAGCGGGAACTGGTGGCGCCCACTACGTCCTCGACCAGACCTTCACCATGCAATTGGGCGCGGTCATCATTTCATACGGCACCCCAGGGGATGGCAAGGTGATGTCAGGCGCTACGCTCGCGTTCTCGCAATATCGCGAAGAGTGACGAAGTATTGCGCCTTCACGTTCTTGGACAACAATTTTCTATTCTCCGATCAGCTTTACGTCCTCGCCGATGATAGGTTTTCGGTCTTCGCCCTATTGTCTTCGGACATCCATGCTGTCTGGGCATGGCATCAGAAGACCTCGATGGGGGCGGACCTTCACAGTCTCTCCTATACAAACGGTGAGATCTTCGAGACGTTTCCCTTCGCTGACGGGATGATGTCTGACGGAGACGCAGCTCTCGATCGGCTCGGGGAGAAATTCTTCAAGTCCCGGCAATCTTTGATGGAGGAGCTGGGTGCCGGGCTTACGGGTGTTTACAACGCCTTCCACGACCAAACTCGGAACGACGCGCGGCTGCTCGAACTCCGGCGACAGCAGGCTGAGATCAACAGAACAGTTCTTGCGCGATACGGCTGGGATGATGTCCGCACGGAAGAAGCATTTCAAGAGGTGGCCTATCTTCCCGCAGGCAGCAACGTGCGGTTCACGGTCAGCGAGACAGCGAGGCTCGAAATATTGAAGCGCCTCGCAATGCTGAACCGAGAGCGTTCGGAAAAGCAGGAGGAAGCGCCTGGGTCCATCACCCAAGGCGACCAGGACGAACCATTGGAGGAAGGCTTA
The DNA here is from genome assembly GCF_032381555.1 of Bradyrhizobium sp. SZCCHNPS1003. Lineage (NCBI taxonomy): Bacteria > Pseudomonadati > Pseudomonadota > Alphaproteobacteria > Hyphomicrobiales > Nitrobacteraceae > Bradyrhizobium > Bradyrhizobium sp. SZCCHNPS1003. The sequence continues at coordinate 269,089 of NZ_JAUHIU010000011.1, forward strand.
TTCGCTCCTCGTGAAATAAGAAGGGGCATATAGACGGTGCCTAAGGTGGTCGCGCATCAAGATTGCCCTTCCTCCGATCTGATCGTGGATGCCATCTACGAAGGTGGGCAGACCAGGGACTCCGGCAGTGATGCTATTGCCAAGACAATGCCCGGCAGCGGAAACCAAGGTGGATTCCGGGCCGCTGGAGCGGGCGAAGACAAGAAGTTCGTTGTCCTCTATACGAGCGGCGAGGATCGCGATTGGCCAGATCATCTGGAGCTGAGTACGGGTCAGTTCTCTTACTTTGGCGACAACAAGACGCCGGGACACGAGCTCCACGAGACGCCGCGCAGCGGCAACCGCATCCTGCGCCGTGTCTTCGATTTATTGCACGCGAACCCCAGCCAGCGCGGGCTCATCCCTCCATTCTTTGTCTTCAAGAAGCACCCGACGCCGGCGAGTGCCCGGTCGGTGCAGTTCAAGGGCTTGGCTGTTCCGGGCTTTCCTGGCCTGCCCGCAACGAGTGATCTGGTTGCTGTCTGGAAGACGACCGGCGGTCAGCGGTTTCAGAACTATCGCGCCGTGTTCACGGTGCTTGATGTGCCTGTAGTGCCTCGCGCTTGGCTTCAAGACATCGCGGCAGGGCGGACGCTCGGTCCTCTTGCTCCAAAGGCTTGGATCGATTGGGTGCAGAGCGGGAGCTACCGGCCGCTCGCATCCGAGAGCACGACCGTCATCCGCAGTGCAGAGGAACAGCTGCCCGATACACCGTTGAAGCGGGAGCTGCTCGGTGTCATCTACGAGCACTTCAAGGAAGCGCCGGTCGCCTTCGAGGCGTTCGCGGCGCGGGTCTTTCAAATGCATGATCAGCGTGTCATCATAGATGAGATCACACGGGCGTCGGCCGACGGCGGGCGCGATGCCATCGGGCGCTATTTGCTGGGCTTGAGCGACGATCCCGTCTACGCGGAGTTCTCACTCGAAGCCAAGTGCTATCGGCCAGCGTCGAGCGGAGAAGGGGCAAGCACGGTCGGCGTACGGGAAGTCTCGCGCCTGATCTCGCGGATTAAGCACAGGCAGTTCGGAGTGCTCGTCACGACATCCGTCGTGGGACGCCAGGCATACGAGGAAGTGCGCGAAGACAAACATCCGATCATATTTCTCTGCGGCAAGGATATCTCGGACATAGTGACGTCGAACGGTTTCAACACACCGGAGCTATTGAGTGCGCTCCTGGAACGAGAATTCCCGGGAGGGAAACATGGCGGAAGCAGCAGCGGGTAACGGTACGGCAGGCAAGAACGCGTGGCTCGCCGTCGACAAAGGCGGGAAGCTGCTTCCGGGGTTCACTCTCACGCTTGCGGGTGAACGCAAGCTGCACGCCGCGATCGCCCATAGCGACTGGCTTTTGATCGCCGACCCGTCCGGTATGGCGACGCGCGTCGGGCGCGTGATGCGCGTGCGCTCCGATCTAGAGAGCACGGTTCTTTATCTCGAGAGCGTGCTCGAGATCGGCGGAAACGCGACCATCGCTTCGACTGGACTGTCCATGCCCACGGGAAAGACAGCGCGGTTGCAGTGGAACGATTTCCTCGCCGCTGTAAAGAAACTGACCGGGGGGACGCCCGATGACGTTCCGCTGATCGGCTCGCGCAAGGGCAAGGAGAACGAAGACATCTCCTATATCCGGGAGCTCCTGCAGTTCGCGGTGATGGACGACCTTCTCGGGCCCGCGAACGGCCCGCACGAGCGCATCATCGATATGAGCGTGCGGGACCGCTACCTCGTGGGCAAGCTCGCGCCGCGCGAAGTCGAGAAGGACGCCGTCGAGGGAGGCCTGACCACCGCGGAAGATGCAGACGAAGAGCCGGGCGACCTCGGCGTTCACACGGGCCGTCACGAGCCGGGGGCGGAGTTCGACAGCACGACAGGCCGCGTCGACGCCGAAGCAGAGTCTGCCGACGAGATCGATGCGACGAGCAACCAGTCGCTTGTGCCGTCGAGCCTCGGCCTGACTTTCTGCGTCGACGGTGACGTGAATCAAATCGAAATCGAAGCCCGATGGGGCCAATACGAGCGCCTCTACGATCACGAACATACGAAGGCGATCAACAAGAAGATCAAGGACGCGGAAGGCAACGTCATCCGGAAAGAAACGACCGAAGTCAAATCGAAGGTCTGGCAGCGCATGCCCTGCGGCGGCAAGCTGACGTTTGACCTCACAGATGGCGTGATCTCCCACCGCCCGCCCGACAAGGATCGTCCGGATGTCAGGGTTCAGGGCACGGTGCGGCCGAAGAATGCCAATGGCGACCGGCTGATCACGCTGTTCCTTGTCAACGCGCAGACCGAGCCCGGCGAAAACAAAGACGCAGCCTGGCTCTTTCAGCCCGAACTGATCGTCCGCTCGCAGGACGGCAAGGCGATCTTCAGGCGGCGCGCGGCGCTGGCCACGAAGGACGATGACGAAGAGCGCAAGGCGCTTGAGATGATCTACCGCAAGCAGGTCGAATTCGCGGTCGGCCACGGCGTCTCGGTCCACGCGAATACGGTAGCTGATAATTCGGAGAAGGCCGACGAGGTGCGCACCGTCGTCATGCCCCAGTACGAGGTGCCCGTCACAGAGACGCCGGGCCTGCGACCGCAAGACCGATCCGCCATGCGCGACATGGTCGAAAAGGGCCATCTCGACATGGAAGTCTTGGCCGGGCTCGAACGGAAAGACCTCGTCGCCGCGCTATCGGTGCTCCCGGGCGACTATGGAGACTGGATCGCGGAGCAGCGCGCCCGCATCGGCAAGGATGTCACCGGTCACGACGCACAGGCCAAGGCCGCGCTGGATCGCTGCGATGAAATCCGCAAACGGCTGGACGAAGGCATCGCCGTCCTCGCCGATGCGAAGAACGAAAAGGCCCTTGCGGCATTCCGCTTCGCGAACCTCGCCATGGCGAGGCAGCGCATTCACAGCCTCTATGCGCTCTCGCAGCGCCGTGGCGAAGGCAAGGCTCTCGCCGATTTCGAGCAGCGCCGCAACAGGTCGTGGCGGCCGTTCCAGTTAGCGTTCATCCTCTTGTCGATCCCGTCGCTCGCCGATCCCGCACACAAGGACCGGACCGCGCCGCTCGACGCCTATGCTGACCTTCTCTGGTTCCCGACGGGCGGCGGCAAGACCGAAGCGTATCTCGGCGTCGCCGCGTTCGCGATGGCGATACGACGGCTGCAAGGCGTGCTCGGCGGCTACGATGGGACCCGTGGTCTCACTGTCATCATGCGCTATACGCTGCGCCTGCTGACGCTCCAGCAATTCCAGCGCGCCTCGACCTTGATCTGCGCGATGGAGCTTCTGCGGCAGGAAGCTTTGGCAAATGGCGACAAATCGTGGGGCGGGGAGCCGTTCACGATAGGGCTATGGGTCGGCAACAAGGTGACGCCCGGCACGACAGCCGAAAGCAACCAGGTTATCCGCAACATCCGCGACCCGGAAAAGTTCGACGCCGGCGGCACGTCTCCCGCGCAGCTCACGAGCTGTCCGTGGTGCGGATGCGAGGTCGATCCGAAACAGGACATCGAGGTCGATACCGCGCGCAAGCGGACCATCCTTTTTTGCGGTGACAAGAAGGGCGGGTGCGAGTTCTCAAAGGGCAAGTCGAGCAAGAAGGCGCAGCCCGGCATTCCCGTCCTCGTCGTGGACGAGGAGATCTATCATCGCCCGCCGTCGATGATGATCGCGACGGTCGACAAGTTCGCCCTCATGGCGTGGAAAGGCGAGGTGCGGACGCTCTTCGGTATGGCCGCGACGGAATGCCCGCGGCACGGCCTTCTCTGGCCCGAGGCCGATTGCACCGGCAATCACAAGACATACAAGGGGCTGCCGAATACGGCCGTTCGCAACATCACTCGCCTGAGGCCGCCCGACGTCATCATCCAGGACGAATTCCATCTCATCAGCGGCCCGCTCGGCACAATGGTCGGCCTGTACGAAACCGCGATCGACGAGCTTTGCAGTTGGCAGCTCGGCGGCAAGACGGTCCAGCCCAAGATCGTCGCCTCGACCGCGACGGTGCGGAAGGCGGCGGAGCAGGTCAACAATGTGTTCATGCGTCGCGTCGCTGTGTTCCCGCCGCACGGCCTCGACGTCGAGGACAACTTCTTCTCGATCCAGCGCCCGGTCGCTTCGATGCCGGGACGGCGCTATCTCGGGATCTGCTCGCCGGGCAGCTCGCGCCCCGCCATGCTGATCCGCGTGTATACGGCCTTCTTGACCGCCTCACAGGCGCTGTTCAACCGCTTCGGGCAAGCGGCCGATCCGTATCTGACCACGGTTGGCTACTTCAATTCCCTGCGCGAACTCGGCGGCATGCGCCGCCTCGCCGAAGACGACGTGCAGACGCGATCCTATCGCGTGCAGATGAGCGACGTTGACCGGCCGGGCCTCGAGCAGCGCGCCGTGAGCAACATTCGCGAGCTCACCTCGCGCGTTTCGAGCCGCGATATTCCGAAGAACCTCGACCAGCTCGAGATCAAGTTCAAGGCGTCCTATGACGCCGCGCTCGGACGCTACGTCACCGTATGGGACGAGAGCGAACCGCGATCGATTGATGTCGTGCTGGCGACGAACATGCTCTCCGTCGGCGTCGACGTGAACCGTCTCGGGCTCATGGTCGTGAACGGCCAGCCCAAGGGAACGGCCGAATACATTCAGGCGACAAGCCGCGTCGGCCGCTCCTTTCCGGGCATCGTTTGCACCGTGCTCACATGGGCGCGTCCGCGCGACCTTTCGCACTACGAGACGTTCGAGCACTATCACGCGACCTTCTACAAGCACGTCGAGGCGCAATCCGTCACGCCGTTCTCCCCGCGCGCGATGGATCGCGGGCTCACCGGAACGATGCTGAGCGTCATGCGCCTCGAGAATCCTCTCTTCAACCCGAACGCCGGAGCGGGGGCTCTCGATAAGCCCGATCGAACGGAAGCGATCGAAGCGCACGATCTGCTCGTGGACAGGGCGTGGCAAATCTCGCATCAGGCAGACATCAAGAATCTCGCCTCCACCGAGCTCAAGGAGCGTCTCGACGAGTGGGCAGGAGAAGCAGGTAAGGGTGGCCGGACTCTCGCCTATGAGAAAAAGGGCCCGAATGTGTCCACGACCGTCGCGCTCTTGAAGCGGCCCGGCATTCAGGCGTGGGACAATTTCACTGTTCCCATGTCCATGCGAGAGGTCGAACCCGGCGTGAGCCTCATCATGAGCACCGTCAGGATCGGCGGCTCCGATCCGGGATGGAATCCGCGGCCCGCCGGGAAAGACGATGCAGGAGGCGACGCATGACCAGCGACAAGACTCCCGTCGGCCAGGTCAGGCCGAGTCAGCTTCTTTGGACCTACGGGCCCGGCGCTCTCGTCGATCTGCCGAGCCTATCCGTCGTTACGCTCGGCATCGACAAGTGGGAACTGAGCCGTTGCCCTCCGCTGGAGGAGGCGCGCCTGCTGGCCGCCGTGCGCCGCGAGCTGGGACCACAGGTCCAAAGCCTTCGCATGCCGCCGTTCCAGCGCAGCGAGAATGTCGATCCGTTCTCCGCCGAAGCCTTCATCGGCGTTCCGGTCCGGCCCTTTCCGCGATGGCTGCGATGTGTGAAATGCGGGCTCTTGTCCGCCTACGATACGGGACTCTTTGAGTGCAAAGAGCATCGTTTCCGCCCCGAGCGAACGCGCTTCGTTCACAAAGACTGCAGGGGTTCGAAGAACGACCAGCCGGCAAGGGACGTCGATGCCGTGCCTGCTCGCTTCCTGCTCGCCTGCCGCCGCGGCCACCTCGACGATTTCCCGTGGCACTATTTCGTTCACAACGGTCCGTCCGGCTGCAAAGGCACGCTGCGCTTTTATGAAAGCGACGCATCGCTCCAGACCGAAAATCTTTGGGTCAAGTGCGACGAGTGCGGCGCCGCCCGCAGTATGGCGCAGGCCTTCGGGAAAGTCGGCCGCGAGAACCTACCCGGCTGCCGCGGCCGTCACCCGCATGTCGATCACTTCGACACCGGCTGCACGGAAGAAGCGCGGGCCGTACTGTTAGGGGCAACAAACAGCTGGTTCCCGATCACGCTTTCGGCTCTGGCGATTCCGCTGACATCCGATCCCATCGTTCAGCTCGTTCAAGACGGCTGGGATTACTTCAGCGATCTCGAGTCCGAGGAGCAGGCCGTCGTCACCGTGAAGACCCTCAAGAAGACGGGCGCGCTATCCGGTATCGACAAACATTCGCCGAAGGCGATCTGGCAAGTCATCCAGCAGATCAAGGCCGGCAATACGGGAGGAGGCGTAACCGATGCCGACATCAAAGGGCCGGAGTGGACCGTTCTCACTCATCCCAATCCTCCGACCGACTGGCCACACTTTCTGAGCAAGACCGCGGCCGCTCCCAAGGACTTCGAGAAAAAGATCGCGAGCATCCTGCTTCTTGAGCGCCTGCGCGAAGTGAACGCCCTGATTGGCTTCACCCGCGTCGAAGCGCCAGAGGAGGCGACCGACGTCAATAAGCGGCCTCCGCGCGCTGCCTTGTCCAGAAGCGTCCCCGAATGGGTGCCTGCCACGGAAGTTCACGGCGAGGGCATTTTCATCAGGTTCGATGAAGCTGCCGTAAAGGCGTGGGAAATCGAGCCAGCGGTTGTGTCGCGTCTTGCCAAGATCGAAGCCGGTCATCGCGGCTGGCGCAACGCGCGCAAGCTCGATCCGGCCGAAGGCTTCCCGGGCATTCGCTATGCCATGCTCCATACGCTGTCACACCTCCTGATCCGCGAGCTCGCCCTGGAGTGCGGTTACAACGCCGCCAGCATCAGGGAGCGCATCTACGCCAATACCGAAGGCGACAGCCCGCAGGCGGGAATCCTGATATATACGGCGGCCGCAGATTCCGACGGTACGCTCGGTGGCCTCGTCGAACTCGGAAAACCCGACAATCTGGGTCGGCTTCTCAAGCAAGCTTTGGGCCGCGCGGGCATTTGCTCGTCCGATCCGCTCTGCTCGGAGCACAATCCGGAAGCGGACCGTTCGCTGCACGCCGCCGCCTGCCACGCCTGCTCCTTCGTCTCGGAAACTTCGTGCGAGAAGGGCAACCGCTACATTGACCGTGCGCTCGTCGTTCCGACTTTGGAAGTGGCAGACGCGGCCTTCTTCGATTGAGGCCTGCATGGAACGGCTTATTGAAGCGGTCATCGACCTCGTCTCCAACACACCGCCCGCCAAGGCGAAGCAGCTCGCGGCGGCGATCGGCAAGCTGGCTTCATCCGAAAAAGCGAGTTCGCTGTCGGGCTGGGCGCCGAACCAGAATGCGCAGGCACGGCTAGCAAAACTCCTCGCGGCCTGGACGGGCGCCCCGATACCGCCGGCAGAACTGTCCGGTATGCTGGCCGGAGCGAGCACCGCATATCACCAGGCCAAAGCCGAGCAGGAGATCGAACTTGTCTGGACGGGTCCGTCGAGCAAGCTCGTCGCGACCCGCAAGACGGAACAAGCACTGCTTCAGGTCATAGAGGTGGCCGAGCAGAAGCTCTTCATGACGAGCTTCGTCGCCTATGATGTCGTTTTGATCATGAAAGCGTTAGGCCATGCGGCAGCGCGGGGCGTGGCCATATCGATGCTGCTTGAGGCGAGCAGCTTGCACGGCGGTAACCTAAGTTTCGATGCGATCGGAAAAATGAAGACTGCTTTACCGACTGCCCGCATTTACTCATGGGCGCAGAAGGCAGATGAGTTTGCGGGCGGAAGCGTCCACGCGAAAATTGCCGTCGCGGACGAAAGCTTCTGCTTCATTTCGAGCGCCAACCTCACAGGCCACGCCATGGAGAAGAACATGGAGGCAGGAGTACTGATCAAAGGCGGCGCCATACCGAGCAGCCTTCACAGGCATCTCGAAGCGCTCGTCACGACCAAAGTCATCGCGGGCGTGTGATGGATAAGGTCGACAAAGTAACGCGTTCTAGAATCATGGCCAGCGTCGGCCAGCGTGATACCGGCGTGGAGATGATGCTGCGCTCGGCTCTTCACCGCTTGGGCGTCCGCTACCGGCTGCATGTTCGTTCCCTTCCCGGCAGCCCCGATCTCGTTTTTCCGCGCTATCGCGCCGTCGTGTTCGTTCATGGCTGCTATTGGCACGCCCACGGCTGCCACCGGTCGACCTTTCCTCGAAGCAATCAGAGCTTCTGGTCCGACAAGTTCGCCGCCAACCAGCGGCGCGACGCGAAGAAGGAGGCCGCGCTGCTTGAGGCAGGATGGCGGGTCATGACCGTTTGGGAATGCGCGCTGCGCGGAAAAACTTCCCGGCAGCCCGAAGAAGTGGCGACAGCGATCAGCAAATGGCTTCGCTCACGCGCGCGACACGGTCGGGTGGGCCCTCCGCCAACGCAGCTGCTCCAGAACACGAGAGCGCTATTAGCATTTAACCGTCCGAAGTCTGCAATCACCCGGCCGCCCGCATCGTCCGATTAAATTAAGCCATAGCTTTTCCTGGGCGCGCGCTAAAGGTCTACATCAGCGAGAGTGTCAGCAAGCGCTGAATGCCGCATATGTGCGCGACGCACGCCCGATCGGTAAAACGCGAATGCGTTCGGACAGGGCCCGGCATGAATTAAGGAGCTGGGCTTCAGTAGCCGGAGCGAGGAGCATCGCCACACATTGGCACGTGCGATGCAAGATGCAACGCTGCGCCGGTAAGAAGCGCAGACGTTGTGCTTCAAGTCATGTGCTGGAAGGGCAATGCTGGCGGCGAACGACCAAACAGGCGCTGCGCCGGCAACCAGCGGCACCTTGACCACGGTTCGAAGGAGCTTGCCGTGCGTTTTCTGCGCTTCCTTGATGTTCTGGAAGGGATGATCGAAGGTCCGCCACCAGGGCTTGTCGTTCATGACCCGCCGGACCCTGCCTGGCACGGCGGAGACTTGGCCACCTCAAGCTCTGAAAACTCTTTGCCGGCCTGCGCGTCTACCGACGCGTCGTTCCTGCCCGCCCGGATACGGTCAAGATCAATACAGTAGGCATTGTTTGAAGAAGCGAGGCACACCCGACCGTTCCACCGGTCATCGTGCCGGGCAACCCGCAGATTAAGATGTTGAATCGCGCCCGAGCTCAGTCGCGTCCGCAGCCCCTTAGACTCCCCTGAGCATTGCCGGGCAGCCGTGAAGGAGAAGCTACTATCAATCCGGCGTATCGCGACAACTCGCGTCATGCTGCGATCGCGAACGCTTATCCGTAACCGTGGGATTCGGCTGCCGCGCCGGCGCTTAGACGGGGAATCTCTTGAAAACAACCGCTTATCATCGTAGATTTCCAAAATTTAGTACTGAGAAATTCCTGGCGGGGCCATGACGGAAGCCATCGCGGCAGCGGGTAGTCCCGGCTGGAACCCCGAGATTGCCGGGACCAAAGTTCGTCTGCGCGACAATCCAGGACGGCAGGGCGCCACTACCGGACGCACGAAGCGGGCCGGCAGCTTTCTCATGGTAGAAATCGACTTCGGTCCCAATGAGAAGCAGTTCAAGCGATTTGACCTGCTGGAGCCCGTCGGTGAGCAGAAAGAGATCTTCGACCTACTTGAGAATGCTGTATTCGGCGGCCCAAGCGATCTTCGCCGCGTTCTGACGTTCGAAAAGATCAAGGGCGAGCTCACCAACATTTTCTACTCGATGGAAGCCAGCAACACGGACTTTCATCCTCACCAATTCAAGCCGGTCATGCGCTTCATCGAATCGCCCGTCGGCCGCATGCTAATTGCTGATGAAGTCGGTCTCGGCAAGACAATCGAAGCAACCTACATATGGAAAGAAATCCAGGCGCGTCAGTCGGCACGCCGGCTGTTGATAGTTTGTCCAGCCATGTTACGCGAAAAATGGCGAGGCGACCTCCGCAAGCGGTTCAACATCTCCGGCGACATTGTCTCGGCACGCGATCTCTATGAGCGTATGAAGGATATCGCCGCGCATCGGACGACCGATTCCTTCGTCTATATCACGAGTCTTGAAGGGCTTCGACCCCCGGCAAATTACGAGAACGAGAGCGCTAACGGCGTCAGGGCGCGCTTTGCGCGTCTCCTGGACGAGAATACGGCAACCGAAGATTTCGCTCTCTTCGATCATGTCATCATCGATGAAGCCCATTATCTTCGTAATCCGTCCACCGGAAATAACCGGTTGGGCAGGCTCCTCAGCGAGGCTGCGCATCATCTGGTGATGCTGACAGCAACCCCAATTCAGCTCAACAGCGACAACCTCTACCAGCTTCTGCGGCTCGTTGATCCCGACCAGTTCTACGATTCGTCGCTCTTCCAGGACATGCTGGCGGCCAATTCCTGCATCGTCCAGGCGCAAAGGGCGCTGTGGCAGGAGCCAGTCAATGAGCAGGGCGCGCTCGCGGCTCTCGCGGACGCGGAGAGGTCAGACTACTTCAAAAGCGACGCTATTCTCGCTCGAATCAAGGAGCATCTCTCGGAAGGCCTTACTAACTTTGAAAGGCGAATCGAGGTCCTACGCCTGCTTGAGAGCCGCTCGCTCTTGTCTCAGTACATGACGCGAAGCAGGAAACGCGAGGTCCTCGAAAAGCGCGTCGAGCGCCACCCTCAGACCCTTCACATCCGCTTCAGCCCCGAGGAATCGTCTATCTATCAGCATGTTACCAATCGCATTTGGCAGGAAGCGGTTGGCAGAAGCGGCGTATCTCTCTTCTCTCTGATCGCTCGCCAGCGTCAAATGGCGAGCTCGATTGTCGGTGCGCTCGAAAGCTGGCGCGAGAAGGGCTTGATCGAAGATCTACTCTGGGAAGATTTCGGGGTTTCCCGCGAGCTTTTGCCGGAAGCTAGTTCCGAGACGGGGGAACGCGACGGCGATGCGCTCGACGAGAATGCGGGTGGTGCCGCGCTTGATTGCACATACGACATCAAGAGCCTTGAGGAGGGCGACAACAAGTATCGCGCTCTCAAGGAATTTTTGGCAGCCGAGCTGCAGAAGCATCCGGGCGAAAAGTTTGTCGTGTTCGCGTTCTATCGCGGCAGCCTCAAATACCTTGCACGCCGGCTGAAGGCGGACGGCGTCAATGCTGCGCTCATTATGGGCGACATGGGTTCGGAGAAGGACGCCATCATCGCATCATTCGCGCGCGCCGAGGGACCTTCTGTTCTGTTGTCGTCGGAAGTCGGCAGCGAGGGTATCGACCTTCAGTTCTGCCGCTTCCTTGTCAACTACGATCTTCCCTGGAATCCCATGCGGGTTGAGCAGCGGATAGGCAGGCTCGACCGCCTAGGCCAAAAGGCGGAGCGCATCTCGGTCATCAATCTCGCGGTCGAGAACACGATCGAGGACAGAATTTTGATGCGCCTTTATGAACGCATCAATGTCTTCAGGGAAAGTATCGGCGACCTTGAAGACATTCTGGGCGAGGTCACCGAGCAACTTCTTGTCGGTCTTCTCAATCCGAACCTGACCGAAGAAGAGCGCGAGCGCAAATCGGTCCAGGCGGAGCTTGCGATCCGGAATACCCAAAAGGAGCGTCAGAGACTGGAGGAGGAAGCCGTCAACCTTGTCGGGTTCTCGGATTATATCCTCGACCATGTGAGGGACAGCCGCCAAAAGGGTCGCTGGCTCAGCGCTTTCGAGCTACGTGCGCTCGTGGACGATTTCTTCGCCCGAAACTATCCGGGAACCAAGATCGAGCAACCGGGTGAGGTTGATTTCGCGGCGCGAATCGTTCTGTCAGACGCGGCCCGAACATCGCTCGGATACTTTATAGCCGAAACGCGCCCCTCGACGCCGACGACGCTGCACCGGAGCAGCAGGCCGGTCTTCTGCATCTTCGATCCGCGTAAGACCGAGGATGTCTCTCCCGACGCGGAATTCATCGAACCGAGCCACCCGCTCGTACAGTGGATTCGCGCGCGGTATCGTGATGAGCACCACCAATTGCACCCTGTCGCTGCGATTGCGATGAGTCAGGCTGACGCCAAGGTGCCGGTCGGCGATTATGTGTTCAGCGCGCACCGATGGTCGTTTGTTGGTCTCAAATCGGATCAGCTGCTGTCCTTCCGGGCCTCAAATCTTGCGACAGGCGAATTGCTGGACGCTGCCGACTCCGAAGCGTTGGTGACAGCCGCTTCGGCGTTCGGCGAGGCGCTACCCAACGCGGTCAATGTGTTACCAGACATCGGCAAAATCTGCGTAGCCGCGTTTCGTTGCGAAGAAGCGCTAGGCAACGCGTTCGGCGAGCGGCTTGCCGATTCTGAAGCTGAAAACAAGGTGCGCTGCGATCAGCAAAAAGTAAGCGCCGAAAAACTCGCTAGGCGGCGCTTGGAAGGTTTCCGCGCGCGGATCGAGAAGTTCCGCAGGGACGGTAATCTTCGGCCGGTGGCGATGACGGAAGGCCTCATAAGGAAAGAAGAGGAGCAGCTCAGGACCAAGCTGGAACGCATAGCCAAACGGCAGCAGGTAGATCCCACAATGATTCAGCTCGCGGCAGGCGTTATTAGGGTGTCGGGACGCTGATGAGTTGGCGCGACAAAATAGAAGAGCTGAGGGAGCGCCTTTTTGGGAATCGGGATGCGCCGGGCGCCCCGAGTTTGCCCGTAGCGAACGTCCGGCCCGCAGATCGCATGAGGCCGGGAAACGCCTGCGGCACCGCGCCCAGCGTCGTGACGCTCAATCTCGGCATTGATTTCGGAACGAGTTTCACCAAGGTGTGCTATCGCGACCTTGGAACGGAAGAATCCGGTGTAGTCGCTATTGGCCCAGGTCTAAAAAGCGCCTTGCTGCCGTCAGTTGTCGCCATCTCTCAGGATGGGCGCCTTTCCTTGCGCGACGGCTCTGTAAGTCACCCGAATTCGGTTGAGGTCACCTACCTCAAAATGAGACTGGCAGGCACGCCGATCACCGATGACCTGACCGAGCTTGCCGGTATCAAGCTCAACGAGCCCGCGACGGTGAAGGCGCTGGCCGCATGGTTCCTTGCGTCCGTCATCGTGCGCAGCCAACGATGGGTTGGCCTGAATGAATCGGACAGGCTCAAAAACCGGACGCCCATTTGGTCCGCAAATGTCGGCGTTCCGGTGGAGCATTACGACTCGGATGCACTCGCGACGTTTGAGGAGGTGCTCGGCGTTGCATGGCTTTGGGTCAAGGATGTCAAGATTCCCGGCACGCTCAGGGCGGCCTTGGATGATTATAGTGCAGTATTCGCGAGGCTGGAGCGCGAGGTTACGGATTTTCACGCGGTGCCGGAGATTGCGGCGGCCGTGCAGTCGTTTGTGATGTCCCGCGAAGCCGTCCCCGGCATCTACGTTTATTTCGATATTGGCGGCGGCACGATCGATGGCGTCGCCTTCAACTATGTGAACTACGATGGCGAAAGGCGGATCAATTTTTACTCCGGAAGAGTGGAGGCGCTCGGCATCTCTGCGATCGGGGCCGCGATCGACTCGGAAAATAGAGGCGAGTTCGATGCGTCGCTGCTGGAAATGCTTCTCAAGGAATGTGCAGCCGACGTTCGGGATGATTATGAGAATCGGATCCGTTGCCTCGTTGGTACGATCATTATTACGGCCAAGAAAAAGGACGGACGAAATTGGCAGGTCGATGCGATCCAGAATGCTGATTACGAGCGCAAGTTTATCGGGCAGCTTCCCCTTCATCGGATGAAGCCGTTGGTCATTTTCCTGGGAGGCGGGGGTTCGAGATCGCAATGGTACGGCTCGACAATCTCCTCCACCTACACCGAGCTACAGCACGACCGCGCGGGAATTCCACCTTACAAGATGCTGAATGTGCAGCGCCCCACGGAGTTAGCGCTCCGGGAGGGCGACGACTTTACGCGTTTTGCGATCAGCTACGGCTTATCTATCCCGTTCGGCGAGGGGCCTGAGATCCGTCTCCCGAGCCGGTTCAAGGAAGCCGAGCCGCCAAAGGTATGGAGACCGCGAGATTGGGTGGACTATGCCGACAGCAAGGACGTGTACGATTAGTCGTAGCGAGAGACCATGCTGGCACGCTTAAGATCGAGTTGACGCGTGCCCGCCGTTTCAGCCATCCGTCTGGCGCCTGTCGAAAGATAACACAACAGGTTCTCGAGTAACGCATTGAATAGGTTAAGAGACGCAAATGATGACATGTCGTGAACCGCACGCCATGCGTCTCGCTGTTCGGCCTTCGATCCATGGATCATCATCGCGTCGCTCGCCAGAGGCACTCGGCCTCGGCCAGCCGCCATTGCATGCCAGCGTCTTTATCTGAACCTGCCGGACCTCTATGAGGCCGTGCGCAGCCGCGCAGAGTGCGCGCAGGCACGGACCGTGGACAGCGCATCTATCCGCATCGAAGCTGCCCGAGACAACGCCGAGCGGCTGGCCTGATCGTTCCCGGTCGTGACAAACCGGTGATGCCGACGCATTGGAGCTTTGGGCAATTGTGCACGCTTGTCGGCGCCCCCGCCGCTTACCTGCGTCATCTGCCCGCTCCCTTGTTTGCCATAAACCTGCAGCATGGGCTGCTGTCGCACCGTGCCGAGCTGGTCAAAACGCTGGAAGCGGACAGCGGCCGGATCGAGCTTCGCGCCGTCACCGGGCCGGACTACGGCCGCATCTGGGATCACGAACTAGTGGCAGCCGTTATGCAGATCGCTGGTAATGGTACGGGTGATACAAGGTGGAAAGTGCCGGGCGTGCTGGACTGGTCGAGCATGACCCATAATCCCTTCGTGGACGTGACCAAGGACACGACTACGCTCTATGCCAGTGACCGGGACGTGTTCCCGTTTCTGGTCGACGACACCAATCCGATCGAGGCCGGACGGCTGCCGGACGGTTCGCCGGATGTCTATTTCCGGGGCTTCTATTGCTGGAACTCCGAGGTTGGCAGCAAGACGCTCGGCATTGCGAGCTTCGATCTGCGCGCCGTCTGCATGAACCGCAATCTCTGGGGCGTGGAGAATTTCGAGCAGATCACGATCCGGCATTCGAAATCTGCGGCGCAACGGTTTGGGCACGAGGCTACACCGGCGCTGACAAACTTTGCCAATTCCTCGCTCGCGCCATTCGTTGCCGGCATTGCGGCGGCAAGACAGCGGATCGTCGCCCGCACCGACGAGTATCGGGAGAGCTTTCTGCGGAAGAATGGCTTCTCCAAGGCAGAGACATCAAAGATCATTGAAGCCGTTCTCGGTGAGGAGAATCGCAAGCCGGAGAGCATCTTTGACTTTGTACAGGGCATAACCGCCGTTGCGCGCGGCAGGGCGCATCAGGACGCCAGGCTCGACCTCGAACGGCAAGGCCAGGAAGCCTGATGGAGCGCGCCATCTGAACACCAGCCGCGCAGCTGGGTGACATCGGTTGCGTGGCCGTCTGTAACCCCGATCCGCTGCGTGGCCGTCTGGGTAGCTCGACCGGCGGGGCAGCTGCAGGCAAACGGCCGGAGCTCGCCGGGCCCGGCTCGCGACGGAAGAAGAATTCAACAGTCGATCACAAGTACCACCTCCAAATGGACGGAGGGATCCGTCCGGGGGTCTTGAATTACGCGGGTTGCGCTATCTCACAAGATCGTCGGCCGTCGCGACTTCACGACGTCGGGCGACCGCTAGGACGTCGGCCTGCACTGACGTTGCGGACGCTCACGTCCTGCTGAGAGCCTGCCGAACAAACGACACCTCATTGCAGTGGCTGCGAAGAAAGTCAGTCGTAGCGCCAGCGTGGACGCGCTGGGAAATGGCTTCAACCTTTGTCCTGCCAGCGCTGCATCTCTTTGGACCAAACGTTGTCACATTGGTCATGATCGACATTGGCCAGCGCCAGTAAGTGTTCGGTCTGCAGTCGGACTGCCGAGAAACCGTCGGACGTGCAGCGTCGAAGGGAACTTCGTTTCATTGTTCTGCACATAAACGGCACGAATTCCGCACTTGGACCGCAGCTCGTTGGCTGTGTCGCAGTGGCCTGATCGCCATTCCGTTTGCAAGACTTGCGCGACGCGGCTGAGATCGGACTGATCCACAAACCTTGGAAGAAGACGAGAAGCCAAGCCAAGGCTCAAGGAAGGAAGTGAAGGGATTTTACACACCCTACGCACCAATCGAGCAAGCTAGAAGGTGAATAGCGCTCATCAATGGCGAAGCTGGCCACAGCCTGATCGTGATGGGCTGTCGCGCTGAGGGTCGAGCCGCTGCGTGTTAGCTGCACTCTATTGGAAGCTGGATCGCAATGATCTGAGCGGTTGATTGTATCGAAGGATCACGTGAGGAAGAGGGGGAGGCTGAATGGCGGCGTAATCGGGCGAGCGCGAAATGAGGCAGTTTCGGCAGCAAGGGCGCAGCATGGCGGGGAATCAACATTGATTCGCCGAAGAGGACGTCCGCCGATGAAACTCTCAGCAGCACTCGACACATCCAGCACCAAGACCGCAATCTGCGTCGTGAACAGCCGTGACGGTGCCGTCGTGTTCGAAGCCAGCGTGGCGACAGATCCTGCGGTCATCTTCGAAGCGTTGGCACCATACCTGCCACGGCTCGACAAGGTCGGCCATGAAGCGGGAAGTGTGGCACCGTGGCTGCACCGTGAGCTTGTGTCTCTTGGCTTGCCCATGGTCCTATCGGAAACGCGGCAGGCCGCGGCTGCGTTGGAAGCCCAGCGCAACAAGACCGACAAAAATGACGCGCGAGGATTAGCGCACCTGGTGCGTGCGGGCTGGTATCGACCGGTTCATGTTAAGAGTCAGGAGAGCCACAAAATACGGCTTCTGCTGGGACACCGGCGGACGCTGAAGCGCAAATTGCTCGACATAGAGAACGAGATCAGACAGTCCCTGAAGGTTTTCGGATTGATGGTCGGACCGCGCGTCCAGCGCGCGACATTTGTAGCGCGAGTGCACGAGTTGGCCGCTTGTGACCAGCTTATCGCCGGCGTGACAGACTGCATGTTGAGAGCGTGGGAAGCACTGTGGGCTGAGTACAAAAAGCTGATGATCTGCTGGTGCAAATGGTCGGCCGGGACGAGCTCTGCCGACGCTTTTGCGCCATTCCCGGCGTCGGTCCGGTGACGGCACTGACCTTCAAGGCGGCTATCGATGATCCGTACAGGTTCAGCAAGTCGAAGACCGTCGGCGCGCATTTTGGACTGACGTCCCGGCGTATCCAGACGGGCACATCCATCGACATCGAAGGGCACATTTCGAAGTGCGGCGACGGGGAGGTGCGTACCGTGCTCTACGAAGCGGCGAGTGCGATGCTGGTGCGTTCCAAGCAATGGTGCGGCATCAAGGCCTGGGGTGTCCGGATCGCAGCTAAGCGAGGCCATAAGCGCGCGGTGGTGGCCGTTGCATGCAAGCTGGCAGTGGTCATGCACCGCATGTGGATCGACGGATCTGCGTTCCCGTTCGCAGCCGAAGATGCAAGCGCCGCTGGACCGAATTTTAGCAACCCGACGGCGCTCGCCGCCGCAATGTGAGAGCTCTGGCGAGCGCCGTCTGGCAGACAGCTCGACGACAGAAGAATGGCTGAGTTTCCGCTGATCGGCGGAAAGGCGTTTGGTGGATCGAAGCGGATGTGGAGAGCACGCTATCTTGCCGGCGACGACAGTCCGATCGAGGCTGCGAGCGCGCGTGAGTGCCTGTGTTGCCCCGCGATCCTGACGACGACATGTGCGCCCGCATGGCGAGCGGGGCTGAGCACGGACTCCTGCATGGACCACCAAATGTCATCACCGCAAGATCACGACGAAAGCCGGACCAATGACATGTTGTCGACCGCTCGGGTGCAGTCGTATAGTATGAAGCAGAGGAGACGATCATGTCGAAGAAGAAGGCGGAGAGACGCCCGTAAGCGTCCGGCCGCCGCACATGCCTCAGGGCTTGACATGATCAGTCAGCTTCCAGCTCCACGGCAGCAATTCGTCGAGACGGTTGGCGGGATGTCCATCGATCATCCGCTGCAGTACGTCTCGCAGGTAGCCGTAGGGCTCGACGTCATTCAGCTTGCATGTCGTGATCAGCGAGCTAATGACCGCCCAACGATGTCCGCCACCGTCGCTGCCGGCGAACAGGTGGTTCTTGCGACCGAGCGTGACAGGACGGATCGCCCGTTCGACCGGATTGGTGTCGAGCTCAATCCGGCCGTCGTTCAGGAAGCGTGTAAGTCCGTGCCAGCGCGAGAGCGCATAGCGGATCGCCTCAGCCAGCGTGCTGCGGCCGGAGACCAGGCGGAGCTGGGCATCGAACCAGACATTCAGCGCGTCGACGATCGGCTTGGAGAACGTCCTGCGTTCGGCAAGTCGGGTGGCCGGCGACTGGCCGCGGATGCGCGCCTCGATGGCATAGAGCTCGCCGATCCGGCGCAGGGCTTCTGTTGCCACGGGAGACGCCGTGGCTTCGGCCACATCGTAGAACTTGCGTCGCGAGTGGCTCCAACAAGCTGCGAGCGTGATACCCTCCTTGTCGGCCAGCTGCTCGAAGCCAGCATATCCGTCGACATGCAGGATGCCCTTGAAGGCGGCAAGATGTGCGACCGGTCGCTCTGCCTTGCGATCCGGAGCGAACAAATAGATGGCAGCCGGAGGTTCGGGGCCGCTCCAGGGCCGTTGCTCACGCGCGTACACCCAAAGCCGTCCCGTCTTGGTTCGTCCGCGGCCAGGATCGAGTACTGGGATCGGCGTGTCATCGGCAAAGAGATGGTTGGAGGCGAACACGTTCTTGCACAGCCGTTCGTGCAAGGCCTCGAGCCACCAGCACGCCCCGCCAACCCAGCCAGCGAGCGTCGAGCGGCAGAGATCGACGCCATGACGGTCGAAGATCTGCGACTGCCGATAGAGCGGAAGGTGATCGCAGTACTTGCTGATCAACACGTGGGCGAGCAGCGCTGGCGTCGCCAGACCGCCAGCGATCAACCGCTCGAGCGCACCGGCTTGCACGACCTTTTTGCAGGCTCGGCAAGCGTATTTGGGTCTGGTCGTTCGCAGGACGCGAAGCTGAGCGGGTACCCAATCCAGCATCTCGCTGACGCTCTCACCGATCAGATGGAGAGCACCGCCACAGCAGCCGCAGACGCGGTCTTGTACGTCAAGCAGAACGTCTTCGCGTGGCAGATGATCAGGCAGCTCACGACGTCGCGGCGGAGATTTGGATTCCGGGGTGACCTTCGGTTGCGCTTCTTCGACGCGGCCGATGTCGCTGTCGAGATCCTCCAGACCGAGTGCAAGCTGATCGGGATCGATGCGCTCGGAGCTACGACCGAACTGCATCCGCTGCAGCTGTTTGATGATGGACTTGAGACGCTCGATCTCGGTGTCGCGATGGTCGATGGAGGCCGCAATGTCGCGCACCAGGCGCTGCAGAAGCTCAGGATCAGAGGGAAGATTGGCGAGATCGAGCTGCATGTCCGATGGTACTCGAACACGCTGATTCGTAGAAGAATCGCAACTCAGTTCAGCACCGGTTTTGGCGGATCATCCTGCAATCGCAGGCCTCCATACGCGTTCTGGCGCGCGCCAGTCGATGCCTTCGATCAGCATCGCGAGCTGCGCCGGCGTGAGCGTGATCGAGCCATCATAACCCGCCATCACCGGCCACACGAAGCCGCCCTGGTCGATGCGTTTGGTGAACAGACAAAGCCCGTTGCCGTCCCAGAACAGGACCTTCAGGATCGATGCCTTTTTGCCGCGGAAGGCAAACAGATGACCGGAGAACGGATCCTTCTTCAGCGTGTCCTGCACCAGCATTGCGAGGCCGTCCATGCCCTTCCGCATGTCGGTGTAGCCGAGGGCCAGGTGCACCTTCACGCCTGCAGGAACGAACATCATGATGCTGTCTCTCCGCTTTCGATCTGCGCCCGCACCGCATCCGGATCGCTGCCGGCGGGAGCGAAGACACGCCGTCCGTCAGCGAGGTCGACGGCCATCATGCCCTCCGGTGGACGCACGAGATCGCGCAGGGCGCGTGCGGCGGGCATGTCGTCGGGCAGCACAACACGGGCGAGCTTGGAGCGCTTCTTTTGCGCGATGCCGAACTGCGCGCGCCAGCGGAACAGCAGCCCGGTGACAATCCCATGCTTGCGAGCGACGGCAGAGACTTTGGCGCCTGGTAGCTCGGTTTCCCTGGCGATCGCGAGCTTCTCTTCGTCGCTGAAGAAGCGGCGGGCCGGCGTTTTGGTCGCGGCCGGATCGCCGATTTCAGCGGCTGTCAAGCGGCGTTCGGGCTGTGAGTTCCTAGCACTAGTGCTAACGGGCGGACGGGCGGAGGGATGAAGATGGGCGCGCCAGTCGATCGTGACCTCGCCGGTGGCCAGTCGGTCGCGCCATTTGTGCAGCGAATGCGGCGACAGCTGCATCGCCGCGGCGTAGGCGCGGAGTTCCATCCCGCTCCAGTTCAGCGCCTCGACATGCATCGCCCAGAACGCCTGGGACGCTCGATTGCGTACATCCGAGGTGATCGTGAACCTGCGCTGCTTCTGCTTTCGGAGCGCCTTTTCTTGCTCTTCCCGGGCGCGCTCGCGGCGCAATTCCGTCTGATATTTCTCAAGCTTAAGCGCAGTCTCGTTGCCGGCCAGCCGCTTCAGCCAACGCCGCAACGTGTTCTCGGTCAGACGTTGTTGCTGGCAGTATTTGCGGATCCCGAGACCGCTCCGACGCCACGCTTCGATGTGCAGCGACCACCATTCGCGGCGAGCTCTGTTCTCGAAATGTTTGGATCCCACCGGAGATTCTCCACAGCAGCAGAGAACTCGAAATGGAACGACAACACACGAGGGGGAAGGTGTGCAGAGACCGGACGGTTACAGACGCCCGATTACTCCGGCAAGATAAAAGCGGCTCGCCGGTTGAACAGCAAGCCATTGACATGGCTTGCGTTCAACCGTGCCGTTCGGTCGGAGCGCGTGCTGCGCTCGCAATTTTTGCGCACTGAATCAATGCGATCTGTGGCACTCATCGTAGTACAGCGGACTCAAGCGTGTGCAATCGAACGTCTCTCAAGTCCGTGACTTGAAACAAGACCAAGCGTGATCGGGACCTGCTCGACCGTATTCTCGTGCGATTTCTCGGCCCTCTTTGAAGGCTCTTCGTTTTGCAAAGACAGCTCCCCGTTCTTTGCGCCCACTGGACAGGCCACCGGCCACTGTTCCTGTCAGCCACGATTCGAAAATCGTTCGAATGCGGTCAGGCGCTGCAGCCGCGGCTCGAGATCGCGGAGATAAACCTCGTTTCTAAGATATGCGATCTCGGCTTCGATGGAGGACTCCAGCACGTCGATGTACCATGACTTCGGCCGTCCATCCGTACCGTCGGACCACCGATAGCCGCGCTTCTTCAGAGCATCCTTGAGCTCGAAGGGAGATTGCTCCGCCCATACCCTCATGATCGGCTTACGCGCGGTCTGGAGCAGGGCGGCCAACGCCGGGGCCCCCGTCGTCGGCAGGACGAAATCCAGGACCTCAAGCAGAGCGTGGCAGTCGTCAACGGCGCGATGGGCCTGGTGGAAGAACCCGGCGCCGTGCAGCAGGTAACCCAGCTGGGCGCCGGCGAATCCGTGCGAGCGCCAGTCGACCTCGGTCGCGCTGCAGCCCCAGGCCTTCCGTTCGAAGATCGGCCAGTAGCGCTCGGCGAACCGACGGTCGAAGGCGGCATTGTGGGCGATGACGATGGCAGCGCTGGCGACGAACGCCGATACCGCGTCCGGATCGATACGCTGTCCGGCGACCATCTCGTCGGTGATGCCGGTGAGCGCCGTCACCTCGGCGGAGATGGGGCGGCTGGGTTCGTGGAAGGCGGAGAAGATGCTCCTGACGCCGACGATGCGACCTTCCCGGGTGTAGTCGAACGACAGCATGCCGAGTTCGATGACCTCGTCCCGAGAGTGGTCGAGGCCCGTCGTCTCGGTGTCCAGCAGGACGGCCGTCCTCACCTCCTGTCCGATAGCGCGAGGGCACGGGGCTCGGGGGACCAGCCGGCGCAGCACCCGGTAATCGGGCGATTGAGCGAGGGCCTCTGCCATGGCCGCCAAGTCGGCAGCCTGGTCAAAGTGGTCTTGGCGGAATCGCGGCCCGGCGGTCATGACGCGCCACCATACCCAAGCAGACGGCCATGAGGTATTGGGAATTCAGGCGATTCACGGCCATTTTCTGCCCGCTCGAGCCCGCCAGCGCAGCGCGAAGAGGATCACGTGGTCTTCTGATTCTGATCGGTCGCCATGTCGGAACCGGGCGCCGTCTGTCGTCTTGAATCCGGACAGCTTCAACCGGAGTTACGTGTTCATGGCCCCCCGCGCCAACTGGAAGGCTTCCTGCGCCTGTCGCTCGTCACGTGCCGGTGGCCCTCTACCCGGCCACATGCGAGTCCGATAATATCAGCTTCAATCAGCTGAACCGGACGACGGGCCGCCGGATCAAGCACGTCAAGGTCGACGCCGACACCGGCGAAGAGGTCCCCAACGAGGGCATCGTCAAGGGCTATGAGCTTGAGAAGGGCCAGTGCATCGAGGTCTCGAAGGAAGAGCTCGAGGAGATCGCCCTAAAGTCCACGCGTACGATCGAGATCGATGAGTTCGTGGACAAGGCTGACGTCGACCCGCGCTATCTGATCCGCCCCTCTATCTGCGTCCGGATGGCAAGGTCGGTCATGACGCCGTCGCAGTCATCCGCGAGACAATCCGGGAAATGAACAAGGTCGCGATCGGCCGGATCGTGCTCGCAACCCGCGAGCACATGATCGAGCTGGAGCCGATGGACGACGCCTGGTCGGCACGATGCTTCGGTACCCGTATGAGGTGCGCTCAGAGCGGGAGTATTTCGACGAAATCCAGTACGTGAAGATCACGAAAGATATGCTCGACCTCGCCCGGCACATCGTGAAACAGAGGGGGGGACGTTCGCGCCGGAGAAGTTCGAAGGCCACTAGGAGACCGCGCCGATCGACCTGATGAATCAGAAGCGTGCGGGCAATACGATCCGCCCGGAGGGCCGGCCGAATGGCGAGAACGTGGTTGATCTGATGGAGGCGCTGCGCCGCTCGGTCGGGCACCAAGCGTAGCCCTCGGAGGCAGCCAAGCCCGCGAAGAAGCCGAAGAAGGCTGCCGCCGGTCAGAAGGGCACGCCGATGCCGATCGCCGGCAAGAAGGCTGCCGCCAAGGAGGCGCCGGCGAAGAAGCCAGCCGCCGGCCGGCAGCGGAAGTCAGCTTGAATCATCCCGTGACACCGGACGGGCGCTACTTCGTCGTCCGTGGGCGCCCTTGGCGGATGGCCGATCCGAGGCTCGGAAAGACCGAGCGCTCTGTGCTGACGTCGCATTGATCGCGCGCCGTTCATTGGCCTGCTTTACGAGGAAAGTGCAACCGCACGCCGGCAGCTTTGCATATCGTTTCAATCAAGAGCCGAACAGCTCGGGCATCCCAGCTAATTTGCTCGATAGGCGAATCCCAATGCTCTGATACTACGTAGGCTGCATGACGCGCCTTTACACCTAGACCTACGATCGTCCGCGCTGGTGTGGCCATAATTGCCCGCTCGACGCACTCCATGCGTGCCAGAACCGATTCGATTTTCTGCGTTCGACTGGCCTCGTCCAAACGAACGTCCTCCGCATCTCTTCGCGCCCGACTGTCACTGTGCTCGGGCTCTAAGGCGGAAATCTCTGACAGCAGCGTGACAAACGTCGTGTCCAGCTGGACGAGAGCAAAATCATCCTCAAGGTGTCCAGCTGGGGCTGTCTGGTCCGCTGGAAGCTCATTTAGAAGCGCGAGTGCTTCGCCTTCCGTTGGGCTATTGGCCTTCATGGGGGGACCTCTAACGGCGGATGGCCTTCCCGATAAGTACATTCTGTACCTGATACAGTACAATAGTTACATGGACCAGGCAAGCCGCATCAGAACAAATTGTTCTGATGCAAGTACTGGGGCAGAAGCTGCGATCTCGCGCCAAAGAACTCGGATTCTCAAACGCCGAGGTCGCGCGTCGCGCGGGGTTGAGCGAACGAAGGTACGGATTTTACGTTACAGGCGATCGAGAGCCGGACTTGTCGACGCTATTACGGATCTGCAAGGTGTTGGCCACTACTCCGAATGTCTTATTGGGCTTTTCTGAAGATGGGAGAGAAGGTTCGAACCGAGCCGCACTTACCGAAAGGCTCCGTACCGCGAGCCGTGCTCTCTCGGACCATGATCTTCAAATTCTAGCAATACAGGCTGAAGCGCTCGCGGCGCATCGAAGCCGCTGAAATAGTAGCTCGCAAGAAAACTAGACGCTGCTTAAACCGGGCTTACCTATATAGTCTTATGAACGAGCAAGCTCTTGCAATTTCGTTATGATCCAGATGGATTCCGCAGTCAGCCGAGACGTGCGCCTATGAGAAGATTCAGCGCTCGATGCTTAGCACGGTCAGACAGCTCTATGTCGGATTGCAGGATGTCGATCAGAGGTGCGACAAACTTCGATTGTACGCGGATCGTGTCGGAACCATCCAAAGGAAGCAATTGGGCCTTCGTTGGTACGCGCGCGATGCCCTGATGCAATACGCACAAGCCGTGGCCCGCCTGCCAAGTCAGCTCTCCTGCACTAACTGCTGGTCGCACACAGAGTTTCGCAAGCTCGCCCTGTTGGCGATCTCCGAGAGCTGCATAAAGCGCAGCTATCGCGTGACCGTCTCGAACCCAGCGAACCCAGGCGTCGAAGAGATCCTGATAGCGTGATGCCGGGAAAAGTTTCTCTGCGAGCCTGTGGAGCTCTTCCACCAAAGTAGCCTGATCGCCGCCTTCGGCGAGCCAGCGATAGCGCGACGCGAGCAAAGCGGTCGAGAAGCGGAATTTCTGAGCATCTGTCTCTGCTCCAGTCCAGTCGAATGTGCACCATAAGGACATGGCGGCGCTCAGCCTCGGAGAGCGCACGTTGGCCGTATAGGTTGCACGGGCGTCCTCGTCGAGGCTTGTCAGGAAAAGAGGAATGATACCGTTGTCGCCCTTGGGCCCGAAGAACAGGATGCGCCAGAATCGTGTTGCCTGCGCTCGATAGGATTGCTCGTCGAGCAACTCATCGGCGCGTGCTTTGGCCATGAGCACGGCCAGGAAGGCAATGTCGCCCGCCACGCGGTCAGCTTTGCGCCGCTGCAGATATTCGGGCCGCTGCAACGCGACCTCAATTTTCGTGAGAAGTCTAATCAGCCGAACTCGCTGTATGTCGAGCTCAGAGTTGTCGATAGAGGCGCGCTTTACGGCTTCGGGCTTCTGGTCCTCTCCCTCCTTCTCTTCGTCGCTTGATTGGACACTGGGTCGACGCTTCGGGTTCGGCTCGCTGGGCGTACGGAAAAACGAATAGATAAGAGCGAGCTCATCGGTTTCGGAGAAGCCGACCGGCAGGGCAGAGTTGGATGATGGAGGCGGCGTTCCGAATTCTTCCGCATAGATGTCGGCTTCAGAAAAGTAGGCAATTGCATTCTCGTCGCTGCGAGCCTTGGTTACCTTGCCCCCGTGTGCCGCGTCCCGTTGGACATGATGCTCGAACAGTTCCAAAATCTGCAAAAAATCGCGTCCTAGAAGCGATCCGCGGGCTGCTGCTTCTTCGAGTTTGTCTCTAAGGACGCGCTCAGCGGGGGCCATGCGAAGAGAGCGCTCGTCGTCGATCCAGCAGGGAAGGGAGGTCACCGTGCGGCCACCGATAGTCCGGGCAACAAGTGACACCGAGTTCACTTGTTCGTTGATGTCGAAATCTGCCCTGCGAGGCGACACGGTATGCGCCTTGAGCAAGACGTTAGCTTTGGTTTGGATCGAGACCTCTGACAACTCGTCATGGGCCTTGTAGTGAACAGTCAGTTCGGAGCCATCTCTCCGAGCAGCTAGGATCCGAAGCTCACTCGTCCCGAATGTCCAGTCTTCCGACGGATGAGTCTCCGGCAGCTCTGGTGCTGAATCCGTCAAGGCATAGCTAGACCAGAGCTCTTCGAAATCTTCTGTGCGCAACGCTGATACCGCCATGATCTCCGCATTTCCCCATGAAGCATCAGCCAAGAGCGCGGCCCGCGAACAGTTGGCGCTGCCTGCCGCAACAAAAAAGTCGGCAGAGGTCGCGAACGAATAGACTTTTGCATGGATAAATTTGTGCCGGGCATCTTCGGCGATCGCCTCGATGCTGCTGAGCCGGATCTGCTTGGGTAGTGTCGCAACGATATCTTGTGACAGCCCAGCTCGCCTCGGCTGCAGCATCACGCGAACCTCCCCGGTGCAGAGTTCGGCGATGCGTGCCAAAGCAGCACCTTCTGGATCGAAGTAGGGGCTGAGAACTTCGATTGCGGTGGGCGGCCCGCCGATCTGCATCAGAATCTGATCCAGCATCGGTGTCGTCTTCGGAGTCCAAGCGAGACCTCCAGGCTCTGGCAGAGCCGCCGCCCATGCATTTTCTGGCTCATCGAACAAGCCGAGAACCTCGGCTCGGACTGCGGCAGAGTCGGGCACGTAAGAAAGGATCACTGCGAGATATTCTCTGAAGCTCGCAATCTGCGCTGCGCCACTGCCCGGAACGAGAAAGTCTGTCCAGATCTCCTTATTTCCGCTCCAGCCTCCGTAGGTCATATTGCCACTGCCGACCGCGAGACCCGAACCATCATTCCCGGCGAGGAAGATGGCTTTCGGATGAAAGCGTCGGGCCTGTCCCAGATCGATTGGCACCACCCGGTAACGGAAACCGAGCAGAGAGACGAGCGTCTCTTGCGTCTGATAGCTGCTTGCCGCGCAGGCGGCATCAGCGAAAATGGTAAGCTGCGGCGATCCGATAGCCCTCAGGCGAGGGAGCACGACGGACTCAACGAACAAAAAATCGATGTTGTGGGTGAGGACGATTGCGGTGTGGGCCTTCTTTACGGACCCGCAGAGACGCTCGATGACATTCATCTCTCTCATGCGGCCTCCATTGTGATGAGTTCGCCATTGGCGCCACGCCGGAAGAATCCGATATCGACCAGAATATTGATTGTGTTGTCGAGACGGCTATTGCTGAAGCCGGCAACGATCTGGTTGGCGGTCAATCGCAGCCGCTGACCGTCAGGGAAGAATCTCAGAGAACACTTTTGACCGCCTGACATTTTCCTGAGTGTCACCTGCAAATGCGGGGCGATTGCGCATCGCTCCATGAAGGTGCAGATGAATTTATCGAAAGGTGTCTCATCTGCTGTCATGGCGAGTTGTAGTGCGAGATCACTCGTCGAACGGACGGGTGATCCCGGGCCGAAGTCACGGAACGGACGAGTTTGCTTCTCCAGAGCGGAAACGAGAGCGAACGCTCCCAGAAGGCGATGGGAGGCGCGCATTTCGGTGAAGGGAGAGAATGGTAGAGCCCTCTCGGCCATCAGGTCTGCTGGAACAGAGGCCGCAGCGTTGCGAGCGCTTCGCTGCCAAGCATCAGGTGCCTCGGGCCAGTATCCTGACAGTGCACGCGGATCACGCAGAAAATCAGCTTTCGCCTCCTGGACGAGTTCCTTAGGACTTCCGGTATCGATGTTTTGCAGGAGGCCGCATACCGCGCTGAGTAGTAGCTCAAGCGCGAAATGATGTCTTCTACGCCATTCGTAGTTAGCCCAAGCGATCGACACCAAATTGTCTTGCTCTCGTCTGCAGCAAGCATCAAGATTGCGCGCCAGTAGTTGGTTTGCCGATGCACGGTCGTTCGAGGCCAAACTCTGAAGCCATAGCCGCGTCTCCTCGGAGCGCCGATACCGCTGGTCCAGTTGTGATTGCAGTGGCTGCGTCGTTCTCCACGGGGTTCCGAACGCCTCCCGTAGCAGCATAGCTTCGTCGCTTCCTGAAGCCATGCTTCCCAGCGAGAAGGAATCGATCGCGCATGTCGCATGGTCTCTCGTGAGCGAGCCGCCGTCGAACAAGCGGTCCATGATCGAAGGGTCAGTGAGCCTGTTTTGACGAGCCTTCCAAAGTGCCGTACCGCGCTCGGTGAGTCGATATGGGACGGGGCTCCCGATCTTTCCATCAACAAGAAGCCCCAGACCCTTGCATGGGTTGTAGTATGTATTGAGTATCCGACTGTTTTCGGATTCAGGCAGCGGAACCTCCTGACCGGCCGCGATCGCTTTCATCTCTTCCGAGAATACGTCGCTGCCGAGGATTGCCCCGCCCGCCTTTCGGGTATGATCAGCTTGTGAGGCAGCGATGATCAGAAACTCGACACGTGTGAGAAATGTTGTTAGCTGGCTGATGGCGAACGGCAGGTGTCGATCGAGAGTCTTGACGTAAGAGGTGTTGATTGCCCAAGGCAAGATTGAGAAATATCGGCCACGCGCCGACACCGTCGTGACGCCGTTTACGAGATCTGCTTCGAGACGTTGATCCAAGGCCCTGACACCAAGTATATCCAAGCCCTGGGTGTTTTCCGCAATATCCGCTCCCCAGAAAATCATTCTGATGCGCCCGAATATTCGCCAGCTCCGCGGTGCATGGACATGACTAGATTATGACGTTGCCAGAAAAGCCAAAACTGTTCGGTTGCGATGTCGTCAGGATAGGAGCGCAAAATGGTGCTCTCATCGTTGCACAAGGCCGTAACCTCGTATCAGATTCGAATCTCCGCCGTGAAGTTGAATTGGCAAAGGCTAACTTGGTTCGACAGGTTCGGCAAAACGGCCCCGGCGTCGAACTCGCAGTCGAGAAAGGTTGGCTGTGACGGCATAATCGGGAGTTGCAAGCGCTTAACTCAGTAGAACACGGACCGACACGCCAGGGAAGGCTGAGATAGGAATTCGTCGCACGAGCCAATCTTCGATCTCGGCCGCGACGACCGACATCCGATATAGAATAGCATTCTTGGTGATGATGAAAATATTCTGAACGCCTCAATCGCCAATTTTTTCGAAACGATGAACCTGTCGTTTATCAGGACGCAATTGGTGCGTTGTGGAGGAAGAGGTGCCGATCCCGGAGTTGATCAGCCGTGGTTACATATGCTCCGCGAGCCGGGCGCCCAGGGCTCACATTGGACCTTGGGGAGTCAGCGCGGAGTCGCGAGTGGGAACAGCCGGGGCAGATCGCCAAATAGCAGCTTTTGGTACTCGACCATAGTGCCATCGTCGCCGCTCCATAGCTGCCCCATCTGAACATCAGGCGGAAGCTGGATCGCCAAGCTGCGATTCGCGAATTCGAGCAGTTCAAGCAGACGCTCGCCGTCAATCAATTCCAGACTCAATCTATGTTTTGAAAGATTAGTATTCTTGGCAACAGCCAATGCATCGCTGGTGTACCGAGCCGCTGTTGTGACGAATATCCCATGGTCCACGCCGCTCAGAAGCATTGCTCCAACGAAGTTCCTCACCTCCGTGACGGCTTCTACGTCATGAGTTATGCGGCGTTTGACCTGGACAGCGCGTTGCACCTGACCGTCCCTGTTGGAAATGAACAGATCGATGCCGCCATCCGGAGCGTTTGCATTCGCAGTCAGGCGGAGGATGTCGCCCGCGTAATGCTCGCGCAACACGGACGCCACAAGGTCTTCCGCCTGCTGCGCCGTGATGTGCTTACGTTGCTCCCAGAAGCGCGCCAAATGGACACGCAATTGCTCGATGGGAACGTCGGGAGAGCCGGGAGGGACTTCCGAATAGACCGCGTGATATAGTTCCCACCAGGTCGCGTGAACGTTCTGGTTTGTTCTCGAATTCAGGAACTCTTCTTCGCGGTGAAGGTGCCACCAGCCGCAGGCCGGGCAAAGAACCAGATGTAGGGTCCGAACGTTTGATAGGGCGTGCGTAAAGGTCCGAAAAGGTGACCCGCATATCGGGCACTGATGAATCTTCACCGCCTTAGCAAAGCTGATCTCATCGGTGTCAAGATCGACGTGATCGTACCGTCCAAAAGTTGCGTGATTTAACCGTCGTATCGTCGATGTCATCGCAAGCGTCTATCCGATGCACCCGCCAACCTTTCCGCGGGACGGTCGGCGGCTAGCGGTTCTGTGATGAACTCACTCTGAAGGTCAGACCAGGCCGCGTCTAGACCAGATGAAATTCTTCCGGTCCGCGCAACTGCTCCCAATGGAGCAGCTGTGGCGCATGCAGGGCGGGCGAGAGATCGGCAAGTCCGGTGGCATGCTGGATACCATTGAACACGTGCGCTCTACCGCGCCGAAGGCGTCATCGTGGTTGTCCGTGAGCGATAAGCGCGAACAAGTCCATCGGCTGGGTCGGCTGCTCGACATGGAGATGAACTAGTCGCCATGGCCGAGATGCTGGCCAATGGTCCCCTGCTCACCACTTCCTGCGCGGCCGGCTGCGGCGCTGACTCTGACGTCCCTATAGAAGATTCGCGCAGATGAAAGGGGAGGAATTTGAACGCAACTGGTTTAATTCGAAAAGTGTTGGTCCCTCCGTAGCTTTCTGATGTACGCTAGGACACTTCGCTCTTTCGGCTCTGTTGACGTCTGGGGCAGGCGGCTTCACGGTGAAGTTCTTCCATCACAGAGGAAGCACAACCTTGACGCGGCGTAGCCGAGGCATCAAAGGCACTACCCAAGCAGCGCCTATTGTGGCTCCAGGTGAGCCAAAGCGCCACCCCCCGGGTTGCATCCCGTTTGCGCAGCGGTTGACCTGTACCGTGGCGGAAGCCTGTGAAGCGACTGGCCTTGGGCGAACAAAAATCTATGAACTCATCGGGAATGGTCGGGTTAAGACGACGACGATCGGTCGTCGCAGGCTCGTCGTTGTGCAATCTCTGCTGTTTCTGGTTGGCATCAATACAGCGCCCGCCAACAGCAGATAGAATTGTTGCCTCAAAAGTTGCCAGTCAAGTAGATAATGCTCGATTCTTGTGTCGACCTGAAAATAGCCGCAAGCCCGCCTGCCGGCCGGCAGCGTTGCGACCTAGGCTCAGCATGGCAGTTCCTTCTGAGGCATTATGGATCTGCAACGAGAGCTTCTGGTTGGACCCCGCCATCAGCGGCATGCTTATCTCGGCTCTCCGCGTGAATGAGGGGGATGACAGCCGCCCTAGCTAGATCTTCGAGGGCGGTTGCGATGTACTTCGCATAATGGCGTTCGATCATTTGCACTGACGTGTTGTGCATTTTGGCAACGTGCTGAATAGGGAGAAGATTGCGTAGGCCGCGTACGATACTGGAATGCCGAAGCGCATAAGGGATGACCTTCGGGAGTCCGGCGCGCTCACGGATATCTTGCCATGGGCGAGTGAGTTCGGCTGTCCTCCACGGACCGCGCTCTGACTTCTTCCACCCAAAGCTACCAGCCTGCTCGTACCTCCAGCGCTCAAACAATGGCGCTTCTTTCGGGCGGCCTGAAATTGCAGGCAACAGGACGCGGATGACATCTTCGCCCACTGGTACCGGGACATAGCCGCCGTTGCCGCCGCGACCCTTGTACGACCCTGGGACCATCAAGCGTCGTTCTATCTGCTGCGCATCACTCACGCGCATTCGCCTTAGTTGCGCAAATCTCGCCCCCGTGGCTGCAAGGGACACGACAATGCGATATAGGTCGCCTTCAAACCCTTGCTCCTCGTCGATATTGCGCGCGGCTCGGAGGAGGGTACTGACTTGTGTATCGGTGAGGATTTGGTTGTCTCGAGCTACAGATATCTCGTCGTCATCGTCGATGCGCTCAGCCTTAAGGCCGTCTTTTACGATCGAGGGGAATGTCGGGTTCAACTTCTTCTGTTCCGAGGGCAGGCGGAGCCATGCTGCATTTAGGGCTGCCTTCAGGTCAGCAGCGAGCCGGCGCCTGGTCGTGGCTTTCAATTTTGCAGGTAGGCTCTCACGCCAGATCAAAAGGTGATTTTCTGTCAACGTGTACAGGCGGACAGCGACAAGGGGGGCAGCCTTAATGGCTTCCTGACGACCACGGCGCTCTTGACCGAGAAGGTAGCGCCGCAGTCGGTGGCCAGCGTCGGAGCGAATCTCGCGACCGACCCTCCGGCTGTCACGGGCGTTGCGCTCCCGAACGTATGTCTCAATTGCCGCTTGCACCGTGGGCGGCGGTCCGGCAGCTAGCGCTGCCGCTTCTGCCCTTGACCGGGTGACGTGTTCTCGTGCTTGTGTCGCGGCTTGTTCAAAGGTCAGCGTGCCTTCGGTTGGTTTGTCGTTGACGTCGTTGGCAACGCCGATCGGCGCCTGCTTATAATTGGCCCCGTCATGGTGATTGCGCCAGCGTACCAGCCATTTCCCACTTCGCTTGCCCTTGCGATAGCCAAGATGCGCCTCGGCATCGAGGCGACGCCAATGTACGCCTAGATCCAACCTGGAGCGCGCCCTGGCCGTTGTGATCTGTTCTTCTGCGAGTGTTTTCGCCATGACAACCTTCTCGAAAGCGTCGAATATCCGTCGAATAAGCGAGGGCGTACGGAGGCGGCCGACCGCGAACAGACATCGGCTAAGTGCATGATAATATTGGATTGTGGCGAATGGATGCGAATTGGCTGAGCGGGAAAAACTCCAACTCTCAAGGCTGAAACAGGGGTTCGATTCCCCTAGGGAGCGCCATTCCCGGCGCTCGACCCGACATCTCCGACCTGTAAGCGCGGCTTCGTAGCCTCGCGGCGCGTTTGCGCGTCCGAGCTTTGCTCTTCGGGACGCCCTTCCAAGAGAAGGGCGCAGGGAAGGCCGGGTGCAGGCCGCACCCATGGCCCGCCTGCAGAAAGAAAAGCAGGCGGCAGTCACCACAGGATTGGCCGAACAACCGGCCTTCCCTGCGCGATGGGTTGAACGGCTGCTCCGTGCTCTCCCAGGGGACCGGGCTTGCTTGCCCCCGTCATCGACATCGTCGCCGACCAAGACACCAGCGTCGGGGTGTCGGGACCACACGGCTTGACCGTCCGCATCAGGCTCGTTCGTCCGCACGCGAAACGCGCACTGCGAGCCCAAAGCGGCCACCGCATCCCCCGCTCCACGGTCCGTGACGATCGCGAAACGCCCCTTCAGCGAGCAGGAGACGGCGAAGAGCATCGGTCTGATTTGCCCGACGAGGCTGGGCAAGAACTCAGTGTTCACGGTAAGATTTGGGGGCATGACGAATCGGCCGTTCAAG